>NZ_BBIV01000013.1 GCF_000730665.1 Pseudomonas plecoglossicida NBRC 103162 = DSM 15088
CAAACGACTAAACCCACTCGTTGCGGATTTCCAGTCGAAAGGTGAAATTTCTAGGGCAAAATTAGGGCCGCGTTGGGCCTTCTGAGGCCAATCGCAGAAGCTGAGTCAGTTGGAAAATAGGGCGTGTTCAGGCCTGTGAGGTTGCGCGGGCGGGTTCAAATCCCTATCCTTGGTTGAGGCACTCTCGGTGCGTGTTCGGCTCGGCCTCCGTGAGCGCGACTAGGTCTTTCCTTGGGGCAAAAATGGGGCAAACCATGCGCCATTCAATGCCAATCCATGCCCGTGCCCCTGTTGACGCCAGAATGCAAAAAAGCGCCCAAACCCCGGTACTGTGGGGCTTGGGCGCCTTTTCCCTTTCCTACTGCAGCACAATTGGAGTATGCCAAGATAGTTCTATTTCCCGAGATTTTTGCCGATCTCAAGGAACCTATCGAGATACATATCAAGGATCCCGGCATTGTTCAGCGTTCGAAATGCATTTCTCGACGCGGCATTATTTTCGTGTCGTTCATTGATGTTGCACCATGAGCAAAGCTTTGAAGCTTGATTGGTTTTGGGTTCTTTGCAATTGTCGCAGTTTTCAGGGTGCGGTGTAATTCCGCCATTTTGGAAGACGTGTGTGTTGTTAGTGCTATCCAATAGGAATGGACTTGTAGAACTTTTACCTATATGCATTTCGAAATATTTGCAATTGGCAGATTTTGCCACTTCTTTAAGTGTTTCTTTTGTTTCGTTCGAAGCTTTGGCGCCTGCGATTATTGCTGTAACGCAGTTTGATGGAAAGTATAGTAGCGAAAGGTTGTCGTTTATTTTACTTGCCACCTTCTTACTTGTGATAAGTCGGCGCTCTTGCTCGTAGCTCCAACAAGTCTGCTTGGTGAAGTAGGCTCTGGCCCCTACGCTTTGCCAGAGCCATCCAGTGTGTCGTGGTTTGCAAGTAACGTACGCTTGCTGCAGCAGGTTCAGTATCCCTTCGCTAGGGGTGTCTCTGTAGTCGATGTCGCCAAAACTTGGATCAGCCTCTTGTGAGTCCAACCATTGATTAAGTGCCGTCTCATTGATTTCGGCTACAAAGCCTTGAGAATTTGAGGCGTAGTGCGCCCACATCGGAGTGCTAATTGGGGATTTTGAGAAGCAGGTGACGGGCTGCTGCGTTACCATTGAGATAATTTCGTTGTAGTACGCAAGAATCTCAGGTTCTTGGTTGTAGTCGATCGTCAAAAAGAACTCAAATGGGTCATTGTAGTCTTTTAGGTATGAGAGCTTAATTGTGCATCTCTCGCCGTCTACCAAAAATCTATTAGAGATATCTGGACCCATATATTTGTAGAGGTTTTTTGGCGCTTCCATGGCAGGGTGCTCCTCGGCAAAAAGTGGAACGCGATTTTTGTGGCACTTTGCCAGCTTTTTTCTGTTTTATAAAGAGAATGGGTAGACGCCCATGACGCCATCGCTAGGTGGGATGAATCGGTCCGAGGCTTCGCTTGTTTCGTTACGTAGGTGGTACAAAAATGGTACGCGATGACATTGGTGTGGCTGAATGGCTTGTAAATTAAGGCTTTAGGGAAAAATGTGCCCAATCCATCATCGGTGCAACGCTGAAGCGGCGGGACGGCTCAGGGCGCGTGGTCATTGGCTTTGAGCCGGGTTTTGCAGTGATTTCGTTCAACGTGTTTGTTACCGAATTACGGAGGAGTGCCCGGTACGACTCACCCATAAGGGATAAGGCGCGACAAGGCCGACATTCTACAACAGACCCCAGCCATCGCGCGCGCAGGCCGCAGGAGTAGCCCGCTACGGGTTCGGCAAAATGATCGCAAAACGCGTGCCTTGCTCTGCATCGGAGGTGACATCGATGCGTCCGCCGTGCCCTTCGACGATCTGCGCCGCGATGAACAGGCCCAGGCCCAGGCCCTGTGACCGATCTTTCGAGTCATCCGAATATGAAGAGTACCGGCCCTGCGGATTGAACAAATGGGGCAGGGCACTGGGTGGTATGGGGTCGCCGTGATTTTGTACCTGAAACCGTACTGCCGAGACTTCCCGCTTGAGGTCGACCCTGATTGGACGGTGGACATCGCCATGCAGCACCGCGTTGCTGATCAGGTTGGAGAAGACCTGAGCGATGCGGTTCGGGTCGAATTGCCCGGTGACCTGTTCGGCGTCGTCGAAAATGATGTCGACTTTCGGGTTCGCCAATCTGACTTCGTCGATGATCGAGCGACAAATGCCACACAGTTCGGTGTTTTCCGGCTCGACAGGCAAGCCAATACCCAGGTTGCAACGGGCCAGGTCGAGCAGGTCGTGAATCATGTGGTTGGCGCGTTGGGCACTGACCGTAATTTGAGTGGCGATATCACGCTCTCGGCTCGGGCTCGGCAGGCTCCTTTCCAGCAACTGGCTGCCCATCAGCACGGCCGTCAGTGGCGTGCGCAAGTCGTGCCCGAGCACCGCCAGCACTGTCTTGCGCGTGGTTTCGACCGCATTGCCATACGAGGTGATGGACTCGCCCAGTGCCTGGTCGATGGCTTCGTTGAAGCGCACCATGTCCTCGAGCTGCAGGGAAACCGGGCCTTGTTCGTCCGCCAGCCACAACCTGAGCACGCTCGCCCGAAGGGCACGGTATTCCGCGACCATCTGATCCAGGGTGAAACCATCGGTAAGACGCAGCACGGCGTGGGTCTGTGCGGCGCTATCCTCTGCGGATACAGGGCTCAGACCGCGGGACTTGTCCTGCTGCTGCTGGGCGGTTTGCGGCGTGAGAAGGTCCTTGGCCACCGTTTTGAGAATCTGTTCTGCGTCGTTTCTCAGACTCTTCTGATTCAGGGCGGGCTGTGAGGTCTCGACTGTCCGGGCGAAGGTGTCCCATTCCTGCAGGATCGATTCAAGATTGCCGAGAATGAACTGTGCGAGACGCATGGGTGCCTTCCTGCGCTGTGCGGGTTTCTGCGACGTCGTAGAATATTTAGCGAGGTTGCAGCTCGGGTCAAGCGTCAGGGGGCTGGCCCTGCAGTATTTGAGCGCGGTACCGGTGCAAGGCTGGACCGGCGGGAAGGCTGGGCAGTCCACCAGCGCAACAAACAAAAAGGCCGATCCGGCGCAGTCATAGACCCGCCGGATCGGCCTTTGCAGGGTGGGTTGCCCTATTTGGCCGCAGTCTCCTGCACCCGCTGCGCCTTGTCCTGCGGCAACAGGTCGAACTCATGCAGGCCATCCTTGCGGTACGGGTCGCCGATCCACCGCGGCGCCACCACGAACTGCGCGCTCACCAGGCTTTTCGCCGGCTCGAAGCGGTCATAGCTCAACCCGGCCAGGTCCGACAGCGTATGGATCAGGTGCGAACTGCTGTAGGGCCGGTTGGCCATGGCCTGCAGGTCGCGCGGGTGGGCGGCCTGCCAGCTCGGGGAGGTCCACAGCAGGAACGGGATGGTGTACATCGGCCGGGTCGGCGCGCCTTCGTTGCGGCCCAGGCGGTCATGCGTGCCCGAGCTGTAGACATCCTCGCCATGGTCCGACAGGTACATCAGGAAACCATTGGGGGTGCTGGCCGCATAGCGCTTGATCAGGCTGGACACCACGTAGTCGTTGTAGCGCACGGCATTGTCATAGAAGTTGTAGGTCTGCGCCTGGCTGTCGCTCAGCGCACCCGGCACGCCCTGGCGGTCGGTGAAGTGCTCGTACGCTTTCGGGTAGCGATAGCGGTAGTCCATGTGCGTGCCGAGCAGGTGGATGATGATGAACTTGTTCCTGGCAGGGTCCTGCAGGGCCTTCTCGAAGGGCGCCAGCACCACATCGTCATATTGCCGGGCGTTCTGGCTGCGCTGGTTGTTCAGGTACACCGGCACATCCGTCTGCTGCGAGAAGGAGGTGAGCATGGTGTTGCGCTTGGTCATGGTCTGCTGGTTGGTGATCCAGAAGGTCTTGTAGCCTGCCTGCTTCATCAGGTTGATCAGCGACGGATCGGTGAGGAAGCGGTCGGGGTTCTGCTCGTCGCCGAAGGTCAGGATCTGTTGCATCACCTCGATGGTGTAGGGCCGCGGTGAAACCACATTCTGGAACACGGTCAGGCTTTTGTCGCTGGCGGCCAGGGCGTCGAGGTTTGGCGTGGTGTCGCGGTTGTAGCCATACAGGCGCATGTGCTCGCGGGTGGTCGACTCGCCGAGGATCAGCACCAGGGTGCGGGGGGCGTCACCGCTGCTGTCCTTCAGCGCCTGCAGGGGCGGCAGCGCAGCGTTCTTGGCCAGCAGCGACTGCATGTTGTCCAGTTGCTGGCGGTACTGCTTGTAGCCGACCAGCAGCTGCCAGGGCACCGCGGGCTCCATGCGTTGCTGGACCTTCTCCAGGGCATCGGCGAAGTTGCGCTCCTGTTTGACCATCTGCTTGTAGAACGGGAACACCAGGGTGGCGGCCAGCAACAGCACGACCACCGGCAGGCGGCTGCGCAGGGGCAGGGTGACCGGGCGCAGGCGTTTCCACAGCAGTACGGCGCCCACGGTATACAGCAGCAATGCCAGCATCATCCAGAGGCTGAAGTACTGGCTGAAATATTCGCTCGCTTCGGCGGTGTTCGACTCGAACATCACGAAGATCACGCTTTGCGAGAATTCCTGGCGATAGATGCCGAAATAGCTCAGGCCGACCAGCGAGGCAGCCCACAGCACCAGGCCGATGACCGCAGCCGTGGCGCGGGTGAAGCGCGGCAGCAACAGCACCGGGGCAAGCCACAGGGTGCTGAGGAACAGCGAATCGCGAAAGCCTGCGAAGCCGGTGGTGCCACTGAACAGCAGAAGCGCCTGGGTGACGCCGGAAAAATACCAGAAGAACAGCAGGAGCCAGCCCAGGCCGGCCCAGTCCACGCGCGTAGGCGAGGATGGGGATGCAGTGTTTGCCACGTGTGCCTCGTAAACCATGGCGGCAGCCAGATGGGCGACTGCCGAAGAGGGGGGTGACGCTAACGGGAAGGGTGTGAAAATAACGTCAAGGTGGCGCCGAAAACGTCTCTATCGTTGCTGAACTGGCACTTTGCTCATCTTCGCTCAGGTCGGTTTCAGGATGCGCCTGGTCGCTCGCATGCAACCTCGCGGCGTCACAAATGCCATGCTTGTGGATGCCCATGAGCCCAGTGCGCGCAGACGCACGGCCATCGGCAAAGGAGGCGACAGACAGACAGCCACGCAACCGTGACGTGGAAGGTTTGCCGCAGCAGAACACGCTGGATACCTGCCCCCCTACAATCATTCAGGCAGGGTCCGTGATGCCGAGGTCCGCTGTATGCCTGATGAACTGCTTCACCTGCCCGTGATCCACAGCATCCTGAATCGCCAGAAGGACACGCCCGGCGCCTTGTTGCCGATCCTCCACGCCATCCAGGAGGCCATCGGTTTCATTCCCGATGCCGCCGTGCCCGACATTGCCCACGCCCTCAACCTCAGCCTTGCCGAAGTACGCGGGGTGATCAGCTTCTACCACGATTTCCGCAGCACGCCGCCGGCCCGCCACACCCTGCGCCTGTGCCGGGCCGAGTCGTGCCAGAGCCGGGGCAGCGAGGCCCTGGCTGCGCAACTGCGTGAGCAACTGGCGCTGGACGACCATGGCACCAGCGCCGACGGGGCCATCAGCCTGCGCCCGGTGTATTGCCTGGGCGCCTGCGCCTGTTCGCCGGCCCTGGAGCTCGATGGTCAGGTACACGCACGGCTCACCCCCGAGCGCCTGCGCGCGCTGGTGAACGGTTGCCTGGAGGAGCCAGCATGCTGAAGCTGTTCATTTCCTGCGACTCCGTCGCGCGTGCCGTGGGGGCTGACCAAGTCGCCGTGGCCTTGCAACGTGAGGCCGAGCGTCGCCAGCTGGCGATCGATATCCAGCGCACCAGTTCGCGCGGCCTGTACTGGCTGGAGCCACTGGTGGAGTGTGACAGCGCGCAAGGGCGCCAGGGCTTTGGCCCGGTTGCCCCCGAGGATGCGCCCGCACTGCTCGACGCCTTGCTCGGCGAGCCTGGCGGGCATTCGCTGGCGCTGGGGCTGGTCGACGACATCCCTTACCTGAAGAGTCAGCAGCGCCTGCTGTTCGCCCGGGCGGGGGTGACCCGGCCGCTGTCGCTGGAGGACTACCGTGCCCATGGCGGCTTCACGGGCCTGGAGCAGGCCGTGGCACTGGGCGGCGCCGAGGTGGTTGCCGCCGTGCTCGATTCCGGCCTGCGCGGCCGGGGTGGCGCGGCGTTTCCCGCCGGGATCAAGTGGCGCACCGTGCGTGACGCCGGGGCAGGGCAGAAGTACGTGGTCTGCAATGCCGACGAAGGCGACTCCGGTACCTTCGCTGACCGCATGCTGATGGAAGGCGACCCGTTTTTGCTGATCGAAGGCATGATCATCGCCGGCCTCGCCGTGGCAGCCGACAAGGGCTACATCTATGTGCGCTCGGAATACCCCGATGCGATCCGCGTGCTCGACCAGGCCTTGGCCATCGCCCGCGACGCCGGCTACCTCGGCACTGACGTGGCCGGCAGCGGCCAGGCGTTCGACCTGCAAGTCCGGGTAGGTGCCGGCGCCTACATCTGTGGTGAGGAAACCGCCCTGCTCGAATCGCTCGAAGGCAAGCGCGGCATCGTTCGCGCCAAGCCGCCGCTACCGGCCTTGCAGGGCTTGTTCGGCCTGCCGACGCTGGTGCACAACGTGCTCACCCTGGCCTCGGTGCCGACCATCCTGGCCAAGGGCGCGGCGTTCTACCGCGACTTCGGCATGGGCCGCTCGCTGGGCACCATGCCGTTCCAGCTGGCCGGCAACATTCGCCACGGCGGCCTGGTGGAACGGGCTTTCGGCCTGACCTTGCGCGAACTGGTGGAAGGTTACGGCGGCGGCACCGCCAGCGGCCGACCGCTCAAGGCCGCCCAGGTCGGCGGCCCGCTCGGTGCCTGGGTCCCGCCCAGCCATTTCGACACACCGCTGGACTACGAGGCCTTCGCCGCCATGGGCGCGATGCTGGGCCACGGTGGCGTGGTGGTGGCCGACGACACCCTGAACATGGCCAGCATGGCGCGCTTCGCCCTGCAGTTCTGCGCCGAGGAGTCCTGCGGCAAATGCACCCCGTGCCGGATCGGTTCGACGCGTGGCATGGAGGTGGTCGATCGGTTGATCGCCACCAGCGACTTCAGTGAGCGCCACGACCAGGCCCTGCTTCTGCGCGACCTGTGCGACACGATGCAGTACGGCTCGCTGTGCGCCATGGGCGGCATGACCGCTTATCCGGTGGCCAGCGCCCTCAAGTACTTCCCCGCCGATTTCGGCCTGACCACCCCGGAGGCCGCGCAGTGATCAACTACTTCGACCCTGAGACCGACCTGGGAACGCCCGCCCGTGACAGCGACGTGCAGGTCAGCCTGAACATCGACGGCCGCAGCATCAGCGTGCCTGTCGGCACGTCGGTGATGCGCGCCGCCGCCATGCTCGGCACCAGCATCCCCAAGCTTTGCGCCACCGACAGCCTGGAAGCCTTCGGCTCGTGTCGCATGTGCATGGTGGAGATCGACGGCATGCGCGGCTACCCGGCGTCCTGCACCACGCCGGTCAGCGAGGGCATGGTGGTGCGCACGCAAACCCCGCGCCTGGCCGACCTGCGGCGCAACGTCATGGAGCTGTACATCTCCGACCACCCGCTGGACTGCCTGACCTGCTCGGCCAATGGCAACTGCGAGCTGCAGACCGTCGCCGGCCAGGTCGGCCTGCGTGAAGTGCGTTACGGCTACGACGGTGCCAACCACCTGGCCGAGAAAAAGGACGTGTCCAACCCGTACTTCGACTACGAGCCCAGCAAGTGCATCGTCTGCAGCCGCTGCGTGCGCGCCTGCGAGGACATCCAGGGCACCTTCGCCCTGACCATCACCGGGCGTGGCTTCGAGTCGCGGGTGGCGGCTGCGGGCGGCGACGACTTCCTGTCGTCCGAATGCGTCTCGTGCGGTGCCTGCGTACAGGCCTGCCCGACGGCAACGCTGACTGAAAAGAGCCTGGTCCAGCTTGGCCAGCCAGAGCGTGCGGTGATCACCACCTGCGCCTATTGCGGGGTCGGCTGTTCGTTCCGCGCCGAGATGAAGGGCGATCAGCTGGTGCGCATGGTCCCGGACAAGAACGGCGGCGCCAACCACGGCCACGCCTGCGTCAAGGGCCGCTTCGCCTGGGGCTACGCCACCCACCCGGATCGCATCACCAAACCGATGATCCGCAAGCGCCTGGAAGACCCGTGGCAGGAAGTCGGCTGGGACGAGGCCGTCACCTACGCGGCCAGCGAGTTCCGGCGCATCCAGCTCAAGTACGGGCGCGACTCGATTGGTGGCATCACCTCCAGCCGTTGCACCAACGAGGAAGCCTACCTGGTGCAGAAACTGGTGCGCACGGCGTTTGGCAACAACAACGTCGATACCTGTGCGCGGGTCTGCCATTCGCCTACCGGCTACGGCCTCAAGCAGACCCTGGGCGAGTCGGCCGGCACCCAGAGCTTCGATTCGGTGATGCAGGCCGACGTGATCCTGGTGATCGGCGCCAACCCCACCGACGCGCACCCGGTGTTCGGCTCGCAGCTCAAGCGCCGGCTGCGCCAGGGCGCGCGGCTGATCGTCATCGACCCGCGGCGCATCGACCTGGTCGACTCGCCTCACGCCCGTGCCGAATTGCACCTGCAACTGCGCCCGGGCACCAACGTCGCCATGCTCAATGCCCTGGCCCACGTGATTGTCACCGAGGGCCTGCTGGCCCAGCGTTTCATCGACGCCCGCTGCGAAACCGAGGACTTTGCCCGCTGGCGCGATTTCGTCAGCCTGGCGGACAATGCCCCGGAAGTCCTGGGCCCGGTGTGCGGCGTGCCCGCCGAACAGATCCGCGCCGCTGCCCGGGTGTATGCCAGCGGTGGCAATGCTGCGATCTACTACGGCCTGGGCGTGACCGAGCACAGCCAGGGCAGTACCGCAGTGATGGGCATCGCCAACCTGGCCATGGCCACCGGCAACATTGGCCGCGAAGGGGTAGGGGTGAACCCGCTGCGTGGTCAGAACAACGTGCAGGGCTCGTGCGACATGGGCTCGTTCCCCCACGAGTTGCCTGGCTACCGGCACATCTCCAACGAAGGCGTGCGCGCCGAGTTCGAGCAGGCCTGGGGGGTGACCCTGCAGCCCGACCCGGGCCTGCGCATCCCCAATATGTTCGAGGCAGCCCTGGACGGCAGCTTCAAGGCCCTGTACTGCCAAGGCGAGGACATCGCCCAGAGCGACCCCAATACCCAGCACGTCACCGCAGCCTTGCGGGCCATGGAGTGCGTGGTGGTGCAGGACATCTTCCTCAACGAGACGGCCAAGTTCGCCCACGTGTTCCTGCCGGGCAGCTCGTTCCTGGAAAAGGACGGCACCTTCACCAACGCCGAGCGCCGTATTTCGCGGGTGCGCAAGGTCATGGAGCCGCTGGCCGGCAAGGCCGACTGGGAAGCTACCGTGGCCCTGGCCAATGCGTTGGGTTACCCGATGAACTACCGCCATCCGTCCGAGATCATGGACGAGATCGCCCGCCTGACGCCGACGTTCCACCGGGTCAGCTACGCCGAGATCGACCGCCATGGCAGCCTGCAGTGGCCGTGCAACGACGCAGCGCCCGACGGCACCCCGACCATGCACATCGACCAGTTCGTGCGCGGCAAGGGGCGCTTCATGCTCACCGGCTACGTGCCCACCGACGAGAAGGTCAACAGCCGCTACCCGTTGCTGCTGACCACCGGGCGCATCCTCAGCCAGTACAACGTCGGCGCCCAGACCCGACGCACCGGCAACGTCGCCTGGCATGATGCCGACCGCCTGGAAATCCACCCGACCGACGCCGAAAGCCGGGGTATCCGTGATGGCGACTGGGTCGGCATCGGCAGCCGTGCGGGGCAGACGGTGCTGCGCGCCAAGGTCAGTGGCCGGGTGGCGCCGGGGGTGGTGTACACCACGTTCCACTTCCCCGAGTCCGGTGCCAACGTGATCACCACCGACAATTCCGACTGGGCCACCAACTGCCCCGAGTACAAGGTCACGGCTGTGGAGGTGGTGAAGGTGTTCCAGCCGTCGCAGTGGCAGAAGCGTTACCAGGACTTCAGTGATGAACAGCGGCGCCTGCTCGAGGAACGGCGGACTGCGGAGAAAGCCGAGGTGCGCCGATGAGCAGCGACAACCTGGTCAAGATGGCCAACCAGATTGCCCATTACTTCGACAGCGAACCGAGTCATGAGCTGGCGGTGAAAGGCGTCAGGCAGCATCTGCAGAGCTTCTGGACGCCGGCCATGCGTCAGCAGCTGGGGGAATGGATAGCGGCCCATGCGGGGGAGGGGCTGGACCCCAAGGTGGTGGAGGCACTGGGTTAGCGGTTGGCTGCACGGGCCCTATCGCTGGCAAGCCAGCTCCTACAGGGAACCCACAGAGCATGAGGTCTGTGGTGATCCCTGTGGGAACCGGCTTGCCGGCGATAAGGCCGGTACGGACAAAATGAAATGTCCGTCATATAAAGCAAAGTCATCCCGGGGCAATGCTACGCTCGCGGAAACACTCTGCACGGATACCCCACCATGGAAATGAACTGGCACCAGGCCCTGCAAGAGAGCCTGAGCTGGCTTGCAATCGCCTCGTTCATCACCCTCATCGGCTTCACCGGCGCCGCCGCCCTGGCTGTGCGCTACACGCGCTGGGGCAGTCAGTTCTGGCAACTGGCCGGGCCTTACTTCACCTTCCGCCGTAGCTGGCGGCCCTTGCTGGTGTTCGCCCTGCTGCTGGTACTGACGCTGTTCTCGGTGCGCCTGAACGTGCTGTTCTCGTTCTGGTACAACGGCTTCTACAGCGCCTTGCAGGCCCTCGACCAAACGGCGTTCTGGTACCTGCTCGGGGTGTTCGCGGTGCTGGCGACCATCCATGTGCTGCGCTCACTGTTCACCTTCTACGTGACCCAGGCGTTCAGCATCCAGTGGCGTGTGTGGCTGACCGAGCGCCTGACCGGCGACTGGATGCACGGCGATGCCTACTACCGTGGCCAGTTCCTCGAACACCCGGTGGACAACCCCGACCAGCGTATCGAACTGGACATCAACGCCTACGTCACCAACTCGGTGTCGCTGGCCCTGGGCGCGGTCAGTGCGCTGGTGTCGCTGGTCGCCTTCACCGGCATCCTCTGGGGCTTGTCGGCGCCGCTGGCGGTGGCCGGGTACGAAATACCGCGGGCGATGGTGTTCGCGGTCTACGTCTATGTGCTGGTCGCCACCTGGATCGCCTTCCGCCTTGGCCAGCCGTTGATCCGCCTGAACTTCCTCAACGAAAAACTCACCGCCAACTTCCGTTACGCGTTGATGCGCCTGCGCGAGAACGCCGAGAACATCGCTTTCTACCAGGGTGCACCGGTGGAGCGTGCGACCTTGCTCGGCCGCTTCGGTGCGTTGATCGTCAATGTCTGGGCGTTGGTGTTCCGGAACCTGAAGTTCAGCGGCTTCAACCTGGGCGTCAGCCAGGTTGCCGTGGTGTTTCCGTTCATTCTCCAGGCGCCCCGGTTCTTCAGTGGCGCGATCAAGCTGGGCGATGTCATGCAGACCTCCCAGGCATTCGGCCAGGTGCAGGATTCGCTGTCGTTCTTCCGCGAGTCCTACGACACCTTCGCCCAGTACCGCGCCACGCTCGACCGTCTGACCGGTTTTCTCGACGCCAACCAGCAGGCCAGCGCGCTGCCGCGGGTGCTCACCGAGGAGCAGGCCCAGGCCCTGGATATCAGCGGCCTGCAGGTGCTGCGCCCCGATGGCCACGCGCTGATCGCCGACCTCGACCTGCGCCTGCGGGCCGGCCAGGCGCTGCTGATCAAGGGCCCCTCGGGTAGCGGCAAGACCACCTTGCTGCGCGCGCTGGCGGGCCTGTGGCCCTATGCCGAAGGTGAGGTCCGGCGGCCCATGGGCAGTGAGGCGTTGTTCCTCTCGCAGCGCCCGTACTTGCCGTTGGGCGACCTGCGCACCGCCATCGCCTATCCGTCGGGCAGTACGCCCGAGGATATGCCGCGCATGCAGCAGGCCCTGCGCCAGGTCAACCTGGCACACCTGGCCGAGCGGCTGGAGGTGAGCTGCGACTGGTCGCACATCCTGTCGGTCGGCGAGCAGCAGCGCCTGGCATTCGCCCGGGTGCTGTTCAACCGGCCACAGGTGGTGTTCCTCGACGAGTCCACTTCGGCGATGGATGAAGGGCTGGAGCATGCGCTGTATTCGCTGTTGCGTAGCGAGATGCCGCAGACCTTGCTGGTGAGCGTCGGGCACCGCAGTACGCTGGCGAATTTCCATACCCATCGGCTGGAAGTGGACGGGCAGGGTGGGTGGTCGTTCCTGGAGCAGCGGCCGGAGGTTGAACTGCAGGTCTAGCTGCTTCTGTACAGGCCCTATCGCCGGCTTGCCGGCGATAGGGCCTTTCAATGCCCAGACATTCAAACGTCGTGCATCACGATCAACTGCGCCCCCTCATTGCGCACATTCCCCACCTCCTTGCCCACCGCAAACCACTCGAACGCCTCCACCGGCAGGCACTGCTCCCTTGCCAGGCGCTCGGCCTCCTCGGCGGGCACCTCGGGGTCGATCCAGGCCCGCGCATCCGCCGGCCCCAGCACCAGTGGCCGCCGGTCATGGATATCGACCATCCCCGCGTCACTCGCGGCGGTGATGATCACGAATCCATCCCCCTCGTTCGGCTCCAGCCCCACATGCACCTCGGCCAGTGCCGCCATGAACATCGGCGCCCGGCTTTTCAGGTGAATGAAGTAGGGCTGCTTGCGCTTGGGATCCTGCGGGTCGACTACCCATTCGTACCACCCGTCGGCCATCACCAGCGCCCGCCCCTGGGGCCACAGCGCCTTGAAGAACTTGCCGGTGGTCACCGTCTCCACCCGCGCATTGATCGGCGCGGGCCGCTTGCCGGTGGCCCAGAACGGCGCCCAGCCCCAATGGCACGGGTCGATGCGCAGGCCGTCGGCGGCGTTGTGCAGGATCAGCACGCGGCTGCCGGGGGCGACGTTGTAACGGCCGACGGGCCGGTTGTCGTAGCCGCTGATGTCACTTTGTGCGACGTCCAACGCACCCAGATAGTCGGCGTGGCCCTGATACTGGGCGAAGCGTCCACACATGGCGTTTGCCCCCCTACGTTATCGTGATCTGTTTCGCGGTTCCGGCTTCTGCGTACAGTTATAGCTCACGGCCGTGCCAGGCCTTGCATCCTCGCGCCGGCCTACTGCGCCGAGCTTGCCTATTAGCCAAAGCGCAATAGCACTACTCCCGCGAGGGTGATGCTCGCAAATACGGCCCCCACTAGAAAGGTCGCCTGAAACCCGGCGCCGTCCCACAGCAGGCCGGCGACAACGCTGGCGGCCAGTAGTGCCATGCCCGTCAACAAGTTGAAAATGCCGAACGCCGTACCGCGCAGGTTGGCTGGCGCATTGTCGGCGATCAGTGCGGCGAAGGTGCCTTGGGTAAAGCCCAGATGCAGCCCCCAGGCGGCCACCCCGAGCACAAGCCCGACCCAACCGGGCAATAGGGCCAAGAGCAAATCAGCGGCGATCAGCAAGGCTAACCCCATGATTAGCACACCACGGCGGCCTGCGCGGTCTGACAGAACGCCGGCGGGATAGGCCGATAGCGCATAGACCAGAGCCATGAGTGCCAGCACTGCCGGCGCCCATAATGGCGCCAGGCCCATGTCCTGCGCGCGCAGCAGCAAGAATGCTTCGCTGAAGCGGGCCAAGGTGAATATCAAGGCCAGGCCGACCAGGCGCCAGTACGTTGGGCTCAAGCGCCTGAGTTGATGCGGCGTCAATGGGGGCGGCCGCGGTCGCGTGCTGAATGCAGTCTCGGGTTCGCTTACGAAGGCAACGAGGATATAGACGGCCATGAAGGCCGGTATCACCGCCAGCCAGAACACCGTCCGGAAGTGGCTCGCCGTAAGCCACATCAGCATGATCGCGAACAATGGTCCCAAAAACGCGCCGACGTTATCGAGTGCCTGGCGTAGGCCAAATGCCGCCCCGCGCAATTCGAGTGGGGTCACATCAGCCACCAGAGCATCTCTTGGGGCGCCACGGACACCCTTGCCGATGCGATCAACAAAGCGCGCCACAGTCAACCACTCCAGCCCTGGCGCCATAGGAAACATCGGCTTGGCAACGGCTCCCAGGCCGTAACCCAGCACCGTCAATAGCTTGCGCCTGCCCAGTCGATCGCTGAGCGCGCCGGAGAACACCTTGGTGATCGATGCAGTCGCTTCGGCGATGCCCTCGATGAAGCCAACAGCCACGACCGAGGTGCCGAGTACGGTGACCATGTACAGCGGCAGCAGGGCATGAATCATCTCCGATGAAATGTCCATGAACATCGAAACGAAACCCAGTGCCCAGACGCTGCGCGGAAGCTTGGTCAACGACCTGGCGGTGTCTGTCTGCATGGTATTCCCGCACAAGCTCACTATCGGCTTCTGACGCTGGAGCTTAGCTGCGCAATGAGCCTAAAGGAAGGCGCAGCTGGGCATGCGGCACGTTGGATTGTTAAAAATGCACAGCCGTTCACTAAAGGTGAGAATCACAATAGGACTTATGCTGGTGGACGATGGGTATGTTAATACAGTTGCAAATCCAAGCGATGATGGGGCGCGTTATCAACGCCGTCTGGGGTAGGTATTTAGCCGAAGTTTACTGAGGGAGCATTGTCGGCGTAAATGCGCGTTGGCGTGGTGCAGGAGGAGCTGGGGTGATCACGCTACAGAGGGCAGGCCCACGCTTGATAGGGTGTAGCTATTTACGTTGCTGATATGGGATAATTTTCGGCGGCCAATCGCTACAAACACCCGCGCCAAATTATTGTCGGCAATCAAGCTGTTTTTAGCGTTGATATTTTTGTATTCGCAAAAAAACTGCCGGTGGATGATTGGCTTCTGACTCGCTTTATCAATACGTTTTTCACGTGCCTTGAAGGGGGGTAAATGTACAAGGCTTTGATTGTTGACGACCATGCTGTTATTCGAGTGGCCGGGAAGCTGCTACTTAAGGACGAAAATTTTGGAGTGGTCGCGGAAACGGATAATGGCTCAGAGGCCGTACAGCTAGCCTGTGATCATCAACCCGATCTGATTCTGCTCGATATCGCTATACCGAAATTGGATGGGTTAGAGGTGCTTGCGCGTATTAGTGCACTGGAAGTGCCTACCAAGGTTCTCGTATTGACTTCTCAATCGCCGGAATTCTATGCCATGCGCTGTATGAAGGCAGGGGCGGCCGGCTACATTTCAAAGGGCGATGGCCTGAATGAACTGATCAAGGGCATCCGGGCGGTGATGTCAGGATACACCTATTTCCCAAACTTGTCCGCCAACTCGGTTCGTCGAAGTGATGTAGAAGTTACTGAGCGTGAGTTGGTCAGGCGACTGTCCGATCGAGAAATGATCATTCTGCGACAGCTGGCACTGGGTATGAGTAATAAAGAAATTGCTGAATCCATGCAAATTAGCAGCAAGACGGTGAGCACGTACAAAATCCGGCTGATTGACAAGCTCAATGTGAAATCGCTTGTTTATTTGGCGGATTTTGCAAGGCGCAATGGACTGATCTGAGTATTTGCTTTTGCGTATTTTAACGGTCTTTATATTTTTATTTGCTGCGAGCTTTGGTGCAGAAATTCTTGCGACTGAGTCATCACCTGCCAAGTTGTTTGGCCGTGCGCAGGTCGACGGCTACAGCGTTGGTCTGGATGAGTCCGATTGGATTTGGTTGCGGCAGAAGAAGCGTTTAGTGCTGGGGTTGTCGCAGCCTGACTATGCGCCGTTCGAGATAACTGCAAATGCACAGGGGTTAGAGGGGATTACTGCCGACTTTGCCGGCCTGATCGGGCAGTTGCTGCACATGGAAATTGATGTCCGTGTGTTTTCCAGTCGGGGGGAAGTGGTCAGGGCATTGAAAAATGGCGATGTTGACTTATTGGGTACGGCCAATGGTTTCGAGGTCAATGATCCTGATCTGGTCGAATCCAATCCCTATGCCGAGGACCAGCCTGTCCTGGTGACACGTGTGGGCGATACTGAGGTACTGTCGTCCGGCCTGGAAGGCAAAAAAGTTACAATGCTCTATCACTACCTATCGCCTGAAATCGTTTCAAAATTTTATCCTGAAGCGCATATTCAGTTGCACCCTTCTTTGTTGAGCGCCTTGGCAGCCGTAGCATTCGGCCAGGCAGACGTTTACCTTGGCGACTCCATAAGCGCAAATTACCTAATCAATAAAAATTATCTGAACAACGTTCAGGTGACAGATTTCTCCCGCCTTGAGGGGCAGGGTTTTTCTTTTGCCATGGCCCGCCCTAATGAGCCGTTGTTGCGAGTAATCAATGCTGCAATGGACGCCATTCCGCCCGCTGTGCGGACATCGATACTCCATCGGTGGAACGCCCAGGAAGTCATGCGCCCAGGTATTGTTCGTCTGCAGTTGACGGCAGAGGAGCAGCGTTGGATCGATGAGCACCCCAGCTTGAAAGTCGCCATCCACGAGCAGCTGGCACCGCTGTCGTACTTCGATGAACAGGATCAGTTTCGTGGTATTACCGCTGACATCTTGACGAAAATTAAAATGCGCACAGGGCTCAAGTTCGAGGTCCTGCCAAGTACGTCTGCAAGTGATTTGATGGACTGGGTCGCGACTGGTAAGGCAGATATATTGGCGGCGGTCGTGCCTAGTGTCCCGCGTGCTGAACAACTTGATTTCAGCAGGCCCTACCTGACGACCCCGTTTGTCTTTGTCAGCCGACAGCGCGCGCGTCAGCCCAGTACCTTGGATGACATGGCGGGTCGCACACTGGTCTTGACCAGAGGGTGCGTGGTGCATGACTTTATCGCCACTTACTACCCCGGTGTGAACATTACGTTTGCCGACAATGTAGTGGCTGCCATGGAGATGGTTTCAACGGGCAAGGTGGATGCTGCAGTGCTGCCATTCTTAATGGCAAAGTACTTTATCGCTTGGGATTATCGCGGGCGGCTGCGCATGACCAGTACGGTCGGGACTGAGCAGGCGCACGTCTCTTTGGCGACGACACGGGGTGAGCCCGCGCTGGATTCCATTTTGAACAAGGCACTATTAAGTATCACGCCCGAAGAAATGGACCAGGTCATGGATCGATGGCGGGGTGATATTGTTATTGAGGGCAGTTATTGGGCGCGTAACCGCTCTACCATCATTCAGGGTTTTTTGATTGCCGCCGTGTTGCTGCTGTTGGCATTTGGCTGGATCCTGTACTTGCGCTATTTGGTCGATAAGCGCAAGAAGGCCGAACATGCGTTGAGCGACCAGCTGGAGTTCATGCGAGCGCTGATAGATGGAACGCCTCATCCGATCTTTGTCAGTGATCGTGCCGGGCGCATGCTCATTTGTAACTCCAGCTATCTCGATGTCTTTGGTGTCTGCCGTGAGGACATCTTAGGTAAAACGCTGGACGAGCTGGCGGTGTGCCTATCGGATGAAGTTTATCACTATCATCAGGAAGCATTGGCGGTCATGAAGCGAGGGGTGCCGCAAGTGCAGGATCGACCGCTGCGTTTATCGGGTGGGCGGGTGCGTACTATCTATCATTGGATGCTACCTTACAAAACCCGAGCGGGTGAGGTTAGCGGTATGATCGGTGGCTGGATCGATGTCAGTGAGCGTCAGCAACTGCTTGAGCAGTTGCAAGAGGCGAAGCAAGTCGCTGATGACGCGAACCGCGCAAAAACCACATTTCTCGCGACCATGAGTCACGAAATTCGCACCCCGATGAACGCAGTGATAGGCATGCTGGAATTGGCATTGAGGAAGTCGGATCACGGAATAATCGATCGCACGGCTATTGAGGTTGCCTCCGGTGCCGCGCATGATCTGCTCGGTTTGATCGGTGACATCCTTGATATAGCTCGCATTGAATCAGGTCGGCTGTCACTGGCGCCGGAGCGGGCCAACGTGCGAGATATTGTCCGCTCGGTGGTCAGGACATTTGACGGTCTGGCTCGGCAAAAAGGCATTGATTTGCAGTTGCAAGTTGAGGGGGGCATCGGCACTGAAGTGGTGATCGACCCCTTGCGCTTCAAGCAGATACTTTCCAACCTGCTGAGCAACGCTATCAAATTCACCCATCAGGGGCGAGTACGCGTGTCGCTTTGCCTGGAGGAAGCTCAATTAGGCCATTGTGCTTTGCTGTTGAGGGTTGAGGACAGTGGAGTGGGAATTTCTGAAGAAGACCAACAATGCTTGTTCAGCCCGTTCGCCCAAGTGGGCAGTAATTTTCAAGCTGCGCAGGGGGGGTCGGGGCTCGGCCTGGTGATCTCTCGTACCCTGTGTGAAATGATGGGCGGGCAGTTACAACTCACCAGCGAATTGGGCAAAGGCACGCAAGTTCACGTCAATCTGGTGGTGCCACAAGCTGAGCCAGCAGGTGAGGTGTTAACGGAAGTTGAAGATATCGCGAGCCCGGGGCGAAAACTGAATATTTTGGTGGTTGACGACTACTCGGCCAATCGAATGTTGCTGGGCCAGCAGTTGAGTTACCTGGGCCACTGTGTGCGGGATGCCGAGGACGGTGTACAGGCGCTTCGTGATTGGCGTTCAGGCCATTTCGACGTGGTTATAACCGACTGCAATATGCCGCACATGAATGGTTACCAGTTGAGCAGTGCGATCCGCCAGGAAGAGCGCGCATTGGGGCGCGAACCTTGCCGTATTCTAGGCCTGACGGCTGCCGCCCAGCCAGAGCAGCGGGAGCGCTGCATCGAGGCGGGAATGGACAATTGCCTATTTAAGCCGATAGGTTTGCAGGGGCTTAAGGCGTACCTTGCAACCATAGAGTCACTTTGTCCGGACGCCCCCCCCCCGTGTGCCTGCTCTGCCGGCTGCGATGAAATCGATTTGTCCGAGCTCAGGCACGTAGCTCATGGTAAGCCTTCGGCTATCAACGGTTTACTCGGTGAACTCAGCAGCTGCCTGGAGAAAGATTTGGGTCTGCTGCTCAAGTTGCTGGCGCGACGCGACTTGCCGGGGCTTGCCGATTTAGCGCATCGGGTAAAAGGTGGAGCGCGGATCGTCAATGCTCAAGGGTTGATCGCACGGTGCGAGGCGCTGGAGGAGGTTTGCGTTCAGGAGGACGAGGGGCGCTTGCTTCAAGCATTGGATGATTTGCAGCAGGCAATGGAGCATATGATTTCCTTGCTCGAAACCTGTGAAATTGAACCGATACAGTAGGATGAGCGAGCGCCTGCGTGCGGGGCGAGAAGACTACCAGTGCGTTGGAATAAAGGGGGCGTTGGCGGGGTAAGCTGGAGGTTGCACCATGAAGGCTATGCCGCGGCTCCCGCCGAAAGCGAAGTCGCCAGACAGGCCATTCGCTTTATGCTTGAACGTTGCAAGGCCAACCAGAATAAAAGTTTCGCCTGCCCAGCCTAAGTGTCCGTGAATCCTGCCGGTGCACAAGTGTGCGCCGCTGCGATTCAGGTCATGCAGTTTCACAGTGCCGTAAAAACTCCCATCGGCTCTGATGACAGAAGAGAACCTTGCTGACAACTCGCCATTGCTCAGGTGGCCGGTCAGCCTCGGCTGCGCCTGGTCGTATGACGCAGTCAGGGAGCCTGATAGTAGATTTCCCATCCCTTGGATATTGATCCCCTGAACCGGCAAGGTGACGGTCTCGGTCGGGAGTGCTCGTTGATCAGTATCGCAATAATGGAATACTGCTACGGTATTGGCATGCGTTTGGAGGGCACCAAAATAGACAGGAAGATTGGACAGTTGCTTTACCGTCATCTGCCTGAAGGTTGGGTTGGCACTCTGTGCGGGTAGAGTTAGCGGTACCTTCTGCTCGCGGCCTGCATGGGAAATGACTAATGCAGGCAGGCTCGAGTCGGCCCCTCTGTCGGGTATGAGCGCTATGTTATCAGGCCCGTGGATGGCTAAGGCGATATCGGCTAGGGCGTTGAATGAGATTAGTGATGAGACCAAGGTGCTCAATAAACGCATGAGGGTGAATCGCATTTTTATCTCACTGAAGGTATGACGCAAGGAAACCCCAATTGCAGAAGGATTCAATTGGGGTTGTCCCAGTCGTCATGCTATTAACGTGAATAGCTATTGAAATTGAACTTTAATAAATGGATTCATTGAGTTGCGATTTTGTCAATGCCGCCGAATGCGATGTCATAATTAGGATTTTCGAAGGTGGCGACCCCTGCTAGCGAAGCTTCCGAACCATTGAAGAACTGACCGATAACCTCGCCTTTGCCGAGGAGAGCACCAGTTTCATATGCGATCGCTGTGCCTGTGCCGCGGCGTGTAGTTTCATATGCGCTCGCCTCGCCTTTGAAGGTGCGCGAAACTCGGTCGATATGAGTGTCGATTTTAAAGGTAAGACTTTTGTCGGTAATACTTTTTTTCATGAGGTCGCCTTTGAGGGTTTGCTGCTGGGCTGAAAAATCAAGCGTGCCCGATAGAGGCTGTCCGTTGTTGACCCCATTGACGGTGTAACTGATATCCTTGGTAGGTAATTCAATATTATTTGTTGGGCCATTGTAAAATACCTTACCATTCTGTGGGGCGGTAGCTTTCGTGTCAGCCCACTCTCCGAAGAATACATTCTGACCGCCCACTGTATTGAAGATAAATTTTGAGGTTTTTTGGTCGTGAACTACGGTGCCATATGCGAAGCCGTTGTAATCGCGGTTGGCTAAGTTGTGAATAACAGCCAATTTGTGGAAGGGAATATCTGCGGCGATGGCAGTCGTCGCCAGGTTGAAAAGTGCAATGGCTAGCAGCGGGGTACGTAATGCAGTCATGTGGTGGTGCTCCAATTGTGGTAGAGTGATAAAGATTTTTATCTTGAGAAAGTTGCGTTGACTGGCAGGCTAACTGGGCCGCCGAATGCACTGTCATAGTCGCTGTCTGCAAACGTGGCGATGCCGGCTATTGCCGCGTTGCTATCGACTCCGAATAAATTACCTTTGGTGATTCCGTTGCGACGGGTTTGGCTGGAAATTGAGTAAGCGGTCGCATCTCCGCTGAACGTTCCGTCGGGGGTAATGAAAGCATCGAGTTTGATGATCGTGTCTTCGTTGTAGATCAAGCCAGATAGCTGTGGCTGTTCGGCGCCAAACGATGCGATGAGGTGACCATAAAGTAGATTCTCGCCATCATAGTTGTTGAGGCCTTGAGTGTTATAGGTCAAGGTGTGTTCTGGCAGTCTCGAGGTGCTGAGGTCACCGCTGTAATACAACATATGGGACTGTTCCCCTAATTCGCCAGTGAGCGACCATTCGCCGAAGTACAGCGGTTGATCACGCACCTGAATGAAATTGCCGGCAATGCTTACTCCAACATTGTGGCCCACTGGGCGCAGCAGCTTCTGTTCAATGCGTTGAACGTTGTTGGTGTCGCTGGGCTTGCTATGCTGAAAGAAGGAAAATGGAATGTGTATGTCGCTACCCGCGTAGGAAAAGATCGTGCTGGGTTGAAGCAGGTGTTTGAATGTGTCTTCGTCCTGGCAGTCTACTTTTCCAGCACCCACCTTTACATGGGCTGAAGGTGTTTGCCCTGAGCGGATAGGCCCTGCAATGGGCGGTTGGCCGAATAGTTCTTTTATGTAGGAGTGGGCTCTTTCCAACAGCGATGGCGCACCAGAGTCAGAGGTGAGGTAAATCATATTAGGTGTGCCTGCATGGGCAGATTTGCTCATGATTAGTAGTAAGCTTGAAATAATCAAAAGACTGAGGGTGATGGGCTTCATAAAAGGCCTGATAGTACGCTTTTCGGTTGATTTGTACGTGAATTGAGCGTCTAGAATTGTTTTTCGAGTTTCAGAGAGACGCTGTTGTTGTCGTAAGAGTAGGCCCAGTCGATATTGCTTTTGTTTTGGTAATATTTCGCGGTAAGGCTGGGCACCGCACCGTATATTGCTAAGCGGGGTGCGCGCACCGAGAGCGTATAGCTTTGCTCATCTTCATTGCGCCGGTCCCCCAACCAAGCGTTGTAGCCGTCATACTGGCGCTGCCGGTAGGACGTGAACAACACCGCGCTGACGCCCATGTCGAATTCTTTGGCGACGCCGAGGCGCAGCCCCTTCTGGAAGTAATCGTTGGTTCGATACTGGGTATTGCGGACAGCAAGATCCCCGCCTCCGAACAGCATCCACTGGTAAGGTAGCGCTTGCCAAAGTGTGGCGAAGAGTGTGCTCATATTACCGTTCAGGTAATCATGGACGGTTTGCTGGAAGGCAATTTTCTTGTAATCGCCCTCTAGCTTGAACATGCGCGTGCTCGACAGTACGCGCTGCCATTCGCCGTGGAGCCCCCAGGCCTTGTACAAGGTTTCATCGCCGTGCGTGTTCAGTTCGAATGTAGGGCCGAATGCGTATTGGTCACGGGGGCCGTGGTAGCTGTAGCCGATGTTGTTGGTCAGCGTGCTCACGTTATACAGGCTTGTGTTTTTGTAGTGCTGGCCGTACAGCAGCGAGCGAAGATAAATGCCATGGTGGTTGCTGACGGGCAGACGCTTGCTCAACGTGGCTTCATAGTCAATGCCCTGTGCAGATACGGCTTTGGGCTGCTTGTAAGTCAAGGGGCCGAAAAATGAGTACAGCGTATGGACGCCTTCTGAAGACTGGTTCAGATTACTGGCCCATATCGGGCCCACCGCGAGCGAGCCATGCCACCGTTCGCGCTCATCCAGCACTTCGAGGAAGCTGTCGACGGATCTGCCGAGGCCCATTGCCCGGGCATCCGAAGCATCGAGCTCTGCTCGAATCTGTTGGAAGGCTGAAGTGGACTCGCGATCCTTGCGGCTCTCAAACAGCACACGGGCTAATTCAAGTTGGCCCGGTAGAAAGTCAGACTGCATTGTCAACAGTTCGCGGTAGTAAGACTCTGCCAGTTCGAGGTTGCCTTTTGTGCGGGCCAGCGCCCCATGCGCATAGGCAATGAGCATAGGGTCATGTTCAGGTAGAGCGGTGTAACGGGCCAGATAGTCGCTAGCAGCAGGCCATTGTTTGCGCTCGATGGACAGGTAAACCGCTGCGCCGAGTTCATCTACGGTATTGCCGATGCCATAGTATTGGCCATCTAACTCCAATAGCGGCGCATCCGGGCCGGTTGGCACGCTGCTTTCCAGCAGTGCACGCTCTTGTGAGACTGCACGCTGTTCGATGGCCTGGTTAAGGCGCAGTTCGGTGTCCTGATTGGCGGCTTTGGCCAATGGCAGTGTGTTGATCCCTACCAGGAGAGGGAACGTAAACAATAGATGAAATAAATGTGTGCTATTACGCCTGGGCATACCGAATTTCTTAAGCTCTATTCAAAGTAACAGAGGCCCGCCGCTCTCGCAGGAGCGGCGAGCGGACGATGAAGCGAAAACCCAAGTGGCGACGAAGCAACATCATTGAGCGCATGTTAGGCTGGCTGAAACTCGCGAAACGCTATGCAGCAATGATCTCGCCGGTTTGTTCCATGCGCTGTTTGCGACATCTCTTTTCGTGCAGAGCCTAGTCTTACTTTGGCTTGGTCGAGGGGACCTGCACGCCACCAAAGGAAGTGTCGTACTGCGGTTTGTTGAATACAGCAATGCCGGCTACAGCGGAAGCTTCGTTTCCAAAAAAGCGCCCTTCGGTCGTACCTTCTGTGATTCCATGTGCGTGCTTTAAATCAACCATATTTGCACTGCCGATGAAGGAATTGTGGTGGCGTAAAACCGTTCCATCAATGTACAAAGCCAGAGAGTCATTTTTCATTGCCCCCTTTACGCTTAGGTGAGTGCTTCCTGATAGCTGCCTATGTTTGAGGTAGGCGCGCGGGAGGATTTAGCGCGCAGTAGTTCTCAGTGACACCTGCAACGTTGAAGCCCTTGCTGCTGGCTATTCTATTCACGGTCTCCGTCGGCACAGGAAGGTCTAATCTTGCGAATGTGTAGGCGATTTCTTGGCTGTCGCCGGCTTGCTGCGGCAAATGGCGAGAGATAAACGGAGGTTGCGTGTAGGAAATTTCGCTCTAATTGATTTCTGTAGGAAATTTCGCTCATTAATGAAGGAAAAATCATGTTGTTGATGGAGAATTGTCCTTCGCTAGTTGTGGCGTTCTGACACTATCTTTTGCCTATGGCTGCCCTGGCGCTTGTGCGCGGCACTCGACAAGAGTCTCGGGTTTTTTCCGCGCTTCAAAGGTGTTTTGAGCTGCGCGAGCTCTGCGAGGGGCTGGGAGCAGGGAGCCAGTAAAATAGTGGTGATACGTACACGCTGTAGGAGGCTTGCTATGTCGTCTGAGTCGCGGAGTTCTAGCTGTATTGGAGTAAAGTCTTTACAAATTCGGGCGTCTGATTTCCTGTCGACTGGCGAGGATGGTTTCTACGCTGTAGTCGAGGGAGAGGCCATCGTTCGGGCTCGAAAGGAAGATCTGATCCTGTCCACCGAGGAGTTCTACTTTGTTCGGCGAGGCACGTACATCATTGGCAGTGACACTCGGGATAGCCACCTGTTGTGGATCCCAATAACGCCTGCGCAGACGCAGGATTTCATACGCCGGCACGGTGCATTGCTCAGCGAGATCAAACGTTGCGACGTCGATTGCGGCGCAGCGGTTGCCTTTCCGCGAACCCGGTTGCTGTCCGACTGCATCGCGAACTTCCGCCGGCTGATGGACATTGAGCACCCGCCGCTGCTGAAACTATTCAGAGTCGAGGAGTTGCTGATGCTTCTGTTGCTGAGCCCTCAGGGGCCAGCGTTGATGTCAATTTTCCGGAAAAACAGTAATCGCAACGTTGAGCGTTTGCAGCTGTTCATGGAACGGAACTACTTGAAGGACTGGCGGCTGGATGAGTTTTCCCGTCAATTCGGCACTAGCCTGACGGTGTTCAAGGAGCTGTTCAATTCGGTCTATGGTGTGCCACCGAGGGTTTGGATAGGTGAGCAGCGCATTTTGTATGCACATCATCTCTTGCTCAATAGCAAAGAAAGTATTGTCGACATTTCCATGGAAAGTGGGTTCTCCAGCCAGTCCTATTTCTCTCAAAGTTATCGTCGGCGCTTCGGCTGTACGCCTTCTCGTACGCGGCAGATGGGCGCTGGCTGATAAAAATGTCAAGGTGGCGAGGAGTTTGTCTTGGTAGGTATATGGAAAGGTAGCGGGGCGTTGGTGGGTGGCCTTTCGTATCTGCTTGGCGCCGTGATGATTGCCTTAGCCCTGTCGCCGGCCGCGCACGCGCGCGAGCTGGACTGGCCCCAGATCCCCTACAGTTATGAGGCCAGGGGTGAGACCCTGCGGGATGTCCTGGTCAACTTTGCGGCGAATTACAACGGCTCACTCATCGTCAGCGAGAAAGTCAGCGATCGAGTGAATGCGTCTTTCGACTTGCAGAACCCACAGTCCTTTTTGACACTGCTAAGTGGGCTATACGGGCTGAATTGGTATTACGACGGGGCAGTGCTTTACGTATTCAAAGCCACCGAAATGCAGTCCCGCCTGGTTCGGTTGACGCAGGTGGGCCCGCCGGCGTTACGCCAGGCACTGGAAGAGGCGGGTATCTGGGAAGCGCGTTTTGGCTGGCGGCCAAGCGCGGAGGGAAAGATCGTTTATGTCTCGGGGCCACCTCGCTACCTGGACCTTGTCGATCAGGTGGCACAAGCGCTGGAGCAGCAGAACGTATTGCGTACTGAAGGCGTCGGGGAGTTGTCCGTCGAGATATTCCCCCTCAAATACGCAGTGGCAGAGGACCGCCAAATAAAATATCGCGACGATACGGTGGACGCGCCTGGCGTTGCGACCATTCTCTCGCGTGTCTTAGGTGACGCCAATGTCGTGTCAGTGGAGGGAGAGGCACGGGCAGACAATATACAGCGTCTTGGTGCTGGTGCTGTGGTTCAAGCAGACCCCTCGTTGAATGCGATTATCGTGCGGGACAGCAAAGAGCGCATGCCTATGTATCGGCGTTTGATCATGGCCTTGGACCGGCCTTCTGCGCGTATTGAAGTGGGGTTGTCAATTGTCGATATCAATGCCGAAAACCTATCTGAGCTTGGTGTGGATTGGCGTGTTGCTGTTGGCGGCGGAGGTAACAAACTAATTGAAATTCGCACCACGGGCGCAGGCGCGGAAAAAGGCGCGATCGGCAGTCTGGTAGATGATGAAGGGCGCAGCAGCCTGATGGCCAAGGTGACCTTGTTGCAAAGCCAAGGGCGCGCGCAGATCGGTTCGAGGCCAACATTGCTGACGCAAGAAAATACCCTGGCGGTGATCGATCACAGCGAAACCTTTTATGTCAAGGTCGCGGGGGAGCGGGTTGCTGAATTGCGCGCCATTACCTATGGAACAATGTTGAAGATGACGCCGCGTGTGACTCAGTTGGGCGAGCGCCCGGAAATCAGCCTGAGTTTGCATATCGAAGATGGCGCTCAGAAGCTCAACAGTTCCGGGCCGGATGGCCTGCCGACCATCGCACGCACGGTGATCGACACCGTGGCGCGGGTCGGCCTTGGTCAGAGCCTGTTGATTGGGGGAATTCACCGGGACGAACAGAGCGAGTATGTGCGCAAGGTTCCGTGGTTGGGCGATATTCCTTACCTGGGGGCGCTATTCCGCTTCAAGTCCGGTATGTCTCGCCGTTCCGTGCGTTTGTTCTTGATCGAGCCACGGTTGATCGATACGGGGACTAGCTTCGGCACTGGAGCAGCGGCGGGCGCGAGCCCCGCACCTTGGCCAACTGAACAGACCCATGGATATTCCTCGGGGCAGGTGCTGCAGCCAGTCGTTCAGTGCCCGCCAGTGGGCTCGAAAAGTTCGCTGCAGCGTGGGCGAAGTGGCGCGGACAGCGGCTTCGCGGATCGAGCCTGCTTGCTAGCGGCCGAGGGCGGCGGGCATGGGAAGGGTTGTAATGCGCCATTAGCGCGCTGCGCCATGGGGTGACGAAATGGCTTGGAAAATTCGTTTTTACAACGGCCTCAGTCAGGGCATAGAAGTTCCGCTTTTTGAAGGGCGGGTGGCCATCGGTTCTGACCCGCTGTTGGCCGATCTTGTGGTGGTCGACCCCGGTATCGCTGCTGTCCATGTGGTCTTGGATGTCAGCGCACAGGGTATTCGACTGCTGGAGTGGAATGAGGGGTGTTCGCCGACGGAATCCGGGTTGGCGCTGACTGAAACGGCGGCGTTGCAACCTTTGGCAGCCCAGCGTTGCGGGTCTTTGTTGTGGGCCTACTGCGGTGAAGGTCAGGCATTTGATGAGCAGTTGAAGTTGACTGGCCCGGTACGTCCTGTCCCCCTGGCAGGACATGGGCTCAAGTGGACGGGGTGGCTAACGGCTGGGGGCAGCGTGCTCGTGCTGGTGATAATCATTGGCCTGCTGAGTGAGTCGTGGTTCGTCTCCAGTAAAGGCCAAGCGCTCGACAGTCGAATCTCGAGCTTACGCACTTTTTTGAAGGGCCAGCATCTGCTTCATGTGGAAGTCGGCGATACGGGCGTGGACGGGAAAGTGCCCATCCGTGGGTACGTAGAAAACAATCGTGAGCGTTTGACTTTGCAGCATTATCTGGAGCACAGCAGTTTGGCGGTCCATTGGGAGGTGTTCAGCCTGGAGGACATCCGCCAAGATGCTGACTTCATCTTGAACAAACTTGGCTTCGAGGGATGGACCAGCAGTAATGCCGAGCGCCCAGGGTGGCTTCGTATTTCAGGCGCCAGTGCATTGGACGAAGCAGACCGGCAGCATGTAGAGCATGTGTTGAAGGCGGATTTGCCGGGTTTTTTAGGGGTGGAGGTTGCAGAGCCGGCAAGGCAGACACCGCGGGAGAAGTTGGAGCAACTGCTTCGCGACCATAGCTTGGCGGCAGCGTTGGCGTACTCGCAAGAGGGTGCGCATATCGAACTGAGTGGTGAGCTTGATGCGCATCAGTACGCCCGGTTCGTCGAGTTGAATCGAGAGTTCAAGGTCGCATTTGGTGACAATCCAGAACTAAGGTTGATAAATAAAACAGCCACGGCACGGGGGAAAAAAACGAATCTGGTAATTCGCTATGTGTCCCTCGGGGCTGTACCGTACATCGTACTGGAAAATAGCCAAAAATACCCCGTTGGGGCGCTGATTCCAGGGGTTGGACGGTTGCTGGAGATTACCAAGGAAACGATCTGTATTGGTGTGGGCACACAGCGGCTGACGATTGATACTGTGGCAGGGGGGCGAGGTTAATGGCAAGTACGCTAGATAATAGGAGCTTGGATATTGGCAACACAAAAGTCTGGCGAGACAGGCTCGAAGCCGAGAGGCAAGCCTCTCAACAACGCTTGAGGAAAGGTGGAGAACCCAAGCTTTACCAGCAATGGCAACATACGCTAAACGCGCTGAGCGCTGCGCTGTATATTCTGGACGATAGAGAGAGGGATTAATATGGCATCCATGTTCGATGCGGCGTACCAATTGACAATGGAATCTAATCAAGCGGCCCAAGACCGGGTGAAAGCCGCGATGGACGCGCTAAAGGCGACGCCTGATGACCCAATTCTACTTGCCCAACTTCAGCACGAGATGAATAAGTATTCTCACAACTTTTCCCTTGGCTCAACCATGCTAAAGTTGTACAAGGATCTCTTTCAAAGCATGTTGCAGAAGTTTTAATGGACAGCACGCTCACTGAAATTATCGCAGCATTGGGATTTGCAGGCGCCGAGCGCGGACATCATCAAGAGGCCCTCACGATTGCCGAGTGGCTGGAGCTGGTCGAGGGGAAATACGAGGCAGCAACGGCCATTCGTGTATTTAGCTACGTGGCGCAGGGGCGTTGTGAAGAAGCGCTGTTATTGGAGCGCGAGCAAGACATGGAGTCGCTTTCACCGTGGTTCGCATTGTGTGAGCTACGGCTTGCCTTGCGCGCCAGATTGGAGGAAAGGCTTGTGCGTTTGTTGAAGAGTAAAGATCCGCAGCTAGTAGCATTCGCGAAGCAGATGCAAGTGCTGATAGTTTAAACCGCCGCGGGCAGAAGCCACGGGGGAAATGAAAAGTAAACGTGAGAGGAAGTGGAAAATGCCAATGGAAGTGAGTGATCGTGCTATTATAGCCCAAGAACAATCCATGGAACGAGAAATCGCGGATGCCGACTCGGTTGCAGAGTTCGAGGCCCTGCAAGATTCGAACACGCATCATGGTCTGGGTGTTGACTTGGTAAACGGATTTAATGAAGGCGTTGCTGGGTTCGAGCTCCAGGAGAAGAAAATTTCAGAATCCATCGCGGCAGCAGCCGACGATCCAATGAAACTGCTTGGCGTGCAAATGGAGTTTCTGAAGCTGTTCAATACCCTGGATTTGGTGGCCAAGGGCGCCGGCAAAGCGGTGCAGAGCATAGAAACCTTGACGAAGATTCAGTAGGCCATGCGAAGGTTAAACAAAGTTCTCATGGTCGTTGTGTTGCTGTTGTTGGTGGGTTGCAGGGTTGAACTGTACCAAGGGCTGAGCCAGAAGGAAGCGAACGAAATGCTCGCTCTCTTGGCTACGGAAGGAATCTCAGCTTCTAAAGAAACGGACAAAAGTGGGAAAACCAAAGTAATAGTTGATGACGCGAAGATTGCCAGGGCAATCGAGGTATTGAAGCGTGAAGGTCTCCCACGTGAGGCCTATTCGTCACTAAAGGATGTATTTCCCAAGGACAGTTTGATTTCATCGCCTCTGGAGGAGCGAGCGAGACTGAACTACGCAAAAGCACAAGAACTGTCGAAGACGCTTTCAGAAATAGATGGTGTATTGACAGCTCGCGTTCATGTGGTATTGCCGGAAGAAAGGGAGGGGCTAGGAAAAAAAACGTCGCCGGCCTCGGCGTCGGTATTTATCAAGTATGTGGCTGGGATGCAGTTCGACGCCTACGTGCCGCAGATAAAGCAGTTGCTGAGCAACAGTCTCGAGGGGCTCGAATACGAGCGAATCAGTGTGGTGTTGATCCCTTCCGCCAACGTCCGGCAGGCACCGGCGATGCCGGCCCTGGATACGTTTCTTTCAATCCAGGTAGCGGAAAGCTCGCGCGCTCGATTGATGATGGTCTTCGGCCTTCTGATGGTTCTGCTTGTACTTAGCAATCTGGCGCAGTTGATATGGTGGCGCAGCAGATGACGGCAACAAATATGCCGTTGACCGATTATCAGCTTCGCTTTTGCCCTGCGAGTTATATGCATGATAGCCACGTGCCGCGCCCGCTGCTGGGGTGGCTGAAGCGATTGCCTGGCTGGCGGCAACAACCGCCCATTAATGCCTGGTTGCTCGGTGAATTGATATTGCCGACGCATTACGATATGCCTCAGGGGTTGGCCAAGATAGCTTTTTTTGAACGGCCCGAGTTGGAGCGAATAATGACTTTAGTGGGGGCGATATTGCATGGAGGGGCGATTCGTCAACTGATGGATGGTAAAAGTCTGCAGCCGGTGCATGCGGCGATTGGTGAGGCTGGCCACCGATTCTGCCTGGAACAGTTGGATTACATTATCGGCCCTTGGCCTGCAGGGTGGCAGCAGCGCTTGCCAACACATGAACTCTCCGAGTACTTCCTCCACTACGGCTTGGTTTTTTGGCTATTTGCCATGGGGGATGCGGATGAGGCCTTTTCGCGGCGCCTGGCATTGCGGATTCCCAAGCGTTCATGCGTGGAGCCGTTGCCGTTCAATCCGTTGGATGCCGGGCTGGCCCGAGCGCTCTGCTTGAAAATTACCCGAAAAGTGAGCCCAGCATGCGTGCATTTATTGAAATAAAAACCGATCAGCTAACGTTAGCCCCGGATGCGGTACTCCTGCGAGGTGCTGACTATCTGGCGTATGTGCGAGCTAACGACCTGCTGGCGCGTGCACGAGCATGTTTGGAGGCGGTCGAGCAAAACGCAGAGGATACCTATGCAGAGCAGCGGACGCTTGGCTATCAGGCAGGGATTGATGAAGCGCGTGAGCAGCAGGCGGCGCTCATTCACGAGACGGTTTTGCAAAGCCGAAGTTACTACCGATCAGTAGAAAAACAAATGAGGGAAGTTGTGCTGAGTGCGGTGCGGAAAATAGTGCATGACTATGATGCTGTCGAGTTGACGATCAAGGCAACGCGTGAGGCATTGGCCTTGGTTGGTAAGCAGGAAAACGTGCTCATCCATGTCCTGCCAGAACAGGTGGACAGCATACGCCGTCGGATCTTGAGTGCACAGCACAATGGTGCTGAAGTTGACCACATCGAGGTGGTCGCAAACCCTCGCTTGAAAGAGGGCGGGTGTATTCTGGAAACCGAAGTCGGCATTGTGGATGCCAGTATCGAGGCGCAGCTTTCCGCGCTTGAATCCGCCCTGAGGCAATAGGGCGGAGCGGGTCTGACGTTGTAAATGTAATAAAAAAGCGCGACGAAAATCACGATGAAGCAAGCCCGGATCTGACTAATATTGCAATAGTTAATTGTGATGTTGGAGAGGGTATGAGAATTGAAGCTGGCGCGCTACAAAATGGTTTAGAACCAGAGGAAAGACAGAACGCAAGGCCACTGATGCCCGGCGACGGGATAAGCGTCTCTTTTCTGCCCGCGGGCACGCTATCTGAAAGTTCTAATAACCCTTCGATAAAGTCATCAGAGGAGGACCATCAATTGCTGGCTTCCGAGCGGGACCAGCTATTAATGGAGGGTGGGGCACAGCGCAAAGTCAAACTGATCCAGAAGGAAGATGGTCGTGTCAGGCTTGAAATCGATCCTGCTCCTATTTCGGATTTGGTATTTAGCGGGGGAGGGGCGAAAGGGGTTGCCTATCCAGGGGCGCTTCAGGTCCTTGAAGACCGGGGAATTCTTGGGGGGGTTCAAACGGTCTCTGGATCCTCTGTAGGTGCGATAACGGCGGCGTTGGTGTCATCGGGCGTCTCCGCCGATGCGTTTACCGAGTTGTCCAATAATCTTGACCTGATTGGGTTACTGGATGACCCAAATGAGAAGATTAGCTTCATTCAGCATTTGTTTACCGTCGTCGGTGACGCACTGCAAAAGATATGGAGCACCCTGGCGTTACTGCTGAATATTTTGCCGCGGATCCAGTCTTCTGCCGTTCCGTTGGAAACCTTGCTGGTTAACAAGTGTCGCGCGTCTACATTGGCGGTGCTTGAGAAGCACCCTGAGGTGCTTGCAGATCCCACAGTCGCAGCAATTAAAAGTAAGCTCGAGGGTGGGGGTGAGGTTACCTTCGGCGATGTGGCGCTGCTGAATAGACATGTGCCGGAAATCAAAAAGCTGAACATCACGGGCACTGCGATGTTCGAGGGACGCGCGCAGTTGGTTGTTTTCAGTGACCGCCTTACCCCTGATATGAGTATCGCGCGTGCGGCGCATATTTCAGCTTCATTCCCGGTTGTCTTCTCACAGGTCGATGAGCAAGGCCACCCCTTCCAGGAAAATGGTGAGCATACTTATTTTCAGGACGGCGGGGTCATGTTGAATACGCCGGCACCCGAGATTTTCGATCCCGCCAACACTCCCGCGGGCTTGCACGATTCGGATAAATTGATCTTCAAGTTCGAGTCGAACAAGACTGCACCGCAGGACAGTCGACCTGGCAAACTTCAGGCTCTGGCCGACTGGTTTCTCGGTGCGCCCCGTACCGCTCAAGGAATGGCGCAGGCCAGAGGCCTGGAGCCGCTCAAGGACCAAATTGTCACTGTACCTCTTAATACCGATTTTGGTGACTTCAGGGGCATGCTGACAGGTACCGTGAATTTCTTTATGTCGGATAAGGAAAAGCTGGGTTTGCAAGCACTGTTGGCAAGTGCCGTTGAAAAGCATCTGGCGAGTCGTGGCACTACCTGTCACGATTTTTCTTCGGCGGAAGAAGCGTTTCTGGCGATTGGCGAGGAAGTTTTCGATGGGGTCATGGAGCAGGGGATGACCGCCGCACAAGGTGCTGTTCAGTTTCGCCTGGCGTGCCGCACAGAGCTGCAAGCTTTGGTCGGTGCCATCGCTGTGGCTGAAACACCAGCCGGTGACCTGCAGAGAACACCTGAACTCATGGCTGCCCTTGGCCGGCTTGATGGCTTGGCGTCCACACCAGTGCGTCAAACCTGGCTAGCAACCCAACTGCTTCAGAAAGACAACCCGGACTTGCAGCGGTTGCTGGCATTTGCAGGAGATCAACCCATCGACTGCTCAGTGCTGAACACTGCGATCGAACTGGTAAAGCAGGGCGACGCCAGAGTGATCGCTGAAAATATCGTAAGAGAAATCATCGACCCGGCACTGTGTCGATACGGTCAAACCGATAGTAATATCGAGCTGCTATCTAACGCTAAGGCGGACCTGACTGACTGCAACAGCAGAGCGCAGATTGATCGCGTGCTCGATAGTATTATCGAGCATTACCAGTCAAGGCACTCTATTTTGTTCGCGGCACAAACACCCCACACTGTTGAAATGGCGAAGGCTTGGCGTACCGCTGCAAAAAATGCCTAGTGGTTTCTTCTGATTGGCCAAGGCACTGTCGCAAAGAATTGTTGAGTGGAATTTTTTGCGACAGTGCTCAAGTCTGGTTGTTCTGCTCCTCCAGCCAGCGTAGAACTTCTGCAGTAGTTTTGATCAGCTCGCTGGGAATATACTGGTCGAGTCGCCCGTCTTTATACAGTGCGCGGGCCAGCGGAATCCGCTCGACCACAGCGACGCCTTCTTCTTCCGCCATTTTTCTTACCACCAATGCCTGCTCGTTCGACTGCTTCAGAGTAATAATTGGCAGAGGGGTTTCTCCTCGTGCGTAGTGGATGCCCACGGCAATATGCGTGGGGTTCACCACAATCACCGATGAACGTTTAACGTCGTTGCGCAGGCTATTGTTTTGCAAGTCTTTATGAAATTGCCGACGCTTTTGTTTCAGTTGTGGGCTACCTTCGTTTTCTTTGTGTTCACGTTTGACCTCATCCTTGCCCATGCGCAATTCCCGCAAGTGTTGATAGCGTTCGAATGCATAGTCGGCTGCTGAAATGATGATCAGGCCTCCGGCGCACAGCAGCAACATCTGCTGAAGCATCAGACCCAGGATGGGCGATACGCAAGCGATGCCGCATGTCGCCAGCATCATCAGCGATTTCAGGTGACTTTCGAGCGTCAGCCAGACCAGGGTCGTAAGCAACGACACTTTGATAATGGACTTGAAGAACTCGATAAGGCTCTTTAAGGAAAATATCTTTTTTGCACCCTCTATGGGGTTGATTTTTTTAATGTCCGGTTTGATCGACTCACCACTGAGTAAAACGCCGAACTGCAGAACGTGAGCAACGATGATAGAGAGCGCCGCAACGCCAAAAATGGGCAGACTGATCAAGAGCATTTCGATCAGCAGTTGTTCTGCCATGGAGGTCAGTGCTTGCATGAACGGCAGATGGATGAAGTTTTCGGGCAGCAGGAGAATAGCTTTCATGTGCTCAAGAAAAAATGCGCTGTAGCCAGTGAGTAGCGCTGCCAGGCTGAGTATTAGAAAGGTTGAAACAACTTCCTTGCTTTTGACTACTTGTCCTCTTTTTCGTGCGTCTCTAATTTTTTTTTGCGTGGGTTTTTCGGTTTTTTGTTCGCTCATGGTCGTTCGATTATCGGGGCTAGAAGCGCTACAGGGTTAAGTGCTAAATACAGTTTGTCGTAGGCTGCGTCCATCACAGTGTGGAGATAGAGCACCAGCAGCAAACTGGCGATGATGCTCTTGATCGGCATGGCAAGAATGAACACATTGAGTGAGGGGGCGAACCGGCTGACCAACGCCAAGCCGAACTCGGCGAGGAACATTGCAATCAGTAGCGGGGCGGCCATCAAGAGGCAGAGTTGCAGCAGTTGGCTAATTTGGCCATAGAAGAAGTCGACCCATTGCATACCGACACGTGGGTAGAATGTGTCAATCGGCCAGCTGGCATAGCTTTCAAACAGCGCACCGAGCAGTACCAGAAACATGCCACCTGAGTAGAACAGGGTGATCAACGTTTGCGTCAACAGTACGCCGGTTGGGCTGGATTGGTTGCCTAGCATTGGGTTCGCAAGCGATGCCATCGCGGCACCGCGTTGAGTATCTATGATGAAACCGCACGCTTCGGTTGCCCAGAATGGAACACTGGCGATAAAGCCGATCATTAAGCCTAATAGCGCTTCTTTGCCTATCAACAGCACGATCTCAAGGCCCTCAGTGTTCGCGGGGGGGCTGATGGCTACAAGCGGATAGATAAAAAGTGCTAGCGAGCACAAGATCCCATTCCGGATCAGTGCGCCCCCGAGCACTTGTTTACCCAATATTGGCAGGACGACGAAGCAGGTGAGGAGCCGTGGTAATATCAAGGCGTAGCTCAGCAGTAATTGCTCCAGGTCTTGAATGTTCATTGTACCAGCGGGATCTTTTGCATGATCATTTCGCCGAAGGCATGAAGCTCATGGCCAATCCATCCAGCGGTGGCGAACAGTGTCACCACAACGGCGATCAATTTTGCAACGAACCCTAGTGTTTGCTCCTGAATCTGGGTGAGTGCCTGAACGAGTGACACCAATGTGCCCACGGCTGCAGCGATGATTACCGTAGGCATCGACAGTATCAGTACCAACCACAGGCATTGGCTGGTGAAGTGAAGCACATCGGCGTTGTTCACTGTGCGACCCCGTAGCTGAGGATCAATCCGTGCGTGAGCCTTGCCCAGCCGTCCAGCACTACGAAAAGCAGAAGTTTGAACGGCAGTGATATGGTCATCGGCGAAACCATCATCATGCCCATGGCGAGGAGAATATTCGAGATGATCAGATCGATCGCAATAAACGGTAAGTAGATCAGAAAGCCTATTTCGAAGGCGCGGGTCAGTTCGCTGACGGTAAAGGCGGGCAGGAGAATCAGCAAACTGTCGGGGTCGAGACGGTCGGCATACTCACGTGGCCATACCGACTTGGCGCTGTCGAGGAAGAAGGTCAGCTCGCGCTCGTTAATATGGCGTTTCAGGAAATCGCGAAACGGCGCCATGCCTTCATTGACGAAGCGAGTAACGGAGTCGGGGTCAGTGAGGGTCAGGTCATTTTGATGAAGATAGTCATGCATGGCGAACCCCACCGGCGCCATCACGTACACGCTCAGTATGATCGCCAGGCCATACATGGCCATGTTCGGGGGGATTTGCTGAACACCCAGGGCATTACGCAACAGCGAAAACACCACGACCATCTTGATGAAGGAAGTGGACATCACTGCGATCAACGGCAATAGCGACATCAACGCCAACCCGACCATCAGGCCGAGGTGGCCGGAAAGATCAATCATGAGGGTGCGTCCGTCATCAGTCGCACGATACGTATCCCTAGCCGGTCTTGAATGTTTACCAGTTCACCGGTGCCGATGTAGCGGTGATTGGCCAATATGCGTATTTCACCCTGCAGGGGGGTACCCAGATCGATCAACGAACCTGGCTGTAGGGTTGCAAGGGTTTGTAAGTCCAGGCTTTTTCTACCTACCTCGAAAGTGACGGGGACGGGCAGTTGATCGAAGTTGGACAGGTTGTTGAAAGGTTCCACAGGGGCATCTTCATGCATGGTGAGTAATTCCAATTGATTTCCGTGTTGTCGGAAGAGGGCCCACGGCTGGCCTTCCAGAAAGCCATGAAGGTTTACGAGATCGCTGCCAGGGGGCAAGAGAAAAACATCGCCGCCTTCCAGGCTGCGCAGCTCGCTTTGCGTGACCTGTATGGACGCAGTTTGCAGAGACACGCACAGTTTTACAGGCAGGAGGTCTTCTATTGGTCGTTGAGGTAAATACCTTACGAGTGACCTTGGATTGCCTTCCAGCCAGAGATTCAACCGCTCATCGCCGCGAGAAAACGTGACAGTGAGATAAGCTCTGTAGGTGCTGCTGCGATGGGGTTCGATGGCGTTGAACGTGAGCCCCGGCAAAAGGCCGGCTTCTTGGTCCAGCAATGCCAGTTTTAGCAGGGTGGGAATGCTCGCAAAGTCGGCCCCGTCAAGAAGATGAGCGAACCAGCGGGCCAGCGCGGCATGTGTACAAAACAAGCGCAAGGGGATTCCGCGCCAGATGGCGGAGAGCACAAGGTCCAAGTCATCTTCTGGCGCTGCAATCGCCAATGACGCCCCAAGATCACCTAGCTGAAAATGCCGGCGATAGCGGCTCAGGTGCTGCTGCAGTTGCAACTCGATGAGTTCAACGTAGGGAAGTGTTAATGAGTTCATGCGAGATCATCACGCTCTTCGAATACATGTCGTCGTTGCCGTGAGCCATGTTTGCTGTCCTGTTGGGCATCTGAGAACTGCAACGTGACACTGTGCTCAGGGTTGAGTTTCTGCAAACGTTCCAGCAGATCTGCACGGGCGAGCTGTAGCGGTAACAGCGAGCTCGTGCTGGTGACGAAGTCTATTTGCAGCTGGCCAGCGGCCTGCGCAAGTTTCACTTCCACAGCGCCCAGCGTCGGCAGCGTTATGTGCAGGACGGTGGTGTTACCTGAAGATGAACGGCTCTGAAGATGGACCTGTAGCGTTTCTATCAGTTGCGTCAGGTCCCGTGCCACGGCCTGAGGGGCCGCGGTCCCTTGCAATGTGGAAAGCAGCTTGTCGCCGGGCGTTTGAACGGTGTTGATGGGCAAGGCGAATTCGTCTTGGAGGGGGGAAGTACGACGCGTGTCCCTGGGGGGCAAACATGCATCCGCTTTGTTACCTGCAGGATGATGTAGCAATTCAACGTTTGATCTAGTGTCGCTCGCTCCACCCACGTGTGGACGGGGGCTGCTATCGCCCGGTACATCAGTTGCCATTTTTAGATTGGCCTTTGCGCGCTCGCGGCCAGAGGGTATTGCAGTCGGTAGTTGCTCCGCGCCCCGGCGGTTGTCATTGTACTTTTGAGTCAGCGGGCCAAGCGTTTTCTCATGGCCTTGGGCGGGCTGACCGGTGTGGGGCATTGGTTGCTGCAGCGTAATCTCTTGCTGAGAGCAAGAGGTCGGGTTCGCGTCGTCGGTATTCTTCTTTTGCAGGCCTTCGCGTTCGCGAGTAGGGATAGCTGGTTTCTTTGCCCCCAGCGCTGTGTGCAATAGGTGTTGGTGCGCCTGCAGCGCATCATGCCGGGTGGGTTGCTGCGTACCCATCGCGCGCTCGAACTCGCTTTTAGCTGCATGATCGAGTGGCTCAGTGGGTGAGACGGGCACACCCGATGAGCGCGAAGTTACTGGGGATAGTTTCATTCAGACGGGACCTCCGGGCGGCGGAACTCATCAAGCTCCTCCTCTTCGCGATATTCAAAAACCTTGTGTTTTTTTGCGATTAGTAGAAGGTTGAGGCGGGTAAATTTTTCGACTTGGAGCTGGTCGCTTTTTAGTTGTTGTTCGCAGGCGAACAGTGCCTCTTGTGCGGCAGTCACTGCTTGCGCGTGCTCAATCACCGTCCGTGCAAGGCGAGCTTCTTTTTCCCGCAGCGCTGCATTGGCATGCTTCCATTGCTCGAGTTGCCTGCCATCGAGCACCTGGCCTTTGTAGCGTTCAAACAGGCGATACTGTTCATCACGGCGCCATTGCTGGTATTGCCGGTGCTGCTGCCTGCTTTGTGCAAGTGTCGCCTGGGCCATGTGCAGGCGTGACGTGTGGAGGGACGCGTTTCGCTTGCTTTGTTCAACTCGCGAAACCTTTAGGGTGAGTAACCGATTCAGGCGCATTGGCTTAATGATGTGAGTTGTTCAACACTTTGCGTCAGGTCACACGCCTCATGCGTACCTTGGCGCAGCCACTGATGAATGGCTTCGCGCTTCTCGACGGCGCGGTCGGCTGCAGGGTCTTGACCCTGCTTGTATTCCCCTATGTTTATCAGCAACTCCATCTCCGCGTACTTAGCCAGCCATTGGCGTACCTGGCCTGCGGCTGCGCGGTGCTCTTTCGACACAATATTGTTCATTACTCGGCTTACTGATCGCAGAACGTCGATGGCCGGGTAGTGATTGGCCGCAGCCAATGCATGGGACAAGACAATGTGTCCGTCAAGAATGGAGCGGGTTTCTTCGGCAATTGGATCGGTCATCTCCTCATCCTCCGCCAAAACGGTGTAGAGCGCGGTGATGGAGCCTTTGTCCGATTGACCGGCTCTTTCCATCAGGCGCGGAAGCTGGGCATAAACCGATGGCGGGTAGCCTCGGCGGGTCGGGGGTTCCCCGGCTGCAAGTCCAATTTCGCGTTGAGCACGAGCAAAGCGGGTGACGGAGTCGATCAGTAGCAAAACGCGCTTGCCCTGATCGCGAAAATATTCGGCAATAGTTGTGGCAACGAAGCTTGCTTTGGCGCGCTCCATCGCAGGGCGATCAGAGGTCGCAACTACCACCACCGATCGACGAAGGCCCGCCTCGCCGAGGTCATGCTCGATGAACTCGCGAACTTCCCGGCCACGTTCGCCAATAAGCCCCAGGACGATGACATCCGCATTTGCATTACGCATGAGCGTGGCCAGCAGCGTGCTTTTACCGCCGCCGGCAGCGGCGAATATGCCCAAACGCTGGCCTTCACCGCAGGTCAGCAGGCCATCGATAGCTCTGACGCCCAGCGAAATGGGCTGCACGATCATCTTTCGGCTCAAAGGGGGGGGGGCGTCCCGGTAAACCGGGTACCAGACTGAAGGCACGTGAGAGTGCTGGCCGTCTAGGGGGAGCCCTAAACCGTTGAGGACCTTGCCAAGCAGGTGATCGCCCACCGCGACCTGAAGTGGTCCGCCCGTAGGCCTGACTTCGGTGTCGGAAGACAGCCCAAGTATTTCACCGAGCGGTGTCAGCAAGGCCTGGTGTTGTTGAAAGCCGATGACCTCCGCCAGTAAGGGCTGGGTTTGGCTGGGTGAGTTCAGTTGACAGAGCTCACCGATGTGTACGCCGGGGATCACGGCTTTTAGCAAGGTGCCAGTGGCCTGTATCACTTTCCCGCGAACCTGAATGAGGCGGGCCTTGTCAATGGCGCGCTGGAGATCGCCGGTAATATCCGCTAGCTCATGCATGATTCGCTGGTTCGTGGGGGGATAGTGGAATTATCAGCAGTAGGGATAAGGGGTGGGTAGCAGAGTTGGTCTCAAGTTTTTAGTGATTCGGTGTTCAATATAAAAATATGCGACCGATCGTTGCCGGGGGTATGCCTGGCATCACGTAACATGGCGATGATTGCGCAGGGTTTGTTGGGCGGCGGCTAATTAGCATGTGCAGGCATGGTGTGGATATTTCATGAGTGCGCATTAACGGAGGGGTGGATGGCTGCTGGTGTGGGTGATAAGGAGCGCTCGCAGGGTTCCGGTGTGGCTGCTAACTCTCATCAGGCGATCAGGGGCTGCGCAGACTTGGCTTCGCTGTGGCGGCGTATTAGCGGGCAGTTTCCTCATGCGGAGCTTGAGCAGGTCGTTGGTGTCGCCCTCAAAGCCCTGGGGGCTGATTTAGAAGTCCAAGGTGTATGCGTCGATCGTGTCAGGTTTGGTTGGGTGATAAAGGAAATGGCGCAATTGCGGGCTTTGCTGGGTGTGCGTGAGCAAGTCGATTTGTTGTTGCGTGGACTTCGTGGGGAGGCAGTGGTGGGCGCCGCTGAAGTTACTGAAATGATGGGGCAGTTTATTGCGTTGTGTGGCATGCGCGGTGCTGAGGTGGATGATGTGCAGCGTTTGGAGCGTTTTTTGGGGGTGAGAAGTGCTGTGGGTAAGGCCCAATTTTATCAAGCAATAACCCAGTCTATTCGCCGCGCCCCCCTGGTTCTATTTCGTAATGATGAGCAGCGACTGATACTGCTGGCGGCGTGTCAGTCGGCCCTGGATCGGGCGATTGGTGCGGAACAGGAAAACCGTGTGGTTAACGAGGCGCACTATGTCGGGTAGGAGGAAATGTGGCTGACCAACAGGTATTCGGCTCGTGAGTCGGATTGAGCAGTCATCGTCACGGTTCAGGGGGCGTTGGGTCAGGGCTCCCAAGGTGGCGGTCCATCAAGTTGACTCGGTAGTGCTGTCGGAGCGCTATTTGTTGCCGCCGGACGACGGTGCGATGGAGGGGCAAATTGAAAGCCTCTATCCCGCGAATGGGGTTGAGCAAAAAATGTTCGATTTTGTCCGACCTGATCAAGCATTGTTCGAGCCCTTTTTTCCGCCTCCCATTTTTTGCCGCGTGTTCAGTGGATTGCTGAGCTCGTTGGGGGCGTCGGGTATCGCCGAAGGCGTCGCCGCTTCGCAGCAGCTTCAAGAGATGGAAGAAGCAGGCAAGTTGATGGGCATGATCAAGCATCTTTTGCATAAGGTATGACCTGATGACGCTCAGTGAGGAGCAACGAAATATGTTGTTATTGCTGTCATGGTTGCAGCTGCAATGCGGCCAGGCTGAGCGTGCCCGGACACTGGCGGATGCGTTGCTGTTGGCAAGTCCCGGGCACCCTGCCGGTCGGCGCATACGTATGCTGGCATTGCTTGAGCTGGGGGAAGGTGTATCGGCTGAGCGGGCCTGTGACGAGTTGCTCGCTGCAGGTGAGCAGCCAAGGGCTTTGTGGTTGTGCATTGGTCGTGCCCGCCAGTTGGCGGGTCGATTGGAAGAAGCGCAAGAGGCATTCCAGCATTATTTGAATAACCAGGATGCCGATGAATACGCTCTTTGATGTGCTGCGCCTGGTCGCGGCGCGCAAGGACATCATGTTGGCCATTTTGTTGTTGGCCGTGGTGTTCATGATGGTACTGCCCTTGCCGGCCTTCCTTCTTGACATTCTGATTGCGATCAACATCACGGTGTCGGTCGTGTTGTTGATGATGTCCATCTATATCAGTTCTCCTTTACAGTTTTCCGTGTTTCCTGCCGTCTTGCTGGTCATGACGTTGTTCAGGCTGGCCTTGTCGGTCAGCACGACGCGAATGATCTTGCTGGAGGCCGATGCGGGAGACATCGTCCAGACGTTCGGAAACTTCGTGGTAGGCGGCAACCTGGTGGTGGGGTTTGTCATCTTTCTGATCATTACGATTGTTCAGTTTCTCGTCATCACCAAAGGGGCTGAGCGGATTGCCGAAGTGGGCGCGCGTTTCTCCCTGGATGCCATGCCAGGCAAGCAGATGAGTATTGATGGGGATATGCGTGCTGGCGTGATCGACGTGAACGAGGCGCGTGAGCGGCGTGCGCTGGTCGAAAAAGAGAGCCAGATGTTTGGGGCGATGGATGGCGCGATGAAGTTCGTCAAGGGCGATGCCATCGCGGGTTTGATCATTATTGTCGTCAATATCCTGGGGGGGATCACCATCGGGATGCTCCAAGGTGGGATGAGTGCTTCGTCGGCTTTGCAGCTCTATTCGGTTCTCACCATCGGTGACGGCATGGTTGCGCAGGTTCCCGCATTGCTCATCGCGATCACCGCAGGGATCATCGTCAGCCGAGATGCTTCGAGCAGCAACAACGACCTGGGTGCCGATATAGGTGAGCAAGTGATGGCTCAACCCAAGGCGCTGCTGATTGGTGGTGCATTGCTCATGGTCTTTGCAATGATTCCGGGGTTTCCCGTGTTGACCTTTTTACTGCTGGCCGTGGTTGTGGGCGGCGGCGGGGCGGCGGCGATCTATCTTAAGCGTCGGTCGGCGGCGGTGCCTCCTTCTGGCGGCTTGCCTGCCTTGCTGGCGCGAGGAGCGGGTGCGCCGGAGGTCAAGCCTAAGGCCAGGGTGGGCAATGACAAGTCCGCTTCGGTGGCGGAGAAGGAAGGCTTTGCCATGACCGTCCCCCTGCTGATCGATGTGGATGCGAGTTTGCAGTCGGGGCTGGAGTCATTGTCGTTGAACACCGAATTGGCCAGGGTGCGTCGGGCGCTGTATTTGGATTTTGGCGTGCCATTTCCCGGTATCAGCTTGCGCTTCAATGGTGAGCTGGGCGAGGGCCGTTACATTATTCAATTGCAAGAAGTGCCGGTTGCAAGGGGGCGATTGCGACCTGATTGTTGGCTGGTTCAAGAGCGCGCATCGCAGCTTGATTTGATGGGCGTGCCCTATGAGCAAGGGGAGCCTGTGCTGCCTGGGCAGCCCACGCTATGGGTGGGGACGGAGCACAAAGAGCGGCTTGAGCGATCTTCTTGCAGTTGCATGGGGATGGATCAAGTGTTGGCTTGGCACCTTGCTCATGTCCTGCGTGAGTACGCCGCGGACTTCATTGGTATTCAGGAAACACGCTACCTGCTTGAGCAAATGGAGCACAGCTATTCGGAGCTGGTAAAGGAGGCGCAACGCATCATGCCGCTGCAGCGGATGACGGAGGTGTTGCAGCGTCTGGTCAGTGAAGACATATCGATCCGTAATATGCGTGCCATTCTGGAGGCGATGGTGGAGTGGGGGCAGAAAGAGAAAGATGTCGTTCAGTTGACTGAGTACATCAGAAGCAATCTTAAACGTTACATCTGTTACAAATATTCCAGCGGTAACAATATGTTGCCCGCCTACTTGCTGGATCAAGAGGTCGAGGAGCAGATTCGCAGCGGTATCCGTCAGACTAGTGCGGGCAGTTACCTTGCGTTGGACCCCGCTATTACAGAGGCATTCCTGCAGAGGCTTCGTCAAATGGTGGGTGATATCACCACGATGCAGGTCCGCCCGGTCCTGGTGGTCTCCATGGATATTCGTCGGTATGTAAGGAAGCTGATAGAAGGCGATCATTACAATTTGCCGGTGCTTTCTTATCAAGAATTGACACCGCAGATTAATATTCAGCCCTTGGGTCGGCTGTCGTGTGACTAGCTGAACTTCGCTCCATTGGATTAAGAAAAGCGGCTGATTTTGATAGCGCTTGGCCAGTATCTACTATTAAGGTGAGGTAGCAGTCAAAAGCAGTCAAAGTAGAGGTGAAGAAGTGATAGAACCAGCCCTTGTTGTCCCAAGGCACTCTTTGATTTTTGATGATGTGCGCTTTAGTGCAGTCGATATCGAACGCAGCAAGAATGCCACCAGCCTTGAGCAGGCGACTGAGATGACCTGCTGGGAATCCATCAAGGATTGGTTTGGTGGGGGGGTTCAGCGCCGGGCGTTGACCGAGCTTTACACGTTCTTTCACGGAGTGAGCGATGAAAAGGAACAGGCGTTCGACTTCCTGAAAGGTAATTGTGAGAAAAAATACGCAGGGAACTTCGAGGAAAAAATTGACATCGCGACGCAGAGCCGACGTTTGATTATCAATGTAGGCGAGGGCCGCGTATTTTCGCAGGCAGTGCCGCTGTGGGAGGAAGAAAGCGCGGCGTTCCTGGTAAAGCATTATGGCGACTTCTATGCGGCGGCACTGGATGATCAGCAGGGCTTTGTCGCTAGCTACAAGGATGTAGCGGTACTTAAAGCGTTTTCCGATGGTCTTCATGCCGCGCTGCAGCAGGCGTTTGACCGAAATTACAATGAATCGTCGGGTGAAGTGCATAGCTCCCCACTCGGGCAATGGGTAGGCAAGAAATTTGAGGCGGTAATAAGAGATAACCCAGAGGTTGCGTCTTACCTTATCGAGAATCGAAACCACCCAGCCGTCAAGGAGTGGCGTTTGCAGCATCCTTCTCCTGCCGCAGTAACGTTGTCCCCTGAGGCTCAGTCGGCGTTCACTAAAGAACTACTGGAGCCTGTCGCCGGAGATTTGGAGCCTTCGGGCATTTCTATCCAGGCAGCTAACGATTGGAATCGGACTGAACTGAACATCGCTGGGCAGGTTTACAACCGTGATCCTGCGGCCGCTGCCGATGCGTTGCATGCCCTGACCGGCAATCGAGAACTAAGTGCTTTGATCAGTCGATATGCCAATCAAGGGGCATTGGCTCCCGTGATTCGAGCAATGCAGGGGGGCTCCCTTCATTTACGCCTGCCCGATGGGGGTGATGTGAGGCATGTCCCTTCCGGGAATTCATTCTATTCAATCGCCAAAGAGAAGGACGGCAGTATTCGCCTGGATTTCAATTATGACGCGGATTGTATTAAGCATGCCTGGCTGGATCGAGGTGAGAAAGAAGGGCCGGAGATGGTGCTGACGGAAGGTGAAAATAGCCGCTTCAATGCTCGCTTTGCATTGCGCTTTAGTGCTGACAACCTAGTCTCGGTCGCTGCGCCGCTTACTTACGAAAGCGAGTTCGCACTGGCAAAGGAAGGCGTGTCAAGTGCTAATGAGTTTGTTTGATTGGCTCAAGGTTTATATTCATTATTTTGCGCGAGGCGGCGTAATTTGAGACCGTTTGATAAGTATTTCTTGGCAATGCTGTTGAAGCAATGAGCGCGGGTTTGATAAAGGATTGGTTGGCTGCTCAGGGTTATGAAGTTTCACCTGCTTTTTGGGCTGAAACAACGTTTCAGTTAGGTTGGCAGTTCACGCATTTGGGGTGTCGGGTTTCCTGGCGCTGCGACGGTCTGCGGGTATGGATTGTCATGGTACGACGTGCCGACAAGCGGGATGGGCTGGCTAATCCGTTCGCTGCACTTTACCTGCTGGCCAACGCGGTACTGTCAACCTTGGGGCCGGGAGCGACGTTATATGGCAATGTCGATGTGTTGGCGGGTAGTCCCTTGCGAGCAGCCAGGTTGGCGCATTTCTATCGACGTTGGACGGGCGCTGCGGAAGTCTCTCCCGGTTGGTTTGAGCTGGATGTCAGCCAGGTCGTTTCATTGCGGGTGATGAGAAAACGATAACCCTCGTTGCCGTCAACACAAGTCTTGTTGTCACGCGTCGGTGTCGAAACATGAACAATTACGCTAATACAAACAGCTACAACCTGATGTTGGCGGTGCGCGCGATCGAATGCAGTGACATGCAGGATCAGCGGATCACCGAATTGCAGGAACGCTTAGGGCTATCTTGGGCGGAGATCGCCCATGTGCGACAGGGTATTACCGCTGCCTTGACGCCAGCGGCGGAACAAGAGCTTTTGCAGTCGGTAAATCGCCTGTGGAGTGAGTACGTGTTCAGTGGTGAGCTTCCTCCAGGTTTTAGTTGCTCACTTGGCATGCGCAGAATTCTGGTGTGAGGTCGTCATGGCAAGGATCGAAGAGGTTGGAGTAAATCGTCTAGGTTCGGTGCAGGAATCAGAAGTGTCGCCGGATGCGGTGGCGAGACTGCTGAAGAGCTTGCACGAAAACAAGGTTGAACTAGTGCTGGATGGGCACAGGTTGACCGCTAAGCAGGCCGAAAAAATATTTGTAGCGCTGCTGAGTGATGGTGGCAGTGAGGGTGGCTCGCCAGACGAAAATGTGCAGGCAATCCGCAAGGCAATTCAGGGGCAGGCCGGAAAAGCCTTAGAAGTTGGTGAGTTGTTCATGCACCTGCCATCGCAGCGGCTTGATGTCATGATTATTGCGGGGTTCACTGAAATCCTTCAGGGGCAGGCCGCAAAAAAAAATAGTCAAAGTGACGAATTAAAGAGCCTGTCGGTAGAGTTGAAAATCTATAGCGTTATTCAGTCGCAAGTCAGTGCCGCGCTTGCCAAAAAAGAAGCGTTTGATATTTCGGCATCTGGCGTGAACCTGATGGATTACAAGTTGTATGGTTATACCAGCGCTGAACAGTGGGCCGGTTCAAAGGAGCGCGTCTTTTTAGAAAAGCTGGATACGCATTCCCGCGAGGGCATGAGCATCAGAGAGTTTCTTGAGGGTGGGCCAAAGGAGACGGGCAAACTGAGTAACTTGCAAAACAGCTATGCTTACGAAAAGGATAATAATCCGCTCCAGAATTTTTCTACAACGCTTGCAGATCGCTCCCGGCCTCTGGGGGATAGTGTGAATGAAAAATCAGCGCAACTAAATGAGAAAAACGCTCGTTATAATGCCGTGATAGATGCCTTTAGCAGGATAGTTGATAAGTTTGATAAGTTGCTGAAAACCGCTTTAGGGTAGCACGGGAGGAAGGATGGATATTTTAGGTGGGTCTCAGGCAGAGGAAGAGGAGGACGCCCTGGAGTTGTTCCTTCGGGAGGGTGGGACGTTCGCAATGCTTAAAGGCATCTCGCAGGACAGCCTTGATCAGATGTATTCACTTGCCTTCAATCACTACCAGGTAGGCAAGTGGCGCGAGGCCCATACCTTGTTTCAAGGTTTGTGTGCACTCGATCATTACGATACGCGGTTCTTTCTCGGGCTTGGGGCGTGTCGACAGCAACTCGGCATGTTCCAGGCTGCGATAGAGAGTTATACCTATGGCGCTTTGATTGACATCAAAGACCCGCGCTTTCCGTTTTACGCCGGTGAGTGTCAGTTGCAGCTTGATGATTTGGAGGCTGCTGAGAGCGGTTTTTATTCGGCAGGACTCTTGGCTTCGGCAGATGCGAAGTATTCCGCGTTGGCCCGGCGGGCGGAGGGTATGTTGGAGGCTGTATCACTGAGGAGCATTGAACGATGAAGCCCATTCAATCGGATGTTACTGTAATGCCGGCAGATGTCGGGTTGCTTGATGTGTCGCGGGTTACTGAGTCTCCGAACCAGGCAGATGCGGTAGTCACCATTAGCGCGACGCCCGGGCAGCTGGGCGTTATGGGCTCTGTTGACGTAGCACCGGCATTGCCGTTGCCGCAGGCGTTGAATGGTTCGTTGAGCGCCGAGGCGACAAAACAACTTGAAGCTGCTCTCGGTGCCCTGTTTGAGCGCTCTGAGCTTATTGAGCCTATTGTTAAAGATTTATCGCAAGCTGCTGGTTTGCTGGTGGCAAAGGAAACTGGGCGCCTCTCGCCAGACGCAGCCGATTTGGAATTGCAGGCGCTGCTTGCAACCATCATTACCGACAAGTCGAAGATTGACCGAGAGCGCATTCTCCAAGCCCGCTCCGAAAATATCGAGAGGATTCAGCAGAACCAGGACAAGATGGCGGAGTCCCTCAATGCCGCCAAGGAAGCGAAGAAGTCGGGCCTGGCGGCGAAGATCTTTGGCTGGATCGGGGCGATTGCCTCGGTGATTGTCGGCATCGTCATGTGCGCCACCGGCGTGGGCGCTGCGGCTGGCGCGCTGATGATCGCCGGCGGGGTGGTCGGCATTGTTTCCAACGCATTACAGCAAGCTGCCCAGGACGGGTTGATCAGCAAAAAGGCCATGGAGGCTCTCGGGCCGGTGATGATGGCAGTGGAGATATTGGTCGCCGTGGCTTCTCTGGTCGTGACCCTGGGGGCCTCGGCGGCAGGGGCTGTTGCAAAAGTCGCGAGCAAGGTTGCGACCGAGGTGGGTGGGACGGTAGGGGAGCTTGCCGCCAGCCTGTCGCAAAAAGCAACCAAAGCGGCAAACTTGGCTACGAAAGCGTTCGACGTTGCTGGCAAGAGCGTAAGCACAGGCGTCAAGGTGGCGACCTCTGCCCCTAAACTTGTTGCAGATGTTGGTGGTGGGGCTTCAAAGCTCGCTGCGTCTGTCATGGACTATAAGCTCGCTAGCACAGAGGCTGACACGGCACAAGCCCGTGCGGAGCTCGATGCGGGCGAAGCGCTTGTCAGGCGCTTGGTAGAGGCGTATGCACCCAGCAACAAGGCCTTGGAGGATGCACTGGACTCGATGCTGGGAATGTTGAGAGATAACGCGGAGACGCAGGAGCGCGTGTTCAATCGAATGAATAATGTACCAGGGGGTGTCTGATGGGTGGCCTAGGTCCTGTAGATAAACACACGAACACTGTTGTTGAGGATGTCAGCCCGGTCTTCAACCAGGAGCGGGCCGCGACTGCCAATCAGGCTGCGCCGCTCGACGCGCTCAAGCATGTTGAGGCGAGTGGCCATTTGGATTGGCCTCGCGGTACTGACAGCGCAGACCGGTCGAGTGGTGCTTTGTTGCGCAAAATCTTGCGTGAGCTTCGGGAAAATGGCATTGCGCAAAGAGATATTGATAACAAGAGTGCAATGCTGGCGCAGCTTGAAAAAGTAGCCACGATGAAAAAGGCGGCGAGTTTTAAAATTGGCCCATTAGTGATGGGGGCACTCCAGGCAGCGCTTGCAGCTGGGCAAGGTATCATGGGTGCGGTTACAGGGCCCAAGGTAGATCCATTGGCTAAAGTGGCGGGTCCTGTATCGACTGGCGCCAGTGTAGTGAAACACAGCAACACTGCTCTGGGGGCGGTCACACCGGTGATCAATGGGGCTGTTCAATATCATGGCGAGTTAGCGCAGGCGCAGGTGCAGGAGGAAGAATACAGCGCTACGAGTACGCAGCGGCGCGCAGATAAAAGTGCCGAGTATGTGCGTGATCTCGAGCGCAGCTGGCAAGAGTCAGTAGAACTTTTGAAGGAAGCTGCCAAGATCGAACTTAGCGGTTACCAGGCCGCAGGTCGTATCTAGGGATTCAGACGCCCAGCCGCCATGCGCGGACTGGGCGTCAGCTTTTGTGGGAAGGTTTGTGCCTTACTAGCGGTTACCCTGATATGGCTGCATAAAAGCATGCGACGGGTATAAGGGCACGTTGCTGAAGACGAATATTTTAGGGTGCTGGGTGAAATTCGCTTTGTACTGCTGTGTGTTTTGGCTGGTTGGTTGTGTATCGGTTCCCTTGAGGCCAGAGGTTGCCGGGCGTGTCGTTCTCCCTGGGCCACTCACGCGTACGGCACATCTTACTTTGCGGCTTTATGAAGAGCGTGATGGTGGGCTTCGAGAGGTTGCACGGCAACGGTACTGCATCGATATCCTGCCATTGCGGTTCAGCTTTCGGCTCGGTGAAGGTTCGCCTCAGCGCTTGACCTTGATCGGCAGTTTGTCCTTGCGACAGGGAGGCCCAGAGCAGGCGGTGAATTCTATGGTGGTTTCGCCGGATGAAGACGCCGTCATGGTTTTGCGTCCACTGCCTTGTTTCCCTAACTGTAATGGCAGCGGTACCCGCCCTCTGTAGTAGCGCCCTCCCATTGGTTACTTTTTGTGTGTTTGATAATCATTGGGCCGATACTGATAGCGTGCGGGTCGGTTGGTCTTTAGTCTTGAGTTATTCAAATTGCAGGTTCCGGTTCGAACTTGCTTAATGAACTGCACCAAGGCGGCTGTATGTTATTGGATGATGAAGTTGGCCGGGTCGCGATTGCGGGCCCATCGGCAGCAGGTGTCGATGCGCGCGAGGGGGCGGCTTATCTACTGGCGCAAGCAGAAGTTGAAAAGCTCAATAACATTAATGCGCGTGAGGCAGTCGATTGGGTGAAAGTATCCACCTCGTGTGTCAGTGTGCTGCGTGAGGAGGGTAAGGATCTCGGCGCAGCTGTGTGGTTGTTATGCGCTTGGTATTCGTTGCATGGTGTAACAGGCTTGCGTTCCGGAGTCCGAGTGCTGCGCGATTTGTTGCAGCACTATTGGGCTGAACTTACTCCGCCAGAGGCGCGTGTACGTGCACGCCGCGGCCAGATCGAGTGGATGCTCGATTGGTTGGATCGCGCGTTGAGTAAAGGTAGCGATCCTGTGATGCCGGAATGTATCGAAGGGCTTCTGGCGGACTGGGATGCCCTTGAAGAGATCTGGTCTGAGCGTGATGCCCAGTCGCCGGGATTCTTTCGCTTGCGACGCTGTTTGGCGAGCCTGCCGGTTGAGCAAGAGTGCCTCGTGGTGGCATCGCCGGCGGCAGAGCCCTCATCGGCTCTGTCTGGGGATGAGCAGATGCCCTTGCAGTGCAATGAGCCGATCTCGGCCCCAGCGCCAGCGCCTGAACTTGTGCGTGTGCATCCCGAGAATATGGATGCGAAAGGGGTTGTGCGAGCCATAGAGGAGGGCTTGCACTCATTGGGGGCCTTGATCCCATTGGGCCTTCAGGGCGACTACCCGCCGGCAATGTTGTTTCGGATAAATCGACAAGTGGCTTGGGTGACGTTGGAGGCGGAGCCTCCGGCGCAGCAGAGCATCACGCGTATTCCGCCGCCACCGAATTCTCAGGTAAAGGCCTTTGCCGCGATACGGTCAGCGGGGTCGGCGTTGGCCATTGTGCAGTTTTGCGAGTCTCGCTTACTGACCTATCCCTATTGGCTTGAGCTAAATCGCGTGTGCCATGCGGCGCTGTTGGAGTTAGGCCCGGACGGAGGGTCAGCCGCGGCCAGCGTCGTCTTGGAGGTGCGGCATTTGATGGCGCGCCTCCCTGGGTTGGCCGAGTTGAAGTTCGCATCGGGTGTGCCATTCGCCGACGGTGCCACACTGAGCTGGTTGGAGGCGATATCCCCTGCTCCCGTGCAGGCTGAGCGGGGTGACGCCATCGGGGCGATGATCGACGAGGCCGGCGCTGAGGCGGTAATGGGGCGCCTTGACAGTGCATTGCAATCATTGCATGTGCATTTGGGAGGGCTCAGCACTGGTCGTGATCGTTTTCGCCTGCGCCGTGCTCAGTGTGAGCTGCTGCACCGTTTCGACCCGAAGCCGCAACTACGGTTGGTGCTGGATGTAATCATTCAGGAGGCCCTGGAGCGGGGCGTGGACCGTTGGGAGCCTGAGTTGCTTCGGCCATTGCTGGAGTTGACGCTGCAATACCGTGAAGGCGGCTTCAGGGCCTTGGGCAGTGAACAATTGGTGGCAATGGACTTGCCGGCCTTCTGGCGCTTGACCCATGGAGGGATAGCGTCGCAAGGATAATGCTCTGGATGTGCAGGGCGGCAAGTTTCTTCAATTCTATTTTTTTGCTGCGTTGCGCAGTACTTTAATGTGGGTGATATCTCATGGCGAGTGACGGTTCGGTTGCGCCCAAAGAGCGTGTAAACATTGTATATAAGCCTGATATCGGCGATGCCAAAGAGCAGGTCGAGCTGCCGCTCAAGCAGCTGGTAGTGGGTGACTTTACGCTGAAGGAAGACAGCACGCCGGTTGAAGACATCAAACCTATTCGTGTCGACAAAGACAACTTTGGCGAAGTCATGAAGGCGCAAGGCTTGACGCTGGAAATGGCAGTGCCTAACCGTCTTTGCGAAAGCGTCAGCGAAGACGAGTGTCTGCCTGTTCGTTTGCAGTTTGAGTCGCTAAGCGATTTCGAACCCGATTCAGTTGTTGCCCAAGTGCCAGAACTTCAAATGCTTATTGCGTTGCGTAACTCGTTGAAGGCGCTGAAAGGCCCGCTGGGGAACTTGCCGGAGTTTCGTAAGCAGCTGCAAGGTCTGGTCAGCGATGAGGGTTCGCGCGAGCGTTTGCTGGCGGAGTTGGGCGTAGCGCAAGGAGAACAACCTAATGAGTGAGGCGCAAACAGAAGCGACGGCGGCCACTGAACAACTGAGTGAGTCGGGTACCTTGCTCGATCAATTGGTCGAGGCTGCCCGTATCAAGCCTGACGATGAGGCGTACGCGGTTACCCGTCAAGGGCTCGAGGCGTTCGTGGCGGAGTTGCTGGAGCCGGCACGGCAAACAGAGAAAGTCAGTGCGGGTTTGATCGATGAGATGATTGCCGGTATCGATGCCAAGCTCTGCCGTCAGGTGGATGCGATTCTGCACGACCGACAATTTCAGACGTTGGAGTCGGCGTGGCGCTCTTTGAAGTTTTTGGTCGATCGCACGGATTTTCGTGAAAACAATAAATTGGAAATTCTCAATGTGTCCAAGCAGAAGCTGCTGGAGGACTTTGAGGATGCGCCAGAGATTACCCGTTCGGGTTTGTACAAGTCGGTGTACAGTGCTGAGTTTGGTCAGTTTGGCGGGCAACCGATCGGTTCGATCATCGCCAACTATTCGTTCGGCCCAGGTCAGCAGGACATCAAGCTTTTGCAATATGCTGCTGCCCTCGGTGCCATGGCACACGCACCGTTTATCGCAGCAGCGGGCCCACAGTTCTTTGGCGTCGACAGCTTTTCCGAGTTGCCCAATCTGAAAGACCTGAAGGCGATGTTCGAAGGCCCTCAGTACATCAAGTGGAATGCATTTCGGGAGAGCGATGATTCGCGCTTTGTCGGGTTGACGCTGCCTAATTTCCTGCTGCGTACACCTTACGCGGAGAATACGGTACCCAGTAAGACGTTCTGTTACACGGAGAACGTGAGTGGCGGCAACGACGACTTCTTGTGGGGTAACGCCGCCTTTGCTTTTGCCAGTCGCTTGTCTGACAGTTTCGCCCGATACCGTTGGTGTGCCAACGTCATTGGCCCACAGGGCGGTGGTGCGGTCGGTGATTTACCGATTTACAACTTCGATGCCATGGGTGAAATTCAGACCAAGATCCCAACGCAAGTGCTGATCTCCGAACGTCGAGAGTTTGAGCTGGCGGAGCAAGGTTTCATCGGCTTGACCATGCGTAAAAATTCGGATAACGCGGCGTTCTTTTCCGCGAACTCGTGCCAGAAACCAAAATATTTCGGTGGTGATAAAGAAGGCAAGGCCGCTGAGCTCAATTATAAGCTGGGTACACAGTTGCCTTATATTTTTGTGGTCAGCCGCCTGGCTCACTATATCAAAGTTATTCAGCGCGAAAATATTGGTACCTGGAAAGAGCGAGGTGATCTTGAGTCCGAGCTCAATACGTGGATTCGCCAATACGTGGCAGACATGGATAACCCCGTTGCGGACGTCCGCAGCCAGCGTCCTTTGCGCCAGGCGCAGGTCATCGTGAGCGATGTGGATGGTGATCCGGGTTGGTATCGGGTTAGCTTGAAAGTTCGCCCTCATTTCAAGTACATGGGTGCATCTTTTACATTGTCTTTGGTCGGGAAGCTCGATAAGTCTTGAGTGTCCTGACGGGTCGTCACATGGCCTCAAGGGCGAATGGTTTCTTGTAGGGCAATTCTTATATGGCTTGGCTGTTACAGGCTTTTCAGTGGTTGCAATAAACTAAAATCAAGAGGGTTGACACATGGCATTTCCTATTTATATGACCGTAACTGGCGCGGCACAAGGGCAGTTTAAAGGGGGGGTCGAAGAAGAGGGTCATAAAGAAAAAATTCGAGTGTTTGAGGTGGTTAGCGAGTCCGAAGTTAAGGTGCACCAGCAAACCGGTACAGCGGTTTCCCAGCGTCAGCATAAGGGTGTCACCGTGGTCAAAGAGCTCGATCCGGCTACGCCGCTGTTGATTCAGGCATTTAATAAGGGTGAGGCTTGTGAGGTGCTGCTGGAATATATGTGGATCAATAAAAAGAAGGGCGTAGAGGAGGTCTTTTACACCAAAAAACTTCAGGGTGGAGTAATCTCTAACCGTCAAGAGTTTCTGGATAGTGGTGCGTCGAATGAGGACGCGTTGTCAGGGCATATGGAGCGTATTACTTTTAACTGTAAGGTCACTACTGATACATGGGTTGATGGTGGTATTTCAACGGTTGATGATATTCGCAATCGAACGTAAAAACGGCTAGTGGCCACTGCCCAGTTGGGCGGTGGCTTTTCAGGGGGAAGGGCAATGCGCGATAGGCGGCTGCTAGAGCGAATCGTGATATCCGAAACCTCTCAACAGCGCTCGGGTGTGAGCGAAGTAGAGGTGTTGACGCAATCAATTCTACAGCACCTGCAACGCATACTTAATACGCGCCAGGGTACTGTTTTGATCGACCCGGAATTTGGTGTTCCCGATTTTACAAACCTTGCAGGTTCTTTTGTTACAGGCGAGACGTCTCAAATGATCGAAAACATTACCCGCATGGTCGCACGCTATGAACCCCGGCTGAAGTCACCGCGCATTGTCATGGGGGAAGATGCTCAGGAAGTGCTATCGCTGAGCTTTAGCCTTAGCGGGGTCGTTTCGATCAACGATCGCGATATGCCCTTACATCTTGCCACCCGAGTGTCTTCGGATGGCCGTGTTTCGCTGTCGATGCGCTAAGTCATGCTCAATCGCTATTATCAAAGTGAACTGGGACGTCTACGCCAGCTGGCTGACGAGTTCTCCCATGCCAACCCCGCGTTGGCCCCATTGCTGGGCGCAGATGCTGCCAGCGACCCGGATGTCGAACGGCTACTTGAAGGTGTGGCGTTCCTGACCGGCATGGTGCACCAACGTTTGGATGATGATTTTTCCGAGTTCGTTCAGCCGTTGGCCCAGTTGCTTTACCCGCATTACCTGCAACCGTTGCCCTGCATGACCTTGGTGCAGCTCCAGCCGCGCATGCCGTTGGAGGAGCCCATGCAGGTGGCCGCTGGTTGCGAAGTCACATCGGTGCCGGTAGATGGCCAGCGCTTACGCTTTCGCAGCACGCTGGCGGTCGATTTGCAGCCTGTGCAGCTCGTGAGCACTCGCTGGGACGGTTCCAGCGGCGAGGCGCGCAGCTTGGTTCTGGATTTTCGGTTCACCACCGCCAACCCCAGCCTTTGGGCGGCGGATAGCCTGATGCTGTATTTAGGTGATGGTTTGGCCGAGGCCGCCAAGCTGCTGCGATTGTTACAACTTCATTTGCGGAATGTTTCTATTTTCGCGGCGGGTCAGCCATTGACGCAGTTAACGCCTGACCATCTGCGTGCAGTGGGTTTTGACGACGACAAGGGCCTGTTGCCGTTTCCGGATAATGCGCATCCGGCGTATCGATACCTGCAAGAGTATTTCGCGCTGCCAGAAAAGTTTCTATTCATGGAGCTTTCCGGGTTTACACAGTGGCGAGCCCGTGGTGACGACGGTACCTTCAGCGTGCGCCTGACGTTCGACAGTGTGCCCGAGTGGGCGCCAGGGGTGAGCGCCAACAGTTTCATGCTCGGGGTAACGCCGGCAGTGAATTTGTTCGAGCATGAGGCGCACCCGATAAAAGTGGACCATCGCTATCCCGAGTACCGGGTGCAACCGATTGATCATGGGCAGCGCGTGAGTGTACGTATTCATTCGGTGACGAAGGTCGATTGCTACACCGCCAGTGGCATCGAAAAGCGGCTCAAACCGTTCGACGCTTTTGCCGCGCGTGATGTCTACCACCTCACCATTCGCGCATCGAGCGTTGACGTGCACGGCTATGACCATTACCTGAGCCTTCCTTACAGCGTCGACGCCGACCTCAGTGAAGTCACCTTGTCTGCCGGGCTATTGTGCACCAATGGCAAGTTGGCGGAGAACTTGCGGCTGGGGGATCTAAGCCAACCGGGTGATAACGCGCCGCCAAGGCTTGAGTTCAAGAACATTCGAGGTATTACGCCGTTCCAGCCGCCAAGGTTCGATTCAAGGTTGCTATGGCGAGTGCTGTCGCAACTCAATACCAATCACTTTCGTTTGGCTGATTGCGGTTACCTGAAAGCATTGTTGTCACTGTACCTGCCCACGCTGGGCGAGCATGTTCAAGATGGCAACCAGCGACTCATCGATTCAATTGAAAACGTGTCGGTGAGCACCGAGCGACGGTTCATTCGCGGACTGCCCGTCGATGGTAGCGTCGTTCGGGTTGACTGCCGGGGGGATCATTTCAGCAACAACGGCAGCCTTTATCTGTTTGGTTGCTTGCTCGATGAGTTCTTCGCTGGCTGCGCTGCAATAAATTGTTTTACCGCTTTTATTCTTTTCGACAGTGTTACCTATGAGACGTTGAAATGGCCGGCAAAGATAGGCAAGCAGCGGATTCTTTGAATGACCCGCTGCTGCGCAACGGCCGCGAGCATGGTTTTTTTCAATTCCTTCGCCTATTGCGCTTGCGTTTTCCAAGTGAACAAACCTTCTTTGATAATGTGCGTATTCGTGCGCATTTAAGCTTGGGGTTTCCCCAGCGCGATATGGAAAGGACACACCGCAGCGACGACGGTCGTTATCGAATAGACGCTAACTTTTTTGGCCTCTACGGCGTGACGTCACCGTTGCCGACATTCTACACGGAAGACTTGATTGACGAGCAACTGCAAGGCACGTCGGCCGGTCGGGACTTCCTCGATATCTTGCATGCCGCGTTATATCCCTTGCAGTTTCGGGCCTGGCAAAAGCACCGCATCTGGAGTGCAATCAGCGAGCGTCCCGGGGGTAAAAGCCTGCATTACTTGCACGCGTTGCTCGGGTTGGCGGGGGCCGGCTCCACTGTTCGCGCACAATCGATCGATTTGCTGCGTTACGCCGGTTTGTTCAACCAATATCCGCGCTCGGCGTTGGGGTTGCAACAATTGCTCAGGGCAGTGCTGGACGATAAATCGGTCGAAGTAGTGCCGTGCGTTGAAATGCCTGTGGCCATCGATGAGCCCGCGCGAACTTATCTCGGCGTGCAGTGTGGTGTGCTCGGTGAGGACTCTGTTATCGGCGTTGAGGTGGTCGATCGACGTGGCGCGCTGGAGATTCGAGTTGGCCCATTGTGCGCCGAGCGCTTTCATCAGTTGCTGCCGGGTCAAGCGCTATTCAAAAAACTGCAGCAGACAGTGTTCTTGTATCTGCAGGCGTCTCTACGGGTGCGCTTGGTCATTTGCGTCAATGCCGTGGAGCGTCAAATTGTTGTACTGGGCGCGCATCGCCACCGCTTAGGTCGTAATACCTGGCTTGGCGGGACACACGTTAAAGATGAGGTCAGTTTTATGTTGAGCACTGAAAATCGGTCGCTATCCGGCACAGGGGCCAGGTCATGATTCAAGTTGAACTAAAACCGCTTTTCGCAAAACTCAACAGTTATGCGGTCAAAGTGCTGGAAAATGCGGCTGGCATGACAATGGCTCGTGGCCATTATGAAATATCTATCGACCATATGCTTCGCCAAATGCTTGAGGAGCGCGATGCAGATGTTTGGCGGATCCTCGGCCGTTTTGAAATAGATCCTGCGCATCTGCGAGCGCTGCTGGATGACAGCCTGGCCCAACTCAAGAGTGGTAACCCCGGGCGTCCGGTATTCGCAAGTTTGCTGACCGAGTGGGTGCAGGATGCCTGGTTGATCAGCTCGCTGGTTTTGGGCTGTGGACGTATCCGCGGCGGATCGCTGCTGTTGGCGCTGGTGTCGCGCGCAAGCTACTACACCGCCGGTGCTCGTTACAGTGCAGTGTTCAAACGCATTTCCGTAGACGCGTTGACCGCCGAATTCGCCGCGCTGGTGGCCAGCTCAAGCGAAGGGCCCTTGGACATTTTGCACAGTGCGGCCGGGGCCGCCAACCCTGTCGAGGGCGCTGTCGCAGAAAACCAAATCGCACGCTTTTGCGAAGACCTTACCGAGAAGGCCCGGCAGGGGAAAATCGACCCCGTCTTCGGGCGCGATGACGAAGTGCGTCAGATGATCGATATTCTCGCGCGTCGTCGCAAGAACAACCCTATTGCAGTGGGTGAGCCGGGTGTTGGCAAGTCGGCAGTGGTCGAGGGCTTGGCGCTGTTGATCAATGAGGGCAACGTGCCGGCGTTTCTCCAGGGCACACGCCTGCTCAGCCTGGATCTGGGGGCACTTGAGGCAGGCGCCAGCGTCAAGGGTGAGTTCGAAAACCGTCTGCGTGGTGTCATTGAGGAGATCAAGGCCTCGACCACACCGGTGGTCTTGTTTATCGATGAAGCACACATGTTGATCGGCGCAGGCGGGGCGGCGGGTGGCTCGGATGCGGCCAACCTGCTCAAGCCTGCGTTGGCCCGTGGTGAACTGCGCACCATCGCCGCAACAACCTGGTCGGAATATAAAAAGTATTTCGAGAAGGACCCGGCGCTGGCCAGACGCTTTCAGCTGGTCAAGCTGGATGAGCCCAGTGTCGGCACTGCAGTGCACATTCTGCGAGGGCTCAAAGGGCATTATGAAAAGGTCCATGGGGTCAGCGTGCGTGATGATGCCATCGTTGCGGCGGCTGAGTTGTCCGATCGATACATCACCGGCCGGTTGCTACCGGACAAGGCGGTGGACCTGCTCGATACGGCCAGTGCCCGCGTGCGCATTGGCCTTGGTATCAAACCTGCGCAACTGGAACGTCTGGAGCGACAGCTTTCGGGCCTGATGCGTGAACGGGCGGCGTTGGAGCGGGACCAGGCCGACGGCTTCCCGATCGAACCTCAGCGCCTGGAAACCATAGCCGATGAGCAAGCGCACATTGAGGGGGCTGTGGATGCTCTGGAGGCGCGCTGGGCCAATGAACGGCAGGCGGCGATGCGGGTGCTGGAGGCGCGCACCAACCTCGCAACGCTCAAGCAGGCCGGTGACGGCAGCACAGCGCTGGGCTCGCTCGACGCACACCAGATGGAGCTCGAACAGGCTCGCGATGCACTGGCGACGTTGCAGGGCGACGAGCCTTTGCTCTTTACCGAGGTCGGTCCCGACACGATTGCCCAGGTGGTCTCGGACTGGACGGGGATACCGTTAGGTAAGGTTCAGCGTGATGCCTCTGATGGCCTGCTGGCGCTGGCCAGCCACCTCAAGCAGCGTATCTGCGGCCAGGAAGCCGCCGTGGAGCAGATTGCCGAGGTCATTAAAGTTGCCCAATCGGGCTTGCGTGACCCTCAGCAGCCGTTGGGGGTCTTCTTGCTGGTCGGGCCCTCGGGAGTCGGCAAGACCGAAACAGCGCTGGCGCTGGCAGAGCAATTGTTCGGCGGCGAGCAGGCGTTGATTACCGTGAACATGAGCGAGTATCAAGAAAAGCACACCGTCAGCCGTTTGGTCGGTTCGCCTGCAGGGTATGTCGGTTTCGGCGAGGGTGGCATGTTGACCGAAGCCGTGCGCAAACGCCCTTATTCGGTCGTGTTGCTGGATGAAGTGGAAAAGGCGCACTTGGAAGTAGTGAATATTTTCTACCAGGTATTCGACAAGGGCTTTTTGACAGATGGCGAGGGGCGGCAGATCGACTTCAGAAACACCGTGATTCTGCTGACCAGCAACTTGGCCAGTGATGAAATTCAAGCGCGTTGCGCAGGCGCACGTCCAGACGCGGAAGCGCTGGTCGAGCATGTTCGCCCACGGCTGTCTCAATACTTCAAGCCTGCATTATTGGCGCGAATGACGATTGTGCCCTATTTCACCCTGGCGGGCGCGCAATTGGAAGAGATTGTGCGGCTGAAGTTGGCGCGTCTGACCGAACGCCTTTGGTGGACATCGCGGGTCAACCTGAGCTTCGCCGAAGAGGTCGCCACGGTCATTGCCGAGCGCTGTACGGAAGTGGAAAGTGGTGCGCGCAATATCGATTACATCTTGCGTAAAAGTCTCACCCCGCGGCTTTCCGAGGCCCTGTTGGCGGCCATTGCGCAGCAGCGACCGCTGTGCACGCTGACGGTTGCAGTGAGCCCGACGGGCGAGTGGTTGATCACGGCTGTCGAGCGCGTCGATCCGGTTGTTGTGGAGGCCGACAATGCAGGCGTTGTCACCGCTAGCCCTGCAGCAAATGCAGAGACAGTGACGCCCGTCTGATCGCATGGATAGGAAGATTATAGAGCGTGCCGATGGATACTCTTACTTGTAGTTTCAGTAGTAGCGCATTGCAAAAAAAAGACCTGCAGGTCTTTAAATGGCAGGGTGAGGAAGCCTTGTCGAAACTTTATCGTTTTGAAATTTTTCTGGCCACGCCTGATCCATCGCTGAATGAGGAGAAGATGCTTGGGAAACCAGCGTGTTTCACGCTGTTAGACAAGCAAGGCTTACCGCATCGCTACCACGGTATCGTCACGGAAGTGATGCAGCTGGACAGTGATGCTCAGTTTTCCTATTACCGCGCAGTATTGGAACCGCGCGTGGCGTTGTTGCGCCAGTATTGCTTTTCCGAAATCTGGTTAGACAAGAGCCTTGCGGACCTGATTCGTCTGGTTCTCAAAGAAATTGGCATGGTCAACGAAGGCAGCGGCCGGGGGGGCAGCCCAGGTGCTCAGTACGATTTTGACATTCGGTTAGGGTCGGATGACATCGTGCAGCGCCCGGTGAGCTTTACCTGCCAGTTCGAAGAAACCAGCTTTGCGTTTCTTTCACGGCTGCTGGAGTACTACGGTGTTTATTATTTTTTCGAGCAGCATGACAGCCATGAGGCGTTGGTGTTGTGCGCAGAGCGCCGATATCAGCCGCAAAAGCCGGTGGCCGTCGGTTACCGCCCGGTGCATAGCGGACTGGCGACCGATGTAAAGGGGGCGGTAGCCCAAACGTTCAACCGGCAGATGGTCAACCGCACCCAGAAGGTTACTCTGCAGGACTTTTCCGGGGCGGGGGCGCATCTGCGACTGCGTGCGTCCGCTTCGGTCGCCACTGCGGCGTCCGCTAGCGCCTCAGCCGCTTTTCAGGGTGACTATCGGCTGTTCGGGGAGCACTTCGGCTCCAACAAAGAGGGTGAGTGGCTGGCGACACGGCGAGCCCAGGCCATGGGCTGCCGCCATCGGGAATTTCATGGTTCGGGCCAAGCCTGTGGTTTGCGTGCGGGGTATCCGATGCAATTGTCGGATCATCCCCAGCCGGCTTTCAACAGCCTTTACCAGGTGATCGAGGTCAAGCACGAGGGTCAGCAACCGTTGCGAGGACACGCTGCTGTAAGGCATGACACCCAAGGCGATTTTGTTTTCAGCACGCGGTTCATTGCCTTGCCGGACGACGTACAGTTCCGTAGCCCCTGCGTAACGCCTCGGCCCTATGTACAGGGGGTGATCAGTGCAGTCGTCGACGGCGATGGCGATTCGAGCCGGCCATTGCTCGACAAACATGGGCGTTACAAGGTCAGCTTTCCCTTCATACGTGGTGAGGCAAAAGCAACCCGCGGCTCCGCATGGTTACGCCTGGCGAGTCCCTCCAGTGGCAGCGGGCATGGTATGCATTTTCCTTTGCTCAAGGGAACGGAGGTTTTGGTCTCGTTCTTGGGCGGTGATCCCGATAGGCCAATCATCATTGGCAGTGTGCCGAATTCGGAAAACGCCAACATGGTGAACGAGGGGAACTCGACACAAAGTGGCATTTCCACTGCGGGTGGACACTACTTGGCCATGGACGACAGTTCGTCCGCTGGGCTGCTCAAGCTTGGCGCACCCGCCGGCAACAGCACGCTGACCCTAGGTCATGGGGATGTCTGTGGTGCGCGGTTGAATACCGATGCGCATCTGCAGTTTTCATCTTCCTCACATCATCAGGCAGTGCCTGGCATTTATTCGCTGACGATCGGCGTCAATGGCAGTGTGCCTTCCTCGGAATTGGCAAGCTCGACCTGGGCTGGCAAGAACTGGGGCAGTTTCATCCCGACCTTGAGGGCAGACACGGTGTCTACCGAGCTCAAGACCGCGATGGTTGAAACCGAAGTCTCGGCGGGTATTTCCAAAACGCAGATCAACGGCCGCCTGAAAACGCTGGATTTGAACATCCTCGGCCCTAAAACCACGTTGGTAATCAACCCAGGCACCCGGTCCATCGAGTTGGGTCACACCCGCCTGATCGCGGCCGAGGAGGAAATCGCGGTGGCCAAGCGAGAGGAGAACGTTGCCCTGATGGAGACTTCGGTGACGCGCTCCATGACTGCCGCCACGCTCAAGATCAGCGGTGCGGCCTTGGTCAACATCAGCTGCGGTTCACATGAAATCACGTTGACGCCAGCAGGCATCGTGATCGGCTCCTCCTCTGTCCTGACGTTGAAGTCCGACGTGCGTGTCACGGGCAAATTGACGGTGGACGGTGACGTCTTCTGCGCCGCCAATTGTGCTGTGGCCAAAAAGCTCAAAGCCGGGGACTCGGTGGGCTCACCGAAAGTGAACGCAGGCACGCTGAACGCCGGCAAGACCAACTTGGCCCAACCCATGGCGCCAGAGTTGATGGTCGGCGAGGAGGTGGTGAAGGCGTCGATGGTAACCAAGGGCACGGTGCAGACGGCCGCGGGTATTGCCAGTGGTGTTGTGCATGCGGCGGGCGTAGTCGCCGGCGAGGTTGCTCAGGCACCGCGCATGGCCGCCGTGCTGCTCAATCCGCTGTTATGACGAAACACGCACAGGGCAGGGGCCAAGTGAATGCAACATAAAATTGATGGTAAAGGTCTGCTGCTGACCGCTCGCTATCGGTCACCTGAATCAGAATGCCTGGTGGTCACTGTTGGCTTGCTGGTGGACAGCGACACTGGTGAGGTGTTTGCCACCGAAGACGCTTGGGTGTGGGTAACGCAGCGTTTTGCAGGCCAGGCGTTTGATCGCGGCCTGAAGAAACGCACGGGGACCTTTGCCGTTCACGGCCAGGCGTATGCGCTGAACGATGCCCAGGGTGCGGGTATGGAAGTCCGGGTCCAGGTAGGGGCCAGGCACAAGTGCTTGCATGCGTTCCCTCCGCGTTCGTGGAACAAGCATCTTTTAGGTTGGCGCGCTGTGGCGAAGGGAAGGCTCGAGTCGCTGCCTCTGACCCTGGAGAATACCTTCGGGGGCGAGATGTATGCCGACAACCCCATCGGTCAGGGGTATCAGCTCGATCCCAAGGCATTCGAGGGCAGCGTCGTGGCGCCTATCGAGGCCGCGGGGTGCCCGGCACTGCATCCTGCCGACCAGCCCGCGCCCGCCACTTTCCTGCCATTGCCACCTTACAGTGCCGCGCGCGCCGGTTTTCTGGGAACGCTGGATGCGCAATGGACCGCCCACCGTGCGCCTTGGCCGCCGCTGGATGTAGACCCACGCTGGTTCGATGAGGTGGCCCAGGACCAATGCCATGACCAGTACTGGCGTGGCGATGAGGCGTGGTCCGTGACGGGTATGCATCCGCATCTGCCGCGCCTTGAGGGGTGCCTGCCGGGCCATCGGCCGCGGTTGTTCGTCGAGTTCCAGGAGCGCCCGGATTCGGTTGAAGAAGCGCATCTGGATTTGGACACCATTTGGCTGTTCCCCGATGCCCAGCGGCTGCTGTTGCTCTATCGAGTACAAATACCGGTTCGGGATCCGGACGCGACCGATATCACTGCTCTGGGGCTGGTTTGCGAGTTGGCCGACGATCCAGTCGTCTCGGGTCAGGCATGGGTCCGACATCTGTGGGTCAGTCCCGGTGCGGACGAGGTGCAGATCGACGAGCAGATCGACCCAGAGGCCATGCCAGCGTGTGATGTACCCGCACTGGCCAGCGTGGCGCAGGCAGCGGCCGACCGTGTTTATGACGAAGTGGCCAACGGTTTTACGCAAGCTGTGGATGCCGTGAAGGCACTGACCGCGAAGCTAGGTGTGGCCTTTGATCCTGCGTCGTTCAAACCACCGTCGCGCCCCGATATTGCGGGTATGGTGGCGCAAATCAAAGACACCTCGAGCACACCTTTCGATGCGGTTTCTCATGAGGCGAGCATTCGCACGGCCGTGGCCCAGGCGCAGATCCAGGCGAACGAGCAGGCAGCGCGCCTGGTTGGCGCTGCTGGCCTGGAAGCTCAGTTGCAGCAGGTACAGGCCATGGCTGTGGATGGGGTGCCATTGGCTGCTATGGACCTAGACGACGTCACGCAGCATCTCCCCGCGGAGCAGGCAGCATTGCGCGCCAGTCTGGCGGCCGGTTTGCTTCGCGCCAATGAACTGGAGGCAGAGATCCGCTCCAAGGTTGATGCGGCACGAGAGGAACTGGCGGCCATTACCCCCGCTGCGACGACCGCGCCGCAAGGTGAAGTGCAGGTGCCTGCCGACTGGACTCGTGAGCGGGTCCAGGCGGTTTACCAGGCGGGTAACTCATTGGCGGGGCAGCGATTTGTAAACCTTGACTTGTCTGCACTCGACTTGAGCAATGCTGATTTGCGCACTAGCCAGTTCGAGGGCTGTCAGTTGCAGGGTTGCACCCTGACTGCGGCAGATTTGCGCGAGTGTGTGTTTATCGATTGCGCCATGAATGAGGTGCGCCTGCAGCGGGCGTGCCTTGATGGCGCGTTTTTCCAGCGCTGTGATCTGGAGAGGGGGCTGTTCGACGGCGCGTCGATCAACGTTGGGTATGCCGAGGACTCAAGTTTCGCCGAGGCAAGCCTGGCCAAAGTACAGCTTACCGACGGGCAATTTTCCGGTTGTGTATTTCGCATGGCGAACTTCACCGAGGCGCAGTTGCATGGCGTACGCTTGCTGAGCTGCGTGCTTGATGCTGTCTGCGCACAGCAGGCAAGCCTGGTCGGCAGCCAGTGGCAGAGCTGTACTGCTCACGCCTTGAATATCGATGGTGCAAATCTGCAAAGCACGTTGTGGTCTGCGCTCAGTGGGCAAAGGATCAGTGCTCGCGGTGCCAATTTGAATGACCTGCGCGTCGATCAGATGAGCCGGCTGTCCGCTGCCTGCTTCGATCAGGCCAACCTGTCCAATGCAAGTCTTGATGGCGCGAGTCTAACAGGGGCGAGTTTGCGCGGTGCTTGTCTTGACCGTGCGTTGTTCAGCCTTTGCGACCTGAGTGCAAGCAATGGCAATCGCTTGAGCGCCCGCGGTGCGGATTTCACCGGGAGTGATCTCACGCGTGCCTGTTGGCTCGGTGCAAATCTCATGGAGGCCAGCTTGCGCAAGGTAACGCTTGATGGCGTGGACCTCAGCGGTAGCAACTTGCATGCGGCGTTTACCGATGCCGTGCGTGGTACGCAGGTTCGACTTGATCATGCATTGCTGACGCGCTGCCGGATACGGGAGGATCTTGCCCGTGCCTGATACCGCCAAGGCTGCGCAACTCAGAGAATTGTTATCCCAACCGCTTGTATGCGACCTGGATCTGAGCGGTGCGGATTTAACCGACATCGTGCTGGACAACGTGCGTCTGGAGCGGGTGAGCCTTCGCGGGGCCAACCTGGAGGGCGCTCGGTTCGAGCATTGCACATGGATTTCCTGTGATCTTTCTCAAGCGAATTTCAGCAACTGCACAGCGCTGAACTGGTACCTGAGCGATTGCAAACTTGACCAAGCCGACTTTGCTGGCGCAAGCCTTGATCACGGGCGGTGGTTGCGCTGCGTCGGAGACTCGACACGTTTGGTAGGCGCGCGCCTGGAAGGCTTGGAAGTCATTGAAGGCCAGTTCTCCTGCCTTGATCTGCAGCGCTCGACAATGACTCGCTGTCAATGGGGGGGCTGCGTGCTGGCTGCGCTCCTGGGCGTTGACGCGACCTATATACAAGCGCGTTTCAATGCTTGCCGTCTTGAAAACGCAAAATTTACGGCTTCTATGCTGCAGAACTGCGCGCTTGAGGAATGTACCTTCAACGGTGTTGATTTTTCACAGGCCGTCGCGACGATGACGTCCCTTTATCTCAGCCAGGGAGAAGGCCTGAACTTCAATCTGGCTCGGTTTACGCAGTGTCTGTTCACCCGGGCGCAAATGCCATTTGCAAATTTTACCCAGGCCCACCTGGAAGGCAGCAACTTTGCAGGGGCGAACCTTGCCTCCAGTTCGTTTGACGAGGCTTTTTTGCGATACGCCAGTTTTGATGGTGCGCAGCTTTGTCACGCCTCGTTTATGGCTGCGGACTTGGCGGGTGCCGACTTCAATGGCGCTGAGCTGAGCGATTGTTCCTGGCACCACAGCAACTGTGAGGCGGTATGCCCTGCTGACCGAGAGCGTCAGGCGGCGTTGAGCTGGGTCCCGACTTTGTAAGGAGTTAAATGTATGAATGATGCTCAGCCCGTTCGCAATGGCCCGGTTAGGCTGTGCCATGCGCGGATCAACGCCTTCGACGGGCACCGTTTCGGCATGGTCAGCGGCGAAGGGCATCGCTACTGGTTGAAGCCCGCAGTCGGTTGCCTGCTGCAACCTGCTGTTGGTGATTGTGTTCTGGTTTCGCTGGCAGGTGACGAAGGCTTCATTCTTAGTGTTCTGGAACGCGGCCAGGCACAGGTTGGGGAGCTGCGTATCGCGGGAGATCTGCGCGTGAGCCTGCCCAGCGGTGCATTGAGCATCGAGGCCCGTGATGGACTCGCGCTCAACGCCGGCCCGACACTGGCCGTGCAAGCGCATGCTGTGACATCGCTGGTCGATCAGGCCCAGGTCGTCTGCGGGAACTTGCGCATCAGTGGTGAACGCGCTGATAGCTGCTGGCTTGAACGTCACGACAATTCCCTGCATCAGCACCAGCAGGTTATTCGTCATCGTGCCGAGTACGGTGATAGCCGACGACATGTCCAAGGCCACGAAGAGTTGAGCGCAGGGTCTGTGCGCCAGCGCGTGAGCAAAGACTTCAGCCTGCGTGGCGAGACAGTGGATCTGCTTTCGCAGGTGAGCGTCACACTGCGCGGTCCACGTATCAACCTGGGGTAGGTGTTCGCGATGTTCATGCTCAATAGCGGAGGGGCCAAGGCAAATTCCACCGCCCCGGATGTCTGCCAGACGCCGAACCCTGCAGGGCAGATACCGGTGCCCTATCCCAATCTCGCCGACACCAGCATGGCAGATCCGGGAGGCCTGGTGCGGGATGTCTTGGTTGCAGGCATGCCAGCGATGAACCAGATGAGCAAGGTGACGACCACCAACGGTGATCAGGCCGGTGTCGGGGGAGGGGTCGTGAGCGCCAAGATCATGGGGGAGATGACCTTCGTCAACGGCAGCCTGCAGGTCAAGGTTGGCGGAAAGCCCGCCGTTCGAGTGACCTGCCAGACCACCCACAACGGCTCTCCGCCCAATACGATGGGACTGGTCAGTGCGCCAAGCCAGACGCAAGTCATGGTGCTTGGATGACCCATAGCATCTATGGGGCAGTCATGGCGGTGCTGCTCCTGACAGGTTGTTCGAGCAAGGGGCTTACGCCTGAACAGCAAGCGCTCAACGACCTCAAATGGAGTTACGCCGAAGGTGCCATTGAACTGGACTTTACCGTTGTTCCTGATCTCAACCAGTACGATGGGCAAGCCCATAGCCTGCTGGTAGTCGTGGCTCAGCTCGAGCAAAACAATGTGTTTGCCAATAGTGTTGGAAGTTCACAGCAACTGAGCAACTTGTTGCTTTCAGAAAGTGCTCCCGAGGGGATGGTGGGCCTGACGCGAGTGTTCCTTCAACCAGGTGAGAATCAGCGGATCACTTTGCCGCGCCTGGAGGGCACACGGATGGTCGGCATCGCCGCCGGCTACGCGCATCTTGACCCCGCGCGCAGTGCGAAGCTGTACCAGATTGGTGTCGATGTCACCTCAAGTGGTTTTTTCAGTAGAACCTGGCAGGCCAGCCCACAACCCATTGCGATCGATCTGTGGGTGGGGGCTGATGGCTTGCTGCGAGGTTCGCAAAGTGGCCTGTCAGCACCGACGCCCATTCAGCCCAGGGAAGGCGAAGTTCGCCTGTCCGGCGAGGGGCAGTAATCATCCGCGCCTCTTGTGAGCAATTTTCTGCTGCTTCGGCAATACCGGAAACTTATGAATACTAATCAAATGTTGTATTGGCATCAGGGCCTGTTTCTGCAGCCCCAGCATTTCCAACAAAACGATGCAGTGCTTGAACATCGCCTGAGTCGTACTGTCGAGTTGCTACATCCCTATCCATGGGGGGTGATTTCGCTGGCAATCAACGAAAGCGCGCTCGGTGCTCGACAATGTCAACTCGATCAACTTTCGGTGCGCTTCGCCGAGGGGACGTTGGTGGAGTATCCCGGTAATTCGATGTTGCAGGCACGCAGTCTGGACCTTGGGGAATTCGTTGGCGGCGGACGCACGCTTTATGTGGGGCTGCGGCGGTTATCCCCGGATGGGAAAAACGCCCAGGTGTTTGAAACGTTGAGTGATGGTGCGCAGGCTGAAGCTCGGTTTGTCGTTGCTGCGGAACCTGAAGTGGTGAGCGATCAGTTCAGCGTGGCATCGCCGGCGCATGTACGCGCCATGTCCTACGTGCTGCGCTTGTTCTGGGAGGAAGAGCTGGAGCACTTGGGGGCGTATGAGTTGTTGCCGATTCTCCGGTTGGAGCTGGAGGGGGATCGTCTTCGTCCTGCCGCATGGTACGTGCCGCCATGCCTCAATTTGGCTGGCGCACCCATCCTCGAGCAAAGGCTACGTGATCTACGCAACGAGCTGCTGGGGCGCGCGCGCCAGCTTTCGGTGTTCAAGCTAGCTCCAGGCGGCAGCTACGGGGAGGTCAATGGCACACAGCTCAATCGCCTGCTAGCCCTCAATGTCCTTAATCGCTATGGCCCCTTGCTGACACATTTTCTCAACGCCCCGCAGGTTTCTCTTTTGCAGATCTATTCCTCTCTACACCAATTGGTGAGTGAGTTGAGCCAATTTTCCGATCGCTGCGACTCGTCCGGTGAAGCGCCGGACGGGCGTTCTTTGATTCGTGGCTATAACCACAGTGACGCGGGCCTGATCATCATCGAACTGATCGCGTTGATCGGCCAAATGTTGAGCGACATCAACGTCGGCTCTGAAATGGTGGTGCGCCTGCACCTGCAGGGGGGCTACCAGCAGGCTGACCTGCCAGACGCATTTTTTGGTGCGCGGCATCGTTACTTCCTGGTGGCTCACAGCCAGCGCGGTGGTGCCTGGCTCGCAGAAACCTTGCCTTGTAATGGCAAGCTCGGCACGCCGGGCTCCCTGGGTGCGATGGTCGCCCGTGCCTTACCCGGGGTGGAGTTGATCCACCTGCAGACACCGCCGCAACGTTTGCCGAGGGCGTCGGACGCGGAATATTTCCGTCTTGAAACGGTTAGTGAGGCTTGGGATCACGTGCAGCGCGAGCGCCAGGTGGCCCTGTTCCTGCCAGATGAACCCGATGATCTTAGAGTTGAGCTGATGGTTGTCTGCGCATGATGGTTCACCGTTTTGCTGCCTGCTGGCTGCCCGTTTTCTCTGCTACCAAGCGCGGCTTGGCTGACCCTGTACAAACGTTCGAGACGTTGACCCCGCTGTTGGTGTCATCGCTCGACAGTGCGGCGGCGACCGCTCGCGAACAACGTTTTCCAGATGCGCAGATTAACGAGGCCATGTTTGCTCTCGTTGCCTGGATGGACGAAGCCGCGTTGACAACCTCTTGGTGTGGCGCTGCGTCATGGCGGCAGGCACCTTTACAACAGCGTTATTTTTCGACGGGGCGGGCAGGTGTCGAATTCTTTCAGCGGTTGGAGGCATTGCCAGCAGACAGCCAGGGTGTGAGAGAGGTCTTTGGCTTGGCATTGTTGAGCGGTTTTCAAGGTGCATTCGCTACTCGCCCGAGCGTTGAGCTGGTGCGTTATCGCCGCGCGTGCCTGAGGCAGATATTGGCGGAAAACAAGGTGCCCCTGACAGATGGCTCCAGCCCCTTGTTTGCGCACGCTCAATACCTGCTTCCGCAGCGCTCGCGCCTTAACCGTCGCGGCCTTTCCGATCTGGCTCTAACCCTGCTCACGGTGGTTCCGTTGCTCCTGCTCTGCGGGTTGTATGAATATTTTGATTTGCTGTTAGGGCAAAAATTTCTTCTGCTGGTGAGGGGGTTTTAAATGCTCCTGAATATCGGCATTGCTTTTCTTGTCGTGGCGCTCGGGGTTGCCTTGGGGGTGTTGTTCTGGGCGCTGGTGCTCTTCCAGAACTGGCCACTTTGGTACATTGCCCCCCTCCTTGTCGGCACCCTCCTGTTGATTGTGTTCGGCCGTTGGACGGTCAGGCGGCTGCATGCCTGGCAATTGCGCCGGCGTTTGAAAGGTGAGCGCTCCAAGGCACAGCACGATACCGTTGCCAACGTTGATCGCGACTGGGTCGCAGGGTTACGAAAACTGTACCGGTCGCGCTTGGGAACGCTGCATTCGCCCTTGTATGCGTTGCCATGGTTTTTGTTGCTGGGTGAAGGCGCTCGTGGCACGAATGGCCTATTGAACCAGTGCGGCTTAACGTCCGCACTATCGCCGACCGATCAGCAGACGGATGATGCCAGCGCAGTGGGCTGGTGGTTTCTCGAACAGAGTGTTGTGGTTCAGCCTCTGGGCAAGGCTGTCGAGGGGAGCACTGGCAATAACGCTGAGTGGAAACGTTTGCTTTACTGGCTGCGCCGTTCTCGTCGGCGAGAGCCACTGAATGGGGTTGTCATGGTCGTCGATTGCGGGCAGCTGCTGAGTGGCAGCCATGAGCAATTGCTTGAGCAGGGGCAGCACTTGCGGCAACGCGTCGATGAACTGGTGAAGATTTCCAAGGCGCGCCTGCCGATTTACATCATCCTCACGGGCGCGGAAGCCTTGCCGGGCTTTAGCCAATGGAGTTCGGGCCTGACACCGGTTGAGCGCGAGCAACCTGTTGGTTTGTTGAACCAGCGTAGCGAAAGTTCTGCCGCTGTGTTTCTGGACGACATGATGTCGGGTCTGGTTGAGCGGCTGTCGGAACTGCGTATCGAGCAGGGCATGCGCCACCTGCCCGATGATTCGGTATTTGAGTTGCCGGAATGTGTAGCCAGTCTGCGCCCTCGCCTGGAGCAGCTGTTGCTGCCTGCGTTCGCGGGCAGTCCTTACTATGAGTTACCGCTGCTAGGTGGCTTGTTCTTGACTGCTCGAGCAACGCTTGACGATGGGCAGGTAGAAGGCTGGTTCAGCCAACAGCTGTTGAGTCAGGTGTTACCTGCACAACGGTATGCGTATCTGAACGTCACCAGCTGGCGTCGCTGGCTGCCTGTCGGCCAGGCCGCGATCATCGCTTGGTTGGGCGTGTGCATTGCAAGTGGCGGGCTGATGATCTATGGCTATAATCGGTCTCAGCATGTCATTTCGACATTTCTCGCAGAATCGCCCCTGCCGTGGGCGTATGAAGTTAGCGACGAATTAGACGGGACGCACGAAACACTGCAGCGTTTGAGTCAGGTCATCACCAGCCTCTCTGAACAAGCCTTGAGTGGCCCTAAGCGATGGTTGCCGTATGCCGGGTACTTCGAGCGCCTTCGAGACGATAATCGTGCGCACTTTGTACGGCTGTTCGATGAGCAGATACGTAGTCCGATTTTTGAGGGTCTGCTGGTAAGGGGACTTCAGCAAGCACTCACCAGCGATGACCCGCGGCTAATTGCCGCCTATGTAGAATTCTACGTCAGGCAAATCAACCTGCTCGATGCCCGCTTGCAGAACCAGCCGTTACACGATACTCACGAGCTTCCTGACTGGGGCATGCTTTATCAGGCATGCAGCTCCCCTGCAATGCCCGGCGCCGAGCAATGGACCGGCGCTGACGAGTTGTATGTTAACTATCTGGATTGGCAACAGGATCTGGGTGAGCTGCGCCGTCAGCGTGCACACGCGCTGTCGCAATTGGGCAGCATCGCCCTGGATAATCGCTCTGCTAGCTGGTTGGTTGCTTGGGCGGAGCAGCACGGCAGCCTGCCGCCCATGCGCCTTGGCGAATACTGGGCAGATGAAGCAGCGCCTTCTGTCACGCTGCCAGGCGCTTATACCTCGCTCGGCCATCACGCTGTCCTCAAGTTGCTGAACGAGCTCGCTCAAGCGCATCGCGATCAACCACGATGGAGCGATCAGCAGGCGCGGTTGCTGAACGAGTACGAGGCGGATGCGCAAAGTGCCTGGTATCAGTTTATTCAACGCTTTTTGCTGAATGACGAAACCCGTTTGAGCAGTCAGGAGGATTGGCGCCAGGCCCTGAATGCAGTGGGGACGAAGGACGATCCGTATCTCAAGCTGTTGCAACGTGCTGCCGAGCGTTTCGAGCTGATCGCCCCTGCTCGGCGGGCCGGTTGGGCAAGCCGGGTAGTAGAGGTCGATCGACTGATCAACCTGGCGAGCCAAAGTGATTTGCATGACACCTCTGGCGTCCTGCGAAACCTCGCTGTGACCAATAGCATGGGCGGAGACGTGCTCAAAGGTATCGCCGACGGCGGGGACGTTGCGGAGGGGGTCGGTCAGTTACGTACTGAGTTGGCCCAGGCTAAGTTGATGTTGAAATTTCAGCAGGTGATGGCCGCCGTGACGGATGATTTGAAAAAAAATGACGCCCAGGCATTTCAGGTTGCCCTTGATACCTGGAGTTTTGCGAGTGACCCACAGGCCACGTCGGCACCTTTGTGGGTTGCCTACGATCTGCGTGAGAAACTGGTCCGTTCCTTTAAGGGTTGTAACGCGAATGAGGACGTGGTTTGGCGCTTGGCTACCGGGGCTCTGGATTTCAGTGTGCGCTACGCTGGGCAAATTGCGGCGTGTCAGCTACAACGGGAATGGAATGGTGAGTTACTTGGCGTTATCGAGGGTGTGGATGATCCGCTTGTCGTCAACGCTCTGCTTTACAGTGAACGGGGTGCGCTCCCTACTTTCATGAACGGTTCTGTTAAAACGTTCACTCAGCGTCTGGTTCACCGTTACAGCCCTCGTGAGGCGCTCGGCGTCGAGGTGCCACTCAACGGGGCATTCTATGCGTACCTCAATCGCATGCGGCACGTTCAAAATGACGACGCTAGTCAGGCCCGCAGACGGCAGATTGCAGACGCTACCCGGGAGCAAAAAAAACAGGCATTGGAAAACGAACAGAAGGTATTGCAAGGCGCGCGACTCGAAGGCCAACAAAAGCTGGCGGCCTTACAGGCAGTCAGCGCTGTGGTGGAGCTTTCCACCACAGCGTCCCAGGTTAATTTGGGTGCCCGGCAGTTGCCTCGACAGACCCGCTTGACTGTGCAATGCAATGGACGTTCGACGGTTCTGGATAATTACAATTTCCCCACCAGTGCCACTTTTTTGTGGGCACCTCAGGGGTGTAGTCACGTTTCTTTGGAAGTGACATTTTCCGCGTTCAAGTTGGCTCGCCACTGGACCGGTGATCGTGCCTTCATCGATTTTCTTCGTACATTCCATGGCGGCCAGCATACCTTCACGCCCGATGACTTTCCGAACCAGCGCAATTGGATGGGAAGTGAAAATTTAACCTCTATTCAGTTGAACTATCGGCAACAGGGCGAGAACGGCTTGCTGGAGCGTTATGCTCAAATCGATCAGGTAGAGCAACAGCTGAGCGCCTTGGCGGGTCAGCTCAAGACGATAGAAACGCAGTTGGCGATGCTGGACGAGCAGGGAGCTGCGCAACAGGTCAGTCGCGCGGGCGGGGGGGGCGTTACTGGACGAGGATTGGCTGAGGTGTTGCCGCCCAAGCAAATCGCCTGGTGCTGGCGACGTCCTCCTGCTGTAACCGAGGGGGCGCCACAACGCCTGCACGAGGTGGAGCTGGGGGTCTTTGCGGGTGACGCTCGTGTCAGAAAGCTACTGGTCCAGTTGCAGGCGATGGGTTATGAAACGCGCAGCGAGCCCGTTCCGGCCCCTCTCGGCCAGAACTTGCAACGGCTATGGGTGGCGGGTCTTGCCGATAATGCTGGTGCACGCAAAGCGCTTAATGACGTTATCGCCAAACTCAATGTTACGCCTGCACGTTTAGCGTCTCCAGCTGGCGCCAGGCAATGACAAGTTAGTTGGGCACGGTCATGTACGAGGTCATTGACGTGCATCGTGGAATTACCCATTGCACTGCGACCAGTTTTAACAGCGGTGAAGACGGATTTCTATAACAATGCCCGTTTCGCTTCGACGCCAGCAGGCGGCTGCTGGCGTTCGAAAATTTCCATGCTGTCGCGAGGCTCGATCGCAGGTCGAGGTATGAACGATTGTTTATTCAGGGTTGGAATGAACGTTCTCGGTGAATCTTGTAACCGGTCTATTGAGTTCAATTATGGTTTTTCATGATGTCAGTGTTCTGGTTCTTGACGATGATGGATTCCAGCGCGCAGTCGCGTCCGAAACACTGCGCCAGTTAGGGTGTACTCAGGTGTTGGCGGCTTGCAGTGGTAGCGAAGCGTTGGAAATGTTGCAGACTTATGGCGCCGTAAATATCGTACTTTGCGATTTACGCATGGAGGGTGTGGACGGTCTGGAGTTCTTGCAACGCGCCGCTCAGCGTCGCTTCCTGGATGCGGTGATCATCAGCAGTGCGCTATCTGCCGACCTGCGTAGCGTCGTCCGGCAGATCATCCCCTTGTTGGGTTTGAGGGTGCTGGGGGATGTGGGAAAGCCCCTGCGCGGTAAGTCCCTGGACTTGTTGCTGGAAAGTTATGTGAGCGAAACCAAGAAGCCGCCAACGGGAGCGTTTTTCGAAGCGGTCGGTGAGCATGAAATGCGCCAGGCAATCGAGGCTGGGCATATGCATGCGTATTATCAGCCCAAATTCAACCTGAAAACGGGAGAGGTCTGCAGCGCCGAGGTTCTAGCGCGTTGGCATCACCCAACACGGGGCACGCTGGCGCCAGCGCAGTTCATGTCTGACGTTGAGCGCTGTGGTTTGCTAAACGCACTGCTGTTCGACCAAATGCAGCAAGGTCTTAGTCTGCAGCGGTGTGCTGAGGCGCGCGGTCATCGACTGAACCTTGCATTCAATCTGCAGGCTGAGCAACTAGCGGACGCCAGTTTGCTTCCCCATCTCAAGGCGGTATTGAGGCGCCATGCGGCGGCGGCCACTGGGTTGACTTTCGAGCTGACTGAAAGTGGATGGTTGGCAGCCTCGGTAATCAGCTTGGAGAACCTGCTGCGCCTGCGGATGATGGGGTGCAGTTTATCGATGGATGATTTTGGCACCGGGTTTTCGTCGTTATCACGTCTGTGTCAATTACCCTTCAGTGAATTCAAGCTAGACGCTAGCTTTGTCCGGACGCTCACGCAGGAGCCTCGGTACATGTCGGTGGTAAAAAGTGCGCTTAGTCTGGGTAATGCTCTGGGTATGAGCGTGGTGGTGGAAGGTATTGAAACAGAAGAGCAACGTCGGTTACTGCTGGAAATGGGCTGCGTCCACGGCCAAGGTTATCTCTGCGCCCGACCGATGACAGGCGAGGACTTGATAGTGTGGCTAGACAAGTACTCGGGCCTCCCTTGACCCCTTTTTGTTGCTCAGCGGTGCAGGGAGGCACGTCACACGCCTAAGCGGATTGTCAACGCCGCCAAGGTCACCAGCAACACCGGCACCGTCAACAACACCCCCACCTTGAAGTAGTACCCCCACCCGATACTCACCCCTTTGCGCGCCAGTACATGCAGCCACAGCAACGTGGCCAGGCTACCGATGGGGGTGATCTTCGGCCCCAGGTCGCAGCCGATGACGTTGGCATAGATCATCGCCTCACGGACCACCCCCTGCGCTTCGCTGGCATGAATCGACAGCGCCCCGATCAGCACACTGGGCAGGTTGTTCATCACCGAAGACAACAGCGCGGCAATCAGCCCGGTACCCAGCGAGGCTGCCCACAGCCCGTGCCCGGCCAGCCAGTTCAGCACGCCGGTAAGCGAATCGGTCAGGCCGGCATTACGCAATCCGTAGACCACCAGGTACATCCCCAGCGAAAACACCACGATCTGCCACGGCGCCTCGCGCAGCACGCGGCGGGTGGAGATCACATGGCCACGTGCCGCAACGGCGAACAGCACCGCCGCGCAGGCCGCGGACACGGCACTGACCGGGATGCCCAGAGGCTCGAGCACGAACAGGCTGGCCAGCAACGCCAGCAGCACGACCCAGCCGACACGAAAGGTCGCGCGGTCACGCACGGCCATTGCCGGCAGCTTCAGTTCATCGGTCGCATAGCGCTGTGGAATGTCGCGCCGAAAGTACAGCCACAGCACCAGCAGCGTGGCCGCCACCGCCACCAGGTTGACCGGCACCATCACCGCGGCATAGGTGTTGAAGCCCAGGCCGAAGTAATCCGCCGAAACGATGTTGACCAGGTTCGACACCACCAGCGGCAGGCTCGCGGTGTCGGCGATGAAGCCGGCGCCCATGACGAAGGCCAGGGTCGCGGCAGGGGAAAAGCGCAGCGCCAGCAGCATCGACATGACGATCGGAGTCAGGATCAGCGCCGCACCGTCATTGGCGAACAGCGCCGATACTGCTGCGCCCAGTAGCACCATGAAGGCGAACAGCCGGCGCCCGTCCCCCCGCGCCCAACGTGCCACATGCAGGGCTGCCCACTCGAAGAAGCCGGCCTCATCCAGCAGCAGGCTGATGATGATCAGGGCGATGAAGGTGCCGGTGGCGTTCCAGATGATCGCCCAGACGGCCGGAATGTCATGCAGCGAGACCACGCCGAACAGCAGGGCCAGCACTGCGCCGAGGGTGGCGCTCCAGCCGACGCCGAGGCCTTTGGGTTGCCAGATGACCAGGGTCAGGGTGAACAGGAAGATCAGTGCGGCGGTGAGCATGAACACGTTGTCTCGACAGGGGTGAGTAGGCGATGACGACTCTACACGGGGCGCCGTTGATTTAGACAAGTTCCGTTACAAACATGTAAGTTTCGTAAATAAGATTTAAACTCATTTGAGAATCACTATATTCACCATCCCTGTTGGCCCCCAAACATTGTTTGCGAGGCCGGTGGGCGAGGGCTCCCGGCTTGCGGCAGGGATGTGCCTTTTTGCCCATGATTCGCAGGAGATGTGTCAATGCAGTGCAGAACCTCACCCAACAGCCTGGCCCTGGCCTTCGTAGCCCTGGCATCGCCGGCCATGCTGGCGAACGCCGCCGAAGCCGATGAGCCGCGTGCCGGTGAGGTGCTGGAAGTGCCGGTGGCCGACAAGGCGCTGGTGATCCAGGACACCCTGGTCACCGCCGAACGCGAAGCGCGCCAGGCGCTAGGCTCGTCGATCATCACCGCAGAGGACATCCAGCGTCGGCCTCCGGGCAACGACCTGTCCGACATCATCCGCCGCGAGCCAGGGGTCAACCTGACCGGCAACAGTGCCAGCGGCGCACGCGGCAACAACCGGCAGATCGACCTGCGCGGCATGGGCCCGGAGAACACCCTGATCCTCATCGACGGCAAGCCGTCCAACGCCCGCAACGCCGTGCGCTACGGCTGGAACGGCGACCGCGACACCCGCGGCGAGACCAACTGGGTGCCGGCCGAGGCGGTGGAGCGCATCGAGATCCTCCGTGGCCCGGCAGCGGCACGCTACGGTTCCGGTGCCATGGGCGGGGTGGTCAACATCATCACCAAGCGCCCCACCGACGAATTCAAGGGCAACCTCAATTTCTACACGCAATTGCCTGAAGACAGCGCCGAGGGCGCCAGCCGCCGCGCCAACCTCAACCTCAGCGGCGGGCTCACCGACAACCTCGGGTTTCGCCTTTACGGTGGCCTGGCCAAGATCGACGCCGACGACCTGGACATCAACGCAAGCCACGCCAACAGCGCGCTGGTCGCTGGTCGCGAGGGTGTGCGCAACAAGGACATCAACGGCCTGCTGAGCTGGAAGCTCAACGATGAGCACCGCCTCGAAGCCAGTGCCGGCTACAGCCGCCAGGGCAACATCTACGCCGGCGACACCATGAACAGCAACGGCGGCAGCGACGTCGAACTGATCTCCAGCCTGTATGGCCACGAAACCAACGTCATGCAGCGCAGCACCTATGACCTGACGCACCTGGGCGACTTCACCTGGGGCACCAGCAAGAGCACCCTGGCCTACGAGTACGTGCGCAACTGGCGTCTCAACGAGGGCCTGGCCGGTGGCCCGGAAGGGGCGATCAACGACAGCGGCGACGCCATGTCGCGGTTGCGCAACACGCGCCTGAGCAGCGAAGTGAACCTGCCGTTCGCCATGGGCAGCGCCGAGCACGTGCTGACCCTCGGTGGCGAGTACCTGTACGAATCGCTCAACGACCAGGGCTCGTTCCGCCCGCAGAGCTTCGACCCCAGCGGGGGTGGCAACGACGTGATCGCGGGCTTCGACCGCAGCGACTCGAAGATGACCGCCAAGAGCCATGCGTTGTTCGTCGAGGACAACATCATCATCGGCGACACCACCGTCACCCCGGGCCTGCGCTTCGACCACCACGAGACCTTCGGCGACAACTTCAGCCCGAGCCTCAACCTCTCGCACAAGCTCACCGAGGCGCTGACGGTCAAGGGCGGCATCGCCCGTGCCTACAAGGTGCCGAACCTGTACCAGTCCAACCCCAACTACCTGCTGTACAGCCGTGGCCAGGGCTGTAGTGTGCAGCAGACCAACGCCGGTGGCTGCTACCTGCAGGGCAACGCCGACCTCGAGCCGGAGATCAGCGTCAACAAGGAAATCGGCCTGCAGTACGACCGCGGCACCTGGCGTACCAGTGCGACCTATTTCCGCAACGACTACCAGAACAAGATCATCGGTGGCACCGATGTGATCTACGCGATCAACAACGGCCGCCGCGTGACCCAGTGGGAAAACGCCGGCGAGGCGCGGGTGGAAGGCATCGAGGGCAATCTGTTCGTCGAGCTGAGCCCGGTGCTGGACTGGAACACCAACCTGACCTGGATGCTCGACAACGACAACCGCGAGACGGGCGAGCCGCTGTCGGTGATCCCCGAATACACGGTCAACAGCACCCTCGACTGGCGCGCCACCGACCAGCTGTCGTTGCAGCTGGCGGGCACCTACTACGGCAAGCAGAAGTCGCCGAGCTACAACTACCGCACCCAGGAAAACTACGACATCGAGGCGCAGCAGGAGGTCGAGGCCTATGGCTTGGTGGACGTGAGCGCCGGGTACAAGTTCAACGCCAACTACGACGTGCGGGTGGGCGTGAACAACCTGTTCGACAAGCAGATCCTGCGTGGCGGCAATGCCAGCAGTTCGGGGGCCAATACCTACAACCAGCCGGGGCGAGCGTTGTTCGCTTCGCTGAACATCACCTTCTGATGCAGGGGCCGCTTCGCGGCCCAATCGCCGGCAAGTCGGCTCCCACAGAGATCTCCGTTGTTGACCCGATCGGTGTGGGAGCCGGCTTGCCGGCGATTGGGCTGCACAGCAGCCCCAGGTCCCACCATGACCTCAAGGACTCTCGCATGAGCAAGCCCCCCACCTGGCTGCAGATCCTCTCCCGCTGCAGCGCCGCACTGTTCGGCGGCTACGCCTTCAGTTACGCCGCGACAGCCTGCGTTGCCCGGTTGCTACCACTGTCACCGGGCGACGCAGTGATCGTCGCCACCCTGCCATCGTTCCTCTTCTACACCCTGGCCATCCTCTGGGCCTTCGCCAGCCGTGACGCCTTGCGCGCCTGGGCCCCCCTGGCCCTGGCCGCGCCCCTGGCGTCGATCGGCTTCTGGCCCCAGGCCCTGGAGTGGCTCCCATGAAGAACACCTTCACGCAATCGATGGCCTGGCTGCATACCTGGGGTGGGCTGATCTTCGGCTGGCTGCTGTTCGCCATCTTCGTCACCGGCACCTTGGCGGTGTTCGACAAGGAACTCAACCACGGGATGCAGCCGGAGATTCCGGCCAGCCAGGTGCCCCAGGCCGTTGCCGCGCAGCGCGCCATCGCCTACCTGCAAGCCCATGAGCCGCAGGCCGGCAACTGGGGCGTGAGCTTGCCCACCGAGCGTTCGCCGGGCCTGCGCGTTTCCACCGGGGAGCGGCGTCACGGCGGCGGGGTGCAGCTCGACCCGCGCACCGGCGAGGCCGTCGCGGTACGCGACAGCGTCGGTGGCAACTTCTTCTTCCGCTTTCACTTCACCCTCGACCTGCCGCGCAACTGGGGCATCTTCGTGGTCGGTGCGCTGGCCCTGGTGATGCTTGCGGCGCTGGTCACCGGCATCGTCATCCACAAGAAGATCTTCAAGGAGTTCTTCACCTTCCGGCCCGACAAGGGCCAACGCTCCTGGCTGGACTTCCACAACGCCAGCGCGGTGCTGCTGCTGCCGTTCCACCTGATGATCACCTACACCGGCCTGGTCATCTTCATGCTGATCTACATCCCGGCAGGGGTCGATGCGTTGTTCGAAGGTGACAACCGCGCCTATTTCCAGGCCCAGGGCAACACCCGCCTGGAGCAGCCTCGGGGCCTGAGCAAGCAACCGGCCGAACTGGTCGACGTGGCGCCGCTGCTGGCCCAGGCCGAGGCGCGCCTGGGCCCGATCGCCGGCTTCAACATCCGCAACCCCAACACCGCCGGGGCACGCATCGAGATCCGCCCCGAGCTGGGCAATCGCATTGCGCTGTCCAAGGGCCAGGCCATGGTCTTCGACGGGGTCAGCGGCCAGTTGCTCAGCGATGTGAGCGAGTGGCGAGCAGCGCCGTTGACCCAGCGGGTGATGGTCGGCCTGCATTTCGCCCAGTTCGGCGGCTACCCGATGCGCTGGTTGTATTTCGTCTGCGGCGTGATCAGCTGCGTGATGATTGCCAGTGGCTTGGTGCTGTTCTGTGTCAAGCGCGGGCGCAAGTACGCCGCTGCCGAGTCGCCCGGACATCGCGGGTATCGGCTGGCCGAGGTGTGCAACGTCGGCTTCGTCGCAGGATTGCTGCTGGCATGCGTGGGCTTGCTGTGGGCCAGCCGGTTGCTGCCGATGGACCTGACGCAGCGCGAGGCCTGGGAGGTGCGTGCGTTCTTTGCTGTGTGGCTGCTGGCGCTGCTGCATGCGAGCCTGCGCCCGGCGCGGCGAGCCTGGGTCGAGCAATTGGCGATGACGGCGTTGCTGTGTATCGGATTGGTTGGCCTGGGTACGCTGGATGATGCCTTGCGTCAGGGCGTGGCGATGTGCTCGCTGGTATTGGGCTTCCTGCTGGGCCTGGTTGCCTGGCGCGTTTGGCGCGCGGTCCCGGTGGCCGGCAAAGTCAGGGCAGGGCGCAGTGCGCAGGTGGACGCAAGATGATGCTGATGACAGGAGGGTTGCTGTTTGCCTACGCCGGGATGCTTGGGCTTTGCCAGGGCATCGAGCGGCATTACAAGCAGGTCTGGAACCAGGGGTGTCCAGCCACCTTGCGGCGCCTGTTGCGGGGTGCGGGATGGCTGGCGCTGGCGCTCAGCCTGTGGCTCTGCGCCCAGGCCTGGGGCTGGGCGATGGGGCCGGTGGCCTGGTTCGCGATGATGTCGCTGGCGGGGCTGCTGCTGGTCATGCTGTTGCCCTACCGGCCGCGATTGGCGGTGGGGCTGGTCGTCGCCCTGCCGCTGTGGGCATGCTTGCAGTGGGTCAGTCGAGTGGCGCAGTGACCCCAGGCGCCATTCAGAACGCCAGCTTGTAGCCGATCAGCAGCAGCATCGCCGCCAGGCACGGCCGCAGCACGCGGTCGGAGATGCGGCCGGTGAGGTGGCTGCCCAGGTAGATGCCTGGCAGCGAACCGAGCAGCAGGTAGCCCAGCAGCGACCAGTCCATGTTGCCCATGCCGGCATGGCCAAGGCCTGCCACCAGCGTGAGGGGCACGGCGTGGGCGATCTCGGTGCCGACCAGGCGGCGGGTGGCCAGGAACGGGTAGAGCAGGAACAGTGCCACAGTGCCCAGCGCGCCGGCACCGATCGAGGTGAGGGTGACCATGACCCCGAGCACGACGCCGGTCAGCACCGTGAGGATGTTCAGGTTGCGGTCGCTGAGGTGGTAGTGGTCACCGGCATGGCGGCTGGCAAAGGCTTGCAGACGCGACTTGAACAGGATCGCCAGCGCGGTGAGGATCAGCACCACCGCCAGGCCCTGCTTGATGACGGCATTGAGCGACGACGTGTCGGTGTGCAGGGTGCTGAGGAACCACAGGGTCAGAGCTGCCGCCGGCACGCTGCCCAGGCTGAGCAGGCCGGTGATCTTCCAGTCGATGTTCTTGTTGCGGCCATGCACCCAGACGCCGCTGGCCTTGGTGATGGCGGCATAGAGCAGGTCGGTGCCCACGGCGGTGGCGGGGTTGATACCGAACCAGAGCAGGATTGGCGTCATCAGCGAACCGCCACCCACGCCGGTCATGCCGACGATGAAGCCCACCACCAGTCCGGCGAGGGTGAAACCGAAAGAACCTACATCCATACGCTACTCGACTGCCCAGCTTTGCCCGTGATCGGATGGTCGCCAGCATATAGGGAGTTTTTTATAGCCAAATAGACTTGTTCGTTATTAGGTTATAACCCACTGCCGATCAACGCTCGGTCATCACCACCATCACATAGGCATCGCCACCGTCTTCGCTTTCCGACAGGTAGATGTGCCCCACCTGGCTGTCGAAGTACGCCGTCTCCTGCGGGCCGATGCGCACGGCTTCGCCGGTTTCGAACTCGATGCGCACACGCCCGCTCAGCACCACCGCGAACTCCTGCCCGGGGTGGCGGATGAAATCGTCGAACTGGCCGCGTTCGCGCGCGATGATGCGGGCAAGGAATCGACCACCACGGTCACAGGTACTGGGGCGCTTACCGGCCCGCTGGCGCGAAACAGTTGGGCGATGTCGACATTCAGCGCCCGCGCCGCGGCGGCGAGTTTTTCGTAGCCCACCGAGACCTGCGCCAGCTCCATTTTCGACAAGGTCGAGACCGGTACACCACTGAGCGCGGACAATTGCTTGAGGGTCAGCTGGCGGGCCTTGCGCACCTGGCGCAGGCGCCCGCCGACCTCGGCGCGATCGAGCAGAGGCAGGGCATCGGGGCGGCCTGTGGCGGCAGGGCGGTCATCGGGCATTCGCGGCTCTCGGTATAGGAGCTCGATATCGCCCTGGGCATCTACAACATCGAAGCCATGACCACCTTGGCGATTCGACGCCCGAGCCACAGCTGGGCCGGCCTGCGCTCCTTCGTCGCGGATGGCGACCTGGTGATCGGCTTCGATGCGCAGATGCCGGCGTTCTTCTGGCTGGCGGCGCAAGGCGGCTATGGTATCCAGTCGGCAGCCGGTGCTTCGCGCCTGGCCGCCGACCTGCTGCTCGGGCAACCGCTGTGCCCGAGCCTGATCGCCCAGGGGGTGGCGCCCGAGCGCCTGTCCCCGGCACGTTTCCAGTCATCCTGAAAGGAGTTCCCCATGAGCAACGACATCCAGCGTTTCCCCAGCAGCCTGCCATTCCCGTTCTCGCGTGCCGTGAAGGCCGGCGGTTTCCTGTTCCTCTCCGGGCAGGTGCCGATGAGTGCCGGCGGCGAGGTGGTGCGCGGTGATATCCAGACCCAGACCCGCGCTGCCTGCGAGCGTATTGCCGAAAGCCTGGAGGCGTGCGGCGCGCGCTTTGATCAGGTGGTCAAGGTGACCGTGTGGCTGTCCGACATGGCCCACTTCGCCGGTTTCAACGAGGTCTACAAAACCTTCTTCGGCGATGCGTTGCCAGTGCGTTCCACCGTCGCTTCGGCGCTGGCGCTGGGGGTGGATGTGGAAATCGAAGTGCAAGCGTATGTCGGCGAGCGCTGAGTAGAACCCTTTCGCGGGCGTGCCCGCGAAAGGACCTTGGCGCGCACAACAAAAATAACCTGAGGTTCACATGCAAGAGCAACTGAAGATCGCCGGGGCCTTCGTCGGCGTGATCGTGGGAGCGGGCTTCGCGTCCGGGCGGGAATTGCTGTTGTTCTTTGTCGATTTTGGCGTCTGGGGCCTGGTCGGTGCGCTGGTCAGCGCCGCCTTGTTCACCTTCCTCGGCATGGCCCTGGCCGGGCTTGGCAACCGCCAGCGCGCGACCTCGCACAAAGATGTGATCCAGGCCATCTGCGGGCGCCACTTGGGCCTGTTCGTCGACTGGCTGATCACCTTCTTCATGTTCGCCGTGACCGTGGTCATGCTGGCCGGCGGCGGTGCCTTGCTGGAGCAGCAGTTCGGTATTCCGGCGCTGACCGGCAGTGTGCTGGTGACCCTGCTGGTGGTGGGCATCGTGTGCCTGGACGTGCGCAAGGTGATCGTCGCCATCGGCGCCATCACGCCGCTGCTGATCCTGGTGGCCTCGGCCATCGCGCTGTACGCCGTGTTCACTCGCGGGCAGAGTTTCGCCATGCTCGATCAACTGGCCAGTCAGCAGCAGGCAGGTACGCGCCACTGGTTGCTGGGGGCTTTTTTGTATGTGTCGTACAACATCGTCGCGGGTGCGCCGATCCTGGCGATTCTGGGCGGCTCGGCCAAGGGCGAGAAGACGGCGGTGTGGGGCGGCTTGCTTGGGGGCGCGGCACTGGGCGGGCTGATGCTGGTGATGAGTGCCGGGTTGCTGTCGCGCCTGGACAGCGTCGCCGATTTGCCGATGCCGATGCTGTCGATCGCCAATGAGGTTTCACCGCTGTTGGGGCTGGTGATGTGCCTGATCATCTTCGGGATGATCGTCAACACGGCGGTGGGCACCTTGTTCTCGTTCCTGTCGCGGCTGCTGCCGGCGGGCACGGCGAAGTTCCGCTGGGGCTCGGTGGTGACGGGGGCGGCGGCGTTTGTCTGCAGCCTGGTGGGGTTCATCAGCCTGGTGGGTGAGGTGTATCCGCTGTTTGGGTACCTGGGGTTCGTGCTGATGGCGGCGGTGTTGCTGGCCTGGGTGCGGCGGGGGAGGCAGGGGAAGGTGGTGGTGGCTTAGGCTTTGTACGAAATCCCGAGAAACCCAATCGGCGTTCTTGTTTCTGTCTTTCCCGGGATTCCGTGAAGAACCGAAAAAAAGGGGGGCTAACGAGCCTGTCGATCTCACTCTAGGCCTAAGTCGCGGTGGCCTGACAACCAAAATCCACATGCTCTGCGACGCCAACGAGACACTGTTGCGCTTCCTTCTCTCTGGCGGTCAAGCCAGTGATAGCTACGCCCAACCCCTGTTGGACGAAGTCAGCATTCCATAGAGCCAAAGTGGCCGTCCGCGTAAACGCTGTAAATGGTTGCTTGCCGACAAGGGCTGCGACGCCGGAGCGCTGCGCCGCCCCTGCGACCAATATCGAATGCAGCCCGTCATTCCTATGCGCTCGATGAAGCGCAACCCCAAGCCTGGCTTACCCAGACTGTTTGATCGGCCCAAGTACCGACAGCGCAACATCATCGCGCGCATGTACGGCTGGCTGAAAGAGAACCGTCGGATCGTGACACGCTTCGAAGAGCCCGCGAAAAGCTATGCCGCTATGGTTTGTTGGTGTGTTCCATGCGGTATTTACGACACCTTTTTTCGTACAGAGCCTCGCGCTGATGGCCATGCAGGCCTATTCGCGGGTAACCCCGCTCTCACAAGTGACGCACATGGAGAGCAGTCAAACATGAATGTGTGCTTTAGAAAACTGACATTTTTATCAGTTGTGGAAAAGCCACATGTCCTTAGTATTTGCCAAGCGCAGTGAGAAACAATAATCAAATTTGTATTTCGGTTTTACTTTGGAAGGAGAAGTCATGGCCACCTCAAAAGATACTGCTCACGGCACTTCACCGGTAAAATCCTGCGAAGGTCTTTATACGAAGTTACCAGGCCTAGGCACCATCACCGTCAACCCGATGACGGGAGACGGTCAGTTCAAACTTCCGATTGCGAACCTAGGCAGTGCCGACGGAGGGGCTTTTTTTGAGCTGGCACTAACCAGCGCTTGTAATAATCCGGTGTTGCATCTGATACCGATTGGCACTTGGTCGCAATCATTCAAGTTGTCCGGGGGTGCGGATGACCCGCGCATCGATATGGACTATGAGCTTGATTTCGACGAGGTTATGCACCCAGATGGACGTTCGATCAAGGCGCATTTGAATAATAAGGGCCGTACCGATGGTTCGGACTTTGTACTGGACGCGGTAACGTTCGCCAAGGCCAGGACGGAGTATGCCATCCAACAGCAAAGGGGCAGCCGCGAAGCCACTGAAGCTGAGCTGGAAAACATGACAGATGCTGAGTTGAAGGCGCACCAAGAAAAGTACTCGCATTTTAAGGAAATCGATAATAAAACCGTCGGGCTCATTGCCAAGAACGGCGTTGTGTACGAGTTCGAATGCTGGGGTACAGGGCGGCCGCACAGTATCTCAAATATGTTATTGACGCGTGTCGCGCAGCCGAGAGCCCGGGCGTTAACGTTCTCATGGAAAAATCAAAATTCTGATAAGCCGAGGTTGGCGTCCATCAATGATGGCCTCGGTGATTTGCTGAGTGTGACTTGGACATCCGACAAAAAATTCCAGTTGGCGGTGTACCCTAATACGCCTCGTGCAATGACCTATGATGTCAGCCTGAAGGACAACGCCTGGGAAATCGAAGTAGAGGGGGATGACCCTCTGGCGGAAAACCAGGTTTATCGCATTGATACGACCGCTGGCAAGATTAATGGCATTGAGCTGAAGACAAAGTATGGAACATTCAACAACGTTGATAAAGTTCGGGTCGATCAGGAAGTGTTGACGTATAAAGAAGGTAAAATCTTGCGCCATGAGATTGCAATGGCCGACAAATTGGATTCTAGCGCTCACGAGTATACGTATCAAACTGAAAAAACCACCGTAGTGGCCAAGCACGGTGCCGAAGAGGTTGCCAAACGAACCCTTGAATACAAGGAAGGCATGCAAGTTGCAGAAGAGAACGTTGTCAAAGGGGTAACTACTCGGCGCCGTTTTTCCACCGAAATGGATGAAAAACAGGGCAGGATAACGTTCACGACGTCAAGCAAGGTAGGTGACAACTCTGAACAGAAAAGCGAGATTACATTAGATGCGTTGGGTAATCTCGTCAAATTGATCGAAGGTGATCAGATCATTGAGTGGAGTTATTTTAATAACTATCGGAATTTCGAGGTCAGAGAGTGGCGAGTAGCGCGGGCCGAGAAAAATATAGCGGCTTATATTTATCGAACATTGTTCGGCGTTATAAATACTGACGTGGCCCCCATCGTCTTCGGCAGCAACAGTGGTTTGACCAGTAGTGTGTTTTCCTATTCGTCCGTATTGTCATCCGTTGCCGCGTGTGATTATGCAAAGGCGTCCTTCAATCTACCGGTAGAAATTAATTATCCCGGCGATTTCGACGGACTCTCCGTTCATGTGGAGTCGCAGAAGGTCAGCCGGGTCGTGAACGGCAAACCCAAGGTGGTGCAGGTGACCTACTTTGGCTATGAAAAATTGCCTTGCAAACCCAGGGATGGCGTATCGCGATCTCACATCGTCGTACCGACGAAGAAACTCACGGTGCTCAATCCGGAAATCGAAGACGTGGATCTCACCGAGATTCAACACGGTTTGGCAAAAAAAGGGGCCGCCGATTGGTTTTCGCTATTGGACAAGCAGATTGATAAAGCCCAATCCGATGACGAGAAGGATGCCTATAAAGCACAAAAAAGCTTTCTTGAAGAAAGCCTGAAAGCGCAGAGCAAGTTAAATTCGAAAGGGTTCAAACTGAAAAACTTGAATGCTACAAATATCCAGGTCGAGGAGTTGACTTATTATACGGATGAAGAATCACCCGCTTTTGGAAATGTCAAATCACAGACCAGTTATTTGATCGACAAGGATGGCAAAGAGGTCGAGAAGTCGCGCAAGAGGACGTCTATCGAGCATGCTGCCGATGCCGAAGATAAACGCGAGCACGCCATTACCATTAAAGTCAAGGCCGATAAAATAGAACTGGTGTCAAGCCAGAAACGTGCTGGGGTGGACGAGCACATTCTGCAGACACAGGACAGCGATGGCCTACAAACCCATTGGGTGTACGGCAAGAACGGTTTGGTGGCGAGTGAGCAGCATAAACTGGGCCATGTAGAGACAGCCAAGATTGTCTACAGCACCGACCTGCTTGACAGCGGTCTGATGCGTTATCAAGTGTCCGATAGCGAGTCAGGTGACGGGCTACGTGTGACGTTCGATGGCCTGGGGCGTGAATGCGAGGTGTATCGGTCGCGGGATGGCAAGGCTTGGCTGTTATGGTCGCAGGTTAGCTATGACAGCAAGGGGCGTACCAGCAAGAGTACCGAGTACGACTATGACGGAGTGGGTAAACGGCTCTCCAGCCATGAAACCAGTTGGGCATTTGATAAAACGAAGAAAAACTGCACGATCACGAAAATTTTGCGTGGCGGTGATAACAAGGAGATAGGCCGTAGCTCGCAGGTTGTGGCATCGACAGATGAGGGGCTCAGCGTGACACGGGGCACTTTGAAAACGCTCCGTAAGTTAGACGTTACGAGCAAAAGCCTTACCGTGATTGAAAGCAATAGCGACGGGAAAGCTTCCCAGGTGGAACGCACCGTTGCTTTTAACGCTGCGGGCTTGCCTACATCGCTGAAAATCACCTCCGGTCTCGACAAGCAACGCAAAGTGCTCTTTGAATCGGCCAACAACTACAACGCCGAAGGGCTGCTCGAAAGCCAGACGGTGAATGCGCAGCAGCTAGCGGCCTATGAATACGATGCCTACGGCCGCCTGATCAAGCAAGACAATAGCGGAAGCGTCGTGAGCTGGGGCTACTCACCCTTCTCGAATAGTGCTATTGCGACGGGGGCAGCAATCACGGGGGCAGATGGTGTTGCTACCACGCTGGGGAGTCAATCCTTGGATGCCCTGAGCCGAGTAGTTGAGCGTACGGTCAATGGTAACGCGCAGACGTTCAGTTATTCCTCGGCTTCGTTACCCGGCTTCACCGCTGAGCCTGCCGGGCCGGAGACGATGAGTGGTTATACATCCGGTTGGGATGCGCTCACCTACACCGAGACGTGCCCAGTAAGCGACAGTATTGCGGGGGACAGCGAAAATCAGTTATCGACCGTCAGCCGCTTCAGCCTGCGTGGACGTTTGTTGGAGATGACCGATATTGGCGGCAACGTAACTACCTATAAATACGATGTTGACGGGCGTATTAGCGAGACGAGTAGCGCTGTGTGCAAGTGTTCCTTCGTTTTCGCTGACGACGGTCGGCTCAAGGAAGAGACTGTCGAAGATCTGACCAACCAGCGCAGTATGAAAGTCAGTTACGCCTATGATTTGCTTGGCAATGAAACCTCTCGTACCTTCACCTGCGACGGTATGAAGGAGCACGTCGTGGAACGCACGCTCAAGAAAGACGGGCGACTTGAGAAACGCACGATCAAGATAGATGGGAAAGAAGACGGTACTGAAAATTATGAGTATGACGCTCAGGGTCGGCTAGTAAAATGGAATTCAACTGATGGCGGTTACTACTATAGAGACGGTCTTCGAGTGAATAAGCAGACGTATAGCTACGATGCGCTCGGAAACGTTGTTTCAACTCGGCCAACCCAGAATTATCACTCATTCCCTTGGGGCCCTAAAATGGATCGTACCTTTGCTGAAGGAAAGCCAGGTCTGCTCCAGAAACAAGAGAACGAAACGTCGATAGGTAGTGACAGTCAGGGGCGCTGGACCAATAATCGCAAGAGCTACCATGCGAATGGACAAGTTGATTGCTCACAGTGGCATGGTCCAGTCTATTCGACAGGCACCACGCGCTTAAAGTTTGGCTACGATGATCTGGGTCGCCTACGTGCGCTGTTCACATTCGGGAATAATGATAGTCCACGTGGTTTCCAGTTTCACTACCGAGAGGGCAAAATTTATGCGCGCTCACAGGTGACAACGAATAGTCACATGTGGAACGGTGTCACTCAGCGAAAAATGATCCTCCTCAATGAAAGCCCCGGTTGCTTTTTGCAGCAATGCTGTGATTTAAAAAAAGGTACTGAGCAGCCAGCGCAATACACGTTCGAACTGCGTGATGCTACGGGTACAGTATTTGCGACGCTGAACGGAGATGGAAAGCTCCATTATCATCTTTATTCTCCCTATGGGCAGCGCTGGCGGGGTGGCGAATGGGAGGATTGGCTTGGTTTCAAAGGGGAAGTCCTGCTACCTGATGAAACCTACTACTTCGGAAGTTACAGGGCATATGATCCGAAACTTATGTCGTTCTGCAGTCCTGACAGTTGGAGCCCCTTCGGACGCGGTGGGCCGGCTGCCTATGCTTATTGTGCGGGTGACCCAGTGAACTATCACGACCCGAGCGGCCACCAGATCGTTGCGCAGTACCAGCGACAAGATGGGACGGCGGCGATGTATAGCAAGGAATTTCGTATTGCCATGGCGATAGTGAACGTTGCAGTCGCCCCGTTTACCGGGGGAGCAAGCCTTGCCGTTGCGGTGGGGGCGACAGGCCTTGCAATGGTTTCGGCGGGCTTTGATATCGCTTCAATCCTGCTTGAAGACAGCGATCCAGAATTAGCAGGTGCATTCTCAGTGCTTGGGTTCGGCTTCGGTTTAGCAAGTATGGGGGCAGGGTTGGCGGAGGGGCCAGGTCGTATAGCGAATAACGGCGCTCGCCCGAGCACAGCGGCTGTTGTAAGTAAAAGAATGGGGGGGGAGTCAGGATTCCAAACGTTGAGCGATGATTTTAGATATTTTTATGATGTGCACAAGGGGAAGCCGCGGATCGTGCTGGAGGGACATGGGTTGCCCGGTATCATACAAGTTGAAGGTAAGTTGCTTGATGCGAAAGGTCTGTTGAAATATCTTGATGCGAAGGGTGTGAAATACAAGGGTATGGAGTTTAAATTGCATGTTTGCCACTCGGCCGACTTCTATGATGCCGGCTATAATAGTCTTGCCGGAGACCTTCACTTAAAGTTAGGCGTGACCGTGAAAGGCTATGAAGGGGAGCTTGAATTGGCAGGGTTGGTGGGGAAGTATAATTATACGGATCCACATGCGTTCGGGAATGCTACTACTACAAAGTATCATCTTGATAGGCCGTTTGAAGAGTATGTTATGCGGAAAGGGCGGGACGTTGGTGTCGCTCACTTACAGCCAAGAAAATTGGACTGGGTGTATCCTGAGAGCGGCAACCCATTCTTGAAGCAGTATGAGTACTGGAAGCCGGTAACTTACCATGCCAATTTGCTTGACCCGTCAAACCCATTAAGGCGTGTACGCCAGTACACACCGGAGATGCTTATGAAGAGGTTTAAAAAGAACCCCTTGATTTATGCAGATCCGTATGCGGCACCTGGCAGTCCTCCGCGACTCACCGAGGGTGAACTGTGTTGACAAGAGGGTCGCCGCGTCATCTGAAGATGCAAAACTGGACTAGATTTTGATTCAGGCTTGGGTTTGCACTTCAGCGAGCGCACCGGGATGACGGGGTTGCGTTCGATATCGGAGGGCGCTGCGCAACCCCATCGCCGGCTTGCCGGCGATGGGGCTCAACTCAGATCCGGAAGCTGCCCACCAATTGCTTCAGGCGCCCAGCCTGCTGCGCCAGCGCATCGCAATGCTGCAGCGTCTGGTTGAGGTTCTCTACCCCTTGCTGGTTCAGCGCATTGATCTGGGTGATGTCCAGGTTCAGGCTCCCGACCACCGCGGTCTGCTCTTCGGTGGCTGTCGCCACCGACTGGTTCATGCCGTCGATCTCGCCAATGCGCTGGGTCACGCTGGCCAGCCGCTCGCCGGCCTGGTTGGCCACCTGCACGGTCTGTTCGCTGGAGACCTGGCTGGTGTTCATGGTGTGCACGGCCTCGCGCGAGCCCACCTGCAGGCTGGTGATCATGCGGTGGATCTCCTCGGCCGACTCCTGGGTACGGTGCGCCAGGTTGCGCACTTCATCGGCGACCACGGCGAACCCGCGCCCGGCCTCGCCCGCCCGGGCGGCCTCGATGGCGGCGTTGAGCGCCAGCAGGTTGGTCTGCTGGGAAATGCCCTTGATCACGTCGAGGATCTTGCCGATGTCGTCGGTGCTGGCATTGAGCGTTTCGATTTGCGCGCAGGATTCGCTGATGCGTTGCGACAGGGCGGTCATGGCACTGATCGCTTCCTCGACGACCGCTCGGCCACCGTGGGCCTGTTCGCTGGCGCCGCTGGCATGCTGCGAAGCATCTGCGGCATTGCGGGCGATCTCCTGGGTGGCGGCGCCCAGTTCGTTGATCGCGGCGGCCACGCTGTTGGTGCGCATGCTCTGCTCTTCGGAACCGATGATCGAGGCATTGGAAGCGTTGACCACTTTTTCCGAAAGGTCATGCACCAGGCGCGTGGCCGAGGACACTTCGCTGATCGAGGTATGGATGCGCTCGACGAAATGGTTGAACGAGGTGGCCAGTTCACCGAACTCGTCCTTGTGCACCACCTCCAGGCGGCGGGTCAGGTCGCCTTCACCTTCGGCGATGTCACGCATGGCGCGGCCCATGGTGGTCAGCGGGCGCATCAGCACCGGGATCAGCAGGCCCAGCACGACGGCAATGGCGGCCACGGCGATGAGCATGGCGATGATCGCCGAAGTGCGGAACTGGCCGATGGCGGCGTAGGCCTTGTCCTTGTCGATCGACAGGCCGATGTACCACTTCGCCGAGGGCAGGCCGGCCACCGGGGCGAAGGAAATCAACCGGTCCTGGCCGTCGAGCACCACGTCCTGCATCCCCGAGGTCACCCGCAGGCCGCTGCCAGGGTAAATGTCCTTGAGGTTTTTCATCAGCTGGTCCTTGTCGGGGCTGACGATCACCTGGCCGTCGCTGTCGGTGAGGAAGGCGTGGCCGATGCCGCCGAAGTCCACCGAATTGATGATCTGCACCAGGGTGTCGAGGGTCAGGTCACCGCCGACCACGCCGATCAGTTCGCCGCTGGCCTTGCTTTTCACCGGCGTGGCGATGGTCACCATCATGCCACCGAGCGCACCCTGGTAAGGCGCGGTGAGCACGGTCTGCCCGGCACTCGTGGCGCTGGCGTACCAGGGCCGCTGGCGCGGATCGTAACCGGCGGGCATCTGCGTGTCGGGGCGCTGGGTGAACGTGCCATTGGCCTGGCCAAGGTAGGTGAACAGGAAGTTTCGCGTATAGGAAGGCTGCTCGATCAGCCCGCCCAAGGTATCGCCCGGCCCTTGTGTGGCGATGTCCTGGGCCAGGTTTTCCAGCACCAGGATGCGCCCGCTCATCCAGTTCTGCACGCTGCTGGCGGTCAGCGCACCGGCCTGCTGGACCGACGCTTCGATGTTCTGGCGCAGGGTGTTGCGTTGCAGGTAATCGTTGTAGAGGGTGAACAAGGCAAATGCCAGCACCACGACGCCGCAGGCGCTGAGCAGGATCTTGTGGCGAAATTTCAGCTTCATGTTTCGAGACCTTGAGCCATGGAGGGGAGGGTGCCACGCGCTCGTGACGCAGCGGCGGGACCTGTCTCCTGAGCTATCGGCTGACGGTGTAAAACATTGAATATCTGAGCATTGTCTTGGGGGAATTACGACGGACGGCAGCCTACCGGGCGGCTAGCAGTTCGATCAGCAGGCGCGCGGCCTGGCGCAGCGGTTGTTGCTTGCGCCAGAAGGCGTGCACGGGCAACTGCAGTTCGTTGCGGGTGTTGCGAAACGCCAGGCGCACCAGCCGCCCGCTGTCGATCAGTGGCGCGACTCGGGCCAGTGGCAGGTCACCCCAGCCCAGGCCGGCCTCGACCATCTGCAGGGCCAGGTCGAAGCTGTCGGTGGTCCAGTGCGTGGCGCCGATCAGCGCACGCGGATCGAGCAGGGGCAAGTCGCGGCTGCGCACCAGGATCTGACGCACTTGGATCAGGTCTTCCAGGTATTGGATGCGGCCCTCGTGCACGGCCGGGTGGCTGGGCGCCAGGGTCGCCACCAGCGATTCCATGCCGATGTGCTGGAAGCCGCGCCGGGCATCGACCTGCAGGCCGGCGAAGGCCAGGCACAGGTCGGCGCGGCCGCTGTCGAGCAGGTGCAAGGCCTGCTCCTGAGGGGCGCTGAGCAGCTCGATGTCCAGCAGGGCGAAGCGCTCGCCGAGGGTGGCAATGGCGGCCAGCAGCGGGCGGTGGTCGATGTCGGGGACCACCGCCAGGGTCAGGCAGCTCTCCAGCCCTTGGGACAGCTCCAGGGCGTGTACCTGCAACAGCCCCAGCTGTTCGGCGATCAGCCGTGCGTGGGGTTCGAGCGCCAGCGCCTGGGCAGTGGCGCGGACCTCCCGCGGGCCACGCTCGAACAGGGTGTAGCCCAGCTCTGCCTCAAGGTTGCCGATCGCCATGCTCACCGCCGATGGCACACGCTGCAAGGCGCGCGCGGCGGCGGAAAACGAGCCGTGGTCGAGTACCGCAAGAAACAGCTGGATATTGTCGCTGGAAAAGTTCATGGCAGCCTCCTGTCAGCAAATCTGATAGCTGCCGACTTTTTCTGTCAAGAACATTGAAGCATCCTTGCGCCCCTTCGCTTTTCGCCATACGAGGTCGTCCCGGTGCAGGGAGTCAAACGCAAACTGGTCTATGTGACCTTCTATGAACTGATCGGCCTGTGCATGTCGACGCTGGGGCTGGCCTACCTGTCGGACACCCAGGCCTCGCACACCGGGCCCCTGGCGGTAATGATCACCACCATCGCCATGCTCTGGAACCTGATCTACAACAGCCTGTTCGAATGCTGGGAAAGCCGCCAGGCCAAACGCGGGCGCAGCGTGGCGCGGCGGGTGGCGCATGCCATCGGCTTCCAGCTTACCTTGGTGGTGTATCTGATTCCGCTGATTGCCTGGTGGTTGGGCATGAGCCTGGTCGAGGCGTTTCTGGTGGACCTGGCGTTCATCATCCTGGTGCCTTGTTACACCTTTGCCTATAACTGGGCGTTTGACCGGATCTTTGGTTTGCCCAAGTCGGCGCTGGCCGCGGCTTGAGGGTGACGGTACTGGCCCTATCGCCGGCAAGATCAACCTCTAGGGCGGTATGCGAATCAACAGCGGCTCTTGCCGCGGCGCCTGCGCCTGAGGGGTCTCCGGCTCCTCGGGGTGCGGCGCACTGGCCAGCAGGCTGTCCTCGACCTGCCCCGACAGGTAGTACACCCCCGCCATGGCGCCGCTCTGGCGGTTCTCCATCAACTCCCGCCATTCCTGGTTGAGCGCCACGTTGAGGATCACCCGCAACTGCTCGACCATCTGCGGCTGCTCGCGGTCATGGCTGATGATCCCGTACCCTGTCGCCGCGATCGAGATCATCGCCCCCGCCACCTTGCCCACGGCACTCGCCACGGCGCTGGCGATGCCGCGCGGGGCCAGGGTGGCACCGAGTTTCTCGCTGGCGCTTGTGGCCACCGACGACAGGCCTGCGTCGGTCTTGCCAGGTCCTTTGGCGGCTTGCCGGTGCAAGTGGTCGCGCAGGGCCAGCCAGGCCGGTTGCTGCTCGAGGGGTTTGGCCCGCAACAGTTGGTAGAGACTGGCATTGCGCGCCGGTGGCGGCCCCAGGTGGATGGCCGGGATGCGGTTCAGGCGCTGGCTGAGCTGGTCGGGCGCGGCGTTGTAGCGCTGGATGATCGCCGGCAGCTGTTGGCCGAACAACTGCAGGTAGAGTTCGCTGGCACGGTCGCGGATGCCTTCGGGGTTGATCTGTTCGGCGACCGGCTCGATGACCCGTTCGTGGTACTGCTCCTGCAGGTACAGGGCCAGGCGTTTTTCCGCAGACTCGCGGCCTTCACCGCTGTCGAGCTTGTACCAGGCGACCTTGAGGGTGAGCCATTGCTGGGTCCAGTAACCGGTGAACCACGGGATGAAGTCGCTTTCCGTGCGTTGCTGGACCTGCTCCTTCCACACCCGCATCGAGCGTCGCGCATAGTCGTTGGCAGAGCCTGCGGCGCCGACCGAGGCGTCGATCAGCTCCTGATCGATGCGTTGCCAGGCGGCGGGGTCGAGCACGGCAGGTGGCGGCGGGGGGGCGGGGCGTTTGCCGGCGCAGCCGGCGAGGGCCAGCAGGAGGCAGAGCAGGATGGGGATGCGCAGGGTCACTCGGCTGCCTCCCAGGGGTAGAGGCTGGGTAGTACTTCGAGTATAGGGCGCGGCCAAGGGGACTGCGCTGCAGTCCATCGCCGGCGAGCCGGCTCCCACAGGGACCCCGCAGGCTTCAAGTTCTGTGTAGTCCCTGTGGAAGCCGGCTTGCCGGCGATGGCCGCGCAGCGGCCGCTGTCACTCCAGCTCCAGCTTTTCTTCCAGACGGTCCAGGTGCTCATGCATCAACGCCAGCGCCGCCGCCTCGTCACCGGCCTCTACCGCATCGATGATCGCGGCATGTTCCTGCCAGGCGCAGTGATCGCAGCAGGGCGACTCATAGCGGGCGATGATCAACGAGGTCATCGGCACCAGCCCATTGAGGAACCTGGCCAACGGCGCGTTGGCGGCCACCTGGGCGAGCTTGAGGTGGAACTCGCCGCCCAGCCGGATCGCCGCGCAGCGCTCGCCACGTTGGTGATGCTGGCGCTCGCGCTCCACCAGCTGGCGCAGCTGGCGTACCTGCGCGGGGCGTGCGCGCCGGGCCGCCAGGCTGATCAAGGTGGTCTCGGCCAGGCGCCGGGCACTGAGTACCTGGCGAGCCTGCTGCGGGTCTGGCGCGGCCAGGTGCGCGGTTTGACTGGGGCGTTGCACCACCACCTGCTGGTCCGACAGGCGCCCGAGCACCCGGCGGATCACCGTGCGGCTGACCCCGAAGGCGTTGCCCAGTGCCTGTTCGGGCAGCAGGCTGCCAGGCGGCAGGCGTTGTTCGAGGATGGCGTCGAACAGGCGTGGGTAGATCTGTTCGGCCGACAGGCGGGTTTCGCCAGCGGCGAGCAGGGCAGGCAGGCGGGGGGCGGCGTGGGCGCAGGCGGTCATGGTCGCTCTCCTTGGTTCAGGGCTGCGGATGGTCGTCCGGAATGTTCAGTTCGATGCCCATGCGCAGGCCCTCGGCGAGGATGTGCCGGCGCATCTGGGCACTGGCCTGGGCGCTGTTGCGTTCGCGGATGGCGCGGACCACGGCTTCGTTTTCCTTGAGCCGCGCGGCCAGGTGTTCGGGCGAATTTCGCAGCATGTCGGCGCTCTGCTTGAGGGCATTGCCGGTCTGCTGTACCACGCTCTGGAAGATCGGGTTGGTGGTCAGGGCGAACAGCGCCTCGTGGAAGGCGATGTAGGCCTTGGCGCCGGCTTCACTGTCATCGGCTTCCAGGGCTTCGCGCATGTCCATCAGGGTCAGGCGCAGCTGGCCGATGTCCTGGCTGTTGGCCGACTGCGCCACCAGGCCGACGATGAAGGGTTCAAGGGTGTAGCGCAGCTCCAGCACGTCGGCCAGGCTGGCGGCGGCGGTATCGCTGCCGGGCTCGTGCATGGCCGCCTCGGCATCCAGCACCAGCACGCCCTTGCCCGGCATCGAGCGCACCAGGCCCAGGGTTTCCAGCACGGTCATCGCTTCGCGCAGGCTGGGGCGGCTGATGCCCAGCTGTTCGGCCAGTTCGCGCTGGCCGGGCAGCATGTCGCCGGAACGCCATTGCCCGCGGGCCAGGGCCTGGCGAAGTTTTTCCACCACTGAGGTGACGACGGTCGAAGAACTGATCACGTTTCGCTCCTGGAAGGGCCGGCGTCAGCACCGGCCGCATGGTCTCAGAATTCCTGTTGATGGGGGTTGGCTTGCTTGCGTGGCGCGTGGGCGAAGCCGGGCTTGCCATCGAGCACGTTCTGCGCGCGCTCAAGGTCGATGTCTTTTTCCCAGCGGGCAATGGCCACCGTGGCCACGCAGTTGCCGATCAGGTTGGTCAAGGCCCTGCCGATGCCCATGAACCAGTCCACCGCCAGCACCAGCACCAGGCCCACCACCGGAATGGCCGGCACGGCAGTCAGGGTGGCAGCCAAGATCACCAGCGCCGAGCCCGGGATGCCGTGGGCACCCTTGGAGGTCACCAGCGAGACCAGCAGGATGGTCAGCAGGTCGGTCATCTCCAGCGGTGTGCCGGTGGCGTTGGCGATGAACACGATGGCCAGGGTCAGGTAGATGGAGAAGCCGTCCAGGTTGAACGAGTAGCCGGTCGGGATCACCAGGCCGACGGTGGAGCTGCCGATCCCCAGGTGTTCGAGCTTGCGCATGATCTGCGGCAGCACCGCGTCGGACGATGCGGTGCCGAGGACGATGGTCAGTTCCTCGCGCAGGTACTTGATGAACGGCAGCAGCTTCAGGCCCGACAAACGCATCACCGTGCCGAGGACGATCAGCACGAAACCGGCGCAGGTCAGATAGAACAGGGCCACCAGGCCGCCCAGGTGCTGCAGCGATTCCAGGCCATATTTGCTGGTGGTGAAGGCGATGGCGCCGAACACGCCGATCGGTGCCAGGCGCACGATCATGCCCATGATGCGGAAGATCACATGGCTCAGCTCGTTGATCAGCCGCGAGATGCCGGCTGCCGATTCGCCCACCAGGTTCAACGCGCTGCCGAACAGCACCGAGAACAGCAATACCTGGAGGATGTTGTTGTCGGCGAAGGCACCGACCACCGAGGTCGGGATCAGCTCCATGAAGAACGCGGTGGCGCCGTGGATGTGCTGGCCACGTTCGGCCAGGCTGCTGGCGTCGGCGCTGGACAGCTGGTCCAGGTGGATGTTGGCGCCGCTGCCGATGCCGCTGCTGAAGGCGAACACCAAGCCGATCACCAGGGCGATGGTGGTCAGCACTTCGAAGTAGATCACCGATTTCAGACCGATACGGCCAACCTTTTTCAGGTCACCGGCACCGGAAATGCCGCTGACCACCACACAGAAGACGATCAGGCCGATGAGCATCTTGATCAGCTTGATGAAGCCATCGCCAAGGGGTTTGAGTTGCAGGGACACTTCGGGGAAGCTGAGGCCGCAGGCGATGCCGAGGGCGAGGCCGAGCACCACTTGCAGGAAGATCGAACGCGAGCACCATTTGAGCATGGGAGGGATCTCTGGTCGGTGTCCTTGCTTCGGTGCCGCACGGGGCGAAAGAGCGCAGGACTTCATTATTGTTGTGGTCTTACCGGTTTGTTCAGCGCGAGGTCCATAAAACCGCGAAAGAACCTACATTGCAAGGAATTTTGGCCTTACCGGTCTGACCAGTTGAGGCGTGGAAGGTCTGCCAGGCTCTAGCTCGGTCGTGTGCTTGCCTCCCATAGCCCGACGCTATATCCAGTTACATTTGTATCATTCATGTAATGAATTACGTAGAATTCACGGCGTGGATTGTTTCCGCGGCCTGCCTGGACAGCTGCCGGTACGTCAGTGAATGGAGTTTCATCGTGCGCCTCAACTTGCCGGTTACCCCGGTCGAGCAATGTTTTCCCAAGGATCAGCGGCTGATTTCGGCCACCGACATGGCCAGCCTGATCACTTACTGCAACCCCGAATTCGCCGCCATCAGCGGCTACAGCGAAGCCGAGCTGATCGGTAGCCCGCACAACCTGGTGCGCCACCCGGACATGCCTGAAGCGGTGTTCGAGTTGATGTGGCGTTACCTCAAGGCGGGCAAGAGCTGGATGGGGATCGTCAAGAACCGCTGCCGCAACGGCGACTTCTACTGGGTCAATGCCTACGTCACGCCGATCCTCGAAGGCGGGCGGGTCGTCGGCTACGAGTCGGTGCGGGTCTGCCCGACCCGTGAGCAGATACGCCGGGCCGAGGCCCTGTATGCACGCCTGCGCGAGGGTAAAGGTTCGCTCTCGGTTGGGCGCCGCCTGGCATTGCTGGGCCAGGCGCTGGCCCTGCCGCTGCTGGGCGGGATTGTTGCCGTGGGCGCCAACCAGCTGTGGCCGGGGCCGCTTGGCCAAGGGCTGACCCTGGCGGTATTTGCAGCCTATGGGCTGTGGGCGCGCAATGACCTCGGGCGGCAGTTGCGGCGGGTGATCGAGGGCGCCGAGGGCACCTTCGCCGACCCGCTGGCCGCGCTGACCTACAGCGATTTGCCAAGTGCGGCGGGGCAGCTGCAGCTGATCCTGATCAGCGAGGAGGCACGCCTGAAGACCGCGCTCACCCGCCTGAGCGACCTGGCGTCGCAGATGGCCGTGGCTGCGCAGGACGCCGGGCGTCTGTCGCGCGGCACCGAGTCAGCCTTGCTGGAACAGCGTGCCGAGACCGACCTCAGCGCCACCGCCATGACTGAAATGGCCGCCTCGATCCGCGACGTCGCCAGCCACGTGCAACTCACCGCCGGCGAAGCGCATACCGTGCACCTGCTCGCCGAACAAGGCAGCCAGGTGGCCGACGCCAGTGGTGCGGCGATCCGCGCGCTGGCCGATACGGTCGAGCAGATCAACCAGGCCGTGCTGCACCTGGCCGGCCAGTGCGCCGCGATCGGTGAAGCGACCGGAATGATCCGCGCCATCGCCGAACAGACCAATCTGCTCGCCCTCAATGCCGCGATCGAGGCGGCACGGGCCGGCGAGCAGGGCCGCGGCTTTGCCGTGGTTGCCGATGAAGTGCGGGCGCTGGCCGAGCAGACCCGGCAGTCGACCCTGCACATCCAAGGCATCATCGATGGCCTGCGCAGTGGTGCCGAGCAGGCCGTGGACATGGCCAGCCAGGGCATCGCCGGTGCCGGAGAGGGCGTGGCGCAAGTGCAGCAAGCACAGCAGACGCTGCACGGCATCCGCGACGCGGTGCAGCGCATCAGCAGCATGAGCCAGCAGATGGCGGCCGCTTCGCAGCAGCAATCGGCGGTGGCCGAGGACGTGTCACGGCAGATCATTGGCGTGGCGGCCATCGCTCAGGACAGCGCCCGCAGTGCCAATGCCGCGGCTTCGCGCGGTGCGGAGCTCGAGCAGGTGTGCGTCGGGCTACGTGCCCTGGTAGCGCGCTTCGACCGCTGACCCAGGATGCTTATGGACGATATCTATCGCGCTGCCGTGGACGCGGCCGCGATCTTTTCCGAAACCGACCTGCGCGGGCGAATCACCTACGTCAACCAGCAGTTCTGCAGCATCTCCGGCTACAGCCGCGACGAGCTGCTGGGGGCCAACCACCGCATCCTCAACTCGGGCCTGCACGAGCCGGAATTCTTCCTGGGCATGTGGCGTGCCCTGGTCGCGGGCAAGGTGTGGAAGGGCGAGATCTGCAATCGCGCCAAGGACGGCTCGCTGTATTGGGTCGACAGCACCATGGTGCCGCTGGTCGACCCTGCGACCGGCCAGGTGCGCAAGTACGTGTCGATCCGCTTCGACGTCACCGAGAAGCGCCAATTGCTGCACACCCTGCAATGGCGGGTAGGACACGATGTGCTGACCGGCCTGCCCAATCGCACCTACCTGTCGGATCTGCTCAACCAGGCCTTGGCGTTCTCTCGCCGGGATGACATCGCGCTGGCGGTGTGCATGCTCGACCTCGATGGTTTCAAGGCGGTCAACGATGGCTACGGTCACGCGACCGGCGACCTGTTGCTGGTCGAGGTGGCGCAGCGGCTCAAGGGCATCCTGCGGGCGGGGGATTCGGTGGCACGCCTGTCGGGCGACGAGTTCGTGCTGATCCTGCGGCATGTCGACACCCCGCAAGAGTTGCATGTCGCCTTGCAGCGCGTGCTCAGGGCGCTGGCCGCGCCCTACGCGATACGTGAGCACCGGTTGTCGTTGAGTGCCAGTATCGGTGTCACGCGGGTGCCCCAGGACGATGAGGATGCCGACACCCTGGTGCGCCATGCCGACCAGGCCATGTACGTGGCCAAGCAACGGGGCCGTAACCGCTACCACGTGTTCGACGTGTCCCAGGAGCTTGAACTGCAGGCCACCCACCAGACCGTGGCGCGGGTGCGCTGGGCCCTGCGCAACCGTGAGCTGTGCCTGCACTACCAGCCCAAGGTCAACCTGCGCACCGGCCAGGTGCTGGGTTTCGAAGCCCTGCTGCGCTGGCAGCGCCCAGGTGGCGAGTTGGTCCTGCCGGGCCAGTTCCTGCCGCTGGTGGAGCAGACCGACCTGATCGTCGAGATCGGCGAGTGGGTGATCGAGCAGGCCCTGCAACGCCTGCAGGCCTGGCAGCGGCAAGGCCGGCCCTGGTCGTTGAGTGTCAACATCGCGGCTCGCCATCTGCAGCGCGACGATTTCGTCGAGCGTCTGCAGCAGTTGCTGACGGCTTATCCGCACGTCGACCCGACCCGGCTGGACCTGGAGATCGTCGAGTCGGTGGCGATCGACAACCTGCAGCACGTCAGCCGCTGCCTGGAGGCCTGCCAGGCACTCGGGGTACGCTTTTCCCTGGATGACTTCGGCACCGGGTATTCGTCGCTCAGTTATCTCAAGCGCCTGCCAGCCCAGACCATCAAGATCGACAAGTCGTTCGTGCGTGACATCCTGCACGACCAGGACGACCTGGCCCTGACCGGCGCGGTCATCGGCCTGGCGCGGGCCTTTGGCCGCGAAGTGGTGGCCGAAGGGCTGGAGAGTGTCGAACATGGCCGGGTATTGATGTCGCTGGGCTGCGAGCTGGCGCAGGGGTACTGCATCGCCCCACCGATGCCCGCCACCCAGGTGGTGCAGTGGGTGGCGAGCTACCGGCAACCGAGCGAGTGGAAGCACGCCTGACCGGCTCAGGCGAGCGTGCTGGCCATGGCCTCGGTCAAGCTGCGCAGCAGCGCCTGTTCTGCCTGTGCACGGGTACTGAGCAGCAACTTGCTGGCCCGGGTGTAGATGCCGGTTTCATCGACATAGCGGTCGGAAACCAGGTCGACCCGCTGCACGACACCGTCGCGCCGCCAGTGCAGGCCATCGATGTTGCCCAGTTCCCGCTCCAGCGCATCGATGTAGGCTGACGGCACGCTCGGCCCGGTATAGTCCCCAAGGTTATCCGTCGCTACGAACAATTCGCTGTGGTACTCGACTGCAGCGTCCCATTCCCTGGCCAGCGCGTCGAAATCATTCCTATGCAGGCGACGTAGCCAACTCTGCCAGAACCGCTGCTCGCAGGCCCATTGGCTGAAAACGGTGCGATTCACATCCGACCTTACGGCGGCACCCAGACGGTCTACTGTCGCCGGGCTCAGGCGTGCCAGGTAGTCGAACATGATCTGCTGCGGTTGCGGCGGCAGCCCGAGGGATTCGCGCAGATGCATGCGCGCATGCAGGGCCATCTCGATTTCGTCGATGTTGTAGTCGGGGTCGGTCAGTGCGCCATCGTCCAGGTCATCGTCCGCATCCAGCGGTGGCGCGGCTTCACGCGCGGCATCGTCCGCCGCCTCTGCCAGCGCGCTGCGCCTGGCCACGCGGGCGTTGTACAAGTCGCCCACGCGTTCGTCGAGGCGCTGCTGGCGCAGCAACCCGGCGGCGCTGTCCACGGCGACCTGTTCGCTGGCCGCGCTGGCATCGGCGACGTTGATCGCGTCCCACAGCATCACGTCGGTTTCGATCTGCTGGAACAGCAGGCTGGCCTGGTCGACGCAGCCTTGGGTGGCATCGTTGATCGCCTCCATGACCTGTTCGTGCAGTTGCGCCCGGCCCCAGCCACCGCTGTCGGCTTCGCCAGGCGTGGCGCTGAGCGTACGCAGCACATGCTGCATGCGGGCGCGCATGTGGGTCGGTTGGCTCAGGTAGTCCGCGGTCTGGTTCAGGCGCTCGAACAGTTGGTACAGCGGCTGCCAGGCGGGCTCGTTGGCGGTCAGCGCCTGGTGCTCCAGCAGGTCGTCTGGCCAACCGATGTACCAAGGGTCTTCGGCGTCGCCGACACTGATCGCGGGCAAACCTGCGTCGGCCAGGCGCTGTTGCGCGTGCTCGCTGAACGGGTTGTTGTCGAAGTCGAAACTGGCACGCGGTTCGCCCCCATGCACCGCCTCGGCGAAGGCGCAACCTTGCAGGTCCGGCGCGTCGATGATCTGGTTTTCGCTGAGGTCCAGGCTCTGCAGTTGAAGTGGGCGTCGGTTCATCAGCTCGGCGAGGCCACTGGGCCATTGGCCAATGCCGGTTCGCTGCAGGTCCAGTGCCTGCAGGTGGTGCCAGCCGCTGACATCAGGGGCCATGTCGAGCGGGTTGTCACTCATGAACAGCGTGTGCAGGCGGTTCAGGCGGGCGAGGGCGGCGCGGCTTTGCTCGGTCAGGGTGGTGTCGTTGCCGGACATGCTCAGGTCGATCAATGACGGCCAGCGCTCCAGTGCCTGGAAGTGCTCGGTGGTGAGGTTCAGGCCATTGCTGTCGATGGCCAGGGTCGCCAGGGTCGGCAGGCTGGCCAGGCGATCGAGCGCTGCGACCGGAAGTGCCTGCAGGGTATTGCTGAGGTTCAGGCGCAGCAGGTTGCTGCGTCCTGCCAACAGATCGAGGTTGCTGCCGTCGTCAAGGTCAAGGGCGTTGTTCGACAGATCCAGGCTTTGCAATTCGCCCATCCGCTCGATGGAGGACGGGATGTGCTCGAGCAGGTTGCACTCCAGGTCCAGTGCCTGAACGCTGGGGAAGTTGCCGAGAAACGGGTCCAGGCTGGCCAGGGATGATTCGTACAGGAACGTGATGCCCAACTGCCGCACATGGGGCATCGGCGCAGGCAGCGTGGGCAGGGCGCCGAGGTTGCGGCCATCGAGTTCCAGGATCACATGCTCGATGCTGCTGGTCACGTTGGTCGACTCTCGGCGCCAGGCCATGCGCAAGCGCCTGGCTGCTTCGGCGCGGGCACTGCGTTGCACGATGAAGGCGCCGTTTTCAGCGACATAGGGCTCGTGAATCCACAGCTGCAGGGCGCTCTCAAGCTGCAGGTACTCGACCCTGAGGCGTTCGAGCAGTGCGCCGAACGATTGTTCACCGGCTTCCTGGATCAGGCGTTGACGCAAGACCACCCGGGCTTCTGGCTCGGTGGCAGGGAACAGTCGGTTGAACAGCTCGTCTTCGCTGATCCAGCCCTGGCCGCGGCCACTGAGCGGATAGCCAAGCTGGCCGCCCGGTAGGCGTCGTGGCAAGCGATACAGGGGGCGCACAGGTTGCATGCCCAGGTGGCGTGCCGCATTACTCCGGTCGGCGGTCAGGATGTCGAAAAGCGCATCGTTGAGCGCCTCGGGTTCATGGATCTGCAGGCCGAGCGACAGGCGCTCGCTGTCGGGCAGCGCATTGAGGATCGCCTGGAAGATGTCCACCGGATCGGCCAGGGTTTCATTCCGTTCATTGCGTGGCTCATACCCTTTTTCATTGCGAATGAGCGTTTTCGTCGGCAACTGTTCATTGCCGCTGGCGTGTATCAGGCGACCGGATGACGATCCTTCGCGCAGCTCGACTCGCACGCTGCCTGTCCAGCCTGGCAGGTGCTCGAGGGCACCGAATACCAAGGCGTCACGATCAGCGGCCGGGCCGCTGCGCAGCTGCATCCGGGCCAGGGCGCGGTTGAGGCGGGCATCACGCAGGTACAGGCGTGCGGTTTCGGCCAGGCGCAGGGGCAGGCGCTGGGTGCGTTGCATCTGCTCAAGTTCCGCTGGACGCGCCTGGGCGAGTATTTCGGCCCGTACCCTTGCGCTGAGCGACGGGAAGTCCCGCGCCAGCAGATTGCCATTGGGTGCAACGGCCGGTGGCGGAGGGACCTGTCCCCCTAAGGCTTCCAGGCTATCGAACAACAATGCAGGGGCGGGTTCGCGGTCGACCATCACCCGTCGCAGTATCGCTTCGTCGTACCCGCTGCATTGCAACGCGCGCTGCAGCATCGGCTGGTCCATGCCCGTGGCGGTACTGGCCAGCCGCTGCAGCAGCTGGGCGCGATCCCAGTGCAGGGGGTGTTCATGGGCGAAGATCCAAGGCCCTGGTTCGATGCCCTGCAAGGTCGGGCGGATGCGATGCCCAGGGGTTGCAGCCAGGCGTCGACCGCCAGCAGGGGGCGTTTCCAGCAGGTAGCGCTGGCCCTGCATCTTCAGCCAGCGTTGTCCTTGCCCTTGATGCAGGCCGTCGGCACCTGCTGTCAGCGGGGGGGCCGACTCGCGCTGGAAGGGTGTCAGGTCGCCGTGCCAGAGTCGCGTGCCGACCTCGCTGTCGACCATGTGCCAGGCCTGCAATGGCCCGGCAGGCGCAACCAGCCCGGCGGCAGCGCCCAAGGCCGCGAACTGCGCCAGGCTTTCGACAACGCTGAACAGGTGGGCAATGGCCTCGTCACTGTCCTGCTCGTTGGCGGCGTGGACGCCTTCGAGGAATTCGTCGACGATTTGTCCGCCGCCTACCACCAGCATCAACTCGGCCAGGCCGGGAACGAAGAAACTCGCCAGGTTCAGTACAGTCAGCCCGGTGCCCAGCCAGCTTTCGAGGCGTGCCATTTGAGCACGCGCGTCGAGCTGGCGGACCGGGACGGCCACGCTGGCAGCATCGACGAACTTGCGTTGCACCAGCGTCCGCGCCCGGGCCTTGAAGCAATCGCCTTTCCAGGGCGTCAGGGTGAGCGGCAGGCGCGCGTTCAGGTCGCGGGTTTCCTGCCATATGCCGTGGGGCGAGGGGAAGGCACGTTTGAGCCAACTGAAACGCTCACCCTTGTCCAGTACCGGTGGCGTGGCGTGCAGTTCGGCGTAGGGGTAATGCGGGTAGAGGCATTCGCGCAGGCGCTTGCTGAATCCGGTCTGTTCGGCCAGTGGCACGTGGCGGCAGAAAAAAGCTCGAAAATCGTGATCGGCCAAACGCTGTGTCAGCGCGGTCTTCAGCGTCGCCAGGGAGTCGTACTGGCGCAGCGGGCCTTGCGGGTCGCCTGGCAGATAAAAGAGGCAGGGTTCGCTGGCGCTCGGCTGTTCCAGCTGGATCACCAGCGGGCCGTACAGAGGCGTGTCGAACAAGCTCACAAACGCACACTGCAAGGCGCGCGTACTGTAGGGCGTAGCCACGGCCGAGTGGTTCGCCAGCGCCGCTGTAGCGAGTGCTTCGCCGCGGCTGTCGATGTGGCCACGCAGCTTCGCCAAGGCAGTCTCGGCGCGCAAACTGGCACGATCCTGGGCCGCGAGCAATGCACGAAACGCGTCGTTGTCGACCACATCACCCAGGTGAAAACGGTATCGCTGGCCCAGGTCAAGGTTTCGCACGCCTTTGATGAAGGTCGAGGTATCCAGCGCCAGCGGGCTGTAATCCGCTGCGAGCAGCTTGATCTGGCCGTCGGAGGAGAAATTCTGCAGGGCAGCTTCCAGCATGGACAGGTGCTTCAAGCGCGGATCTTCATTGAACAGTACCCGTGCCTGAAGCAGTGTCGCCGCCGGTGTATCCGGGAACCAGTGGGCAAGCGCCTGTTTCAGCAACGGACGGCAGAAGGCATCGACCGCTTGCAACGGCGCGAAGGCCCGTTTCAGGCGCTGTGTCTGGCGCTGACTGTCACGGATCAGCAGCGCCAGTTCGGCGCGCTGTGCCGGGGTGGCCTGGTGCAGCCACTGCGGGATCTGACGCTGGATCAGCGCGAGATGGGAGTGAAGGGCATGGGTCATCGCAGGCTCCTGCTGGGGGGGAGCAGGAAGGCTAGCGACGCGCTGTACAGGCAGGCGGGTAGATAGACACTACCCGGTCACAGTTCCTGCGCTGCTTTTCACCACCGCCAGTTCCGGGTGGGCGACCAGCTTGTCGATGTGCAGCGCCTCGGTGTTCATCCAGCTTTCACTGAGCACCCGGTAGTGCTCCAGGTCACGGCAGTGCAGGCGCAGGCTGTAGTCGAAGTGGCCGCTGATCAACTGGCATTCATGAACGTCGGGGCAGGCGCGCATGGTGGCCTCGAAGGCTTTCTGCGCGGCGCGCCCGCTTTGGTTGGACAGTGCCACCAGCACCAGCAGGGAAAGGCCTGGGGCGATCTTCTGCTGATCGATGATCGCGCCGTAGCCGCGAATCACACCGCGTCGTTCCAGCTTGCGCACGCGTTCCAGGCACGGGCGTGGGGTGAGGTGGACCAGACTGGAAAGCTTTTCGAAGGTGATGCGGCCGTCAACGCGCAGCACGTTGATGATGGCTTCGTCGATGCGGTCCAGCGGTGGGAGAGGGGTGTCCTTGGTGTCCATGCGCGTGGCTTCTTTGTCGAAGGGGCATGGACAGGGTAGGCGTTATGGGGCTGCCGTGCAGCAGCCCCGGGTCAATCGATCAGGCACAGGCAGAGTCGGCCTTGGGTTTGGCGCGGATTTCCACCACCTTGGGTTGCAACAGCGCGTACAGGTCCTTCGGGTTCTCGAGCGAAGGCACCAGTGCGATGCCCTGGCCGATTTTCAGGGCCCGCGCGGTATCCAGCACGTAGCGCAGCGCCGAGTAGTCCTCCAGGGCGAAACCGACCGAGTCGAACAGGGTCACTTGCGCGGCGTTCTCGCGACCGGGAGCGGTGCCTGCGAGCACTTGCCAGAACTCGGTCACCGGTGAGTCGGCCGGCATTTGCTGGATCTCGCCTTCGACCCGGCTTTGCGGTTCGTACTCGACGATCACCCGGGCCCGATCGACGATGTCGCGGTGCAGTTCGGTCTTGCCGGGGCAGTCGCCACCCACGGCGTTCAGGTGCATGCCGGGCTCGATCATGTCCGGGGTCAGGATCGTGGCATAGGCCTTGTCGGCGGTGACCGTGGTGACAATGTCGGCGCCGCGGACCGCTTCGGCCACCGAACTGGCGACGGTCAGCTTCAGCCCAGGGCGGCCGGCCAGGTTGGCGACCAGTTTCGCCGTGGCTTTGGGGTCGATGTCGTACAGGCGGATTTCATCGATGTCCAGCAGGGTCTTGAAGGCGATGGCCTGGAACTCGCTTTGCGAGCCATTGCCGATCAGCGCCATGCTGCGGCTGTCCTCGCGTGCCAGGTAGCGGGCGGCCAGGGCCGAGGTGGCCGCGGTACGGATCGCCGTGGTCAGGGTCATTTCGCTGAGCAGCAGCGGCGCACCGGAGGCGACATCGCTCAAGGCGCCGAACGCCATGACCGTGGGCAGGCCGAGGCGGGTGTTCTTCGGGTGGCCGTTGACGTACTTGAAGGCGTACAGGCCGGCATCGGCAACCGGCATCAGCTCGATCACACCGTCAGGGGAGTGGTTGGCCACCCGCGCGCACTTCTCGAAGGCCTGCCAGCGCAGGTAGTCCTGGCGGATGTACTCGGCCATTTCCACCAGGCAGGTGGCCAGGCCCTTGCGGTTGACCAGGCGGGCGAGGTCTTGCACATCGATATAGCGGGTCATGGCAGTCTCCCTGCAGCAGCGCTTCCAGAAATGGGCGTAGGTCCATTGTCGCGCGGGCCAGGGGCACATGCTGGCTGAAGCAGGGTCGGCGCCCAGCGGGACCGGCTGATTTCAGGCGCGTGGCAGCCGAATCGGCTGTGAGGGCTCTGCCATCACTGTTCGCGCAGTCGCTTGTACAGGGTGGTGCGGCTGATACCGAGTTCGCGGGCGACGGCCGAGAGATTGCCATTGGCCTTGTTCAGTCGGGTCTGCAGGTCGTCGTCGGACGCTTCAGGGGGCAGTGCGAGGGCCCCCCGCGCCTCGGCCAGAAAGGCGCTCGGCAGGTGATCTACGCTGATCGGCCCGGCGCCTGCCAAGGCCAGTGCCACCTGCATCACGCTGACCAGTTCGCGCACATTGCCGGGCCAGGGGTGGTGATCGAGCAGCTCGAGGATGGCCTGCGGCAGCCGTTCCGGCTGCCCGGCGTCGCGGTGGCGGGCATGCACCTGTTCGATCAGCTGGCGCCGGTCGCTGCGTTCGCGCAGCGCTGGCACGACCACCGCCATGGCGGCGATGCGGTAGTAGAGGTCCTGGCGAAAGCGCCCGGCGCGTACCTCTTCGGCCAGATCGCGGTTGCTCGCCGAGACCACGCGGATATCCACCGCCACCGGCTCGCCACTGCCCAGCGGCTGGATGCTGCGCGCCTGCAACACGCGCAACAGGCGGGCCTGGGTGGGCAGTGGCATGTCGCCGATCTCGTCGAGGAACAGGATGCCCTGGTCGGCCTTGCGGATCAGGCCAGGGTTGCCCTTGTGGTGAGCGCCGGTGAAGGCGCCTTTGTCGTAGCCGAACAACTCGGATTCCACCAGTTCCGCAGGGATGGCGGCGCAGTTGACCGCGATCAGCGGCTGGCCGGCGCGGCTGCTGGCGCGGTGCAGGGTCTCGACGAACAGCTCTTTGCCGACGCCGGTCTCACCCTGGACCAACAGGGGAATGTCTTTTTCCAGCAACAGGCTGGCTTGGGCCAGGGCTTTTTCAAGGCGTGGGTCGCTGCCAGGCGAGGGGGTGCGCGGCGGGCTCTGGCGGGGTTGCCACTGGCAGTGGAAGCGGTTGCGCCCAGCCGCTTGCAGGGCGAAGGCCTGGCGTTGGGGCCGGGCGAGCAGCTGCTGCAGCGGAATCTGGAACAGCTGTTCGAGGTTCTGCCCGCGCGGGTCGCCACCCAGCAGGCTGTCGGCCCGGTGATTGGCGGCGAGTACCTGGCCGCGTTCATCGAAGACCAGCAGCCCGGCCCAAGGACTGTCCAGATTGTCGGGAGCGCTGTTGAACAGCAGTTGCGCGTGGCGGCCTGCGTACTGCGCGAGAATCAGGCGGTTTTCAAGGCTCTGGCCCATCATGCGCACAAGGCCCAGGGTCTGGGTGGCTGGCAGGTAGCCGTCGCTCGCCACATCGAGTACCCCGACCAGCTGCCGCTCGTGATCGAACAGCGGCGCTGCGGCGCTGGCAAGGTAACGGTTCTGGCGCAGGAAGTGCTCGTCCTGGCCGACATGGATCGGCTCGGCACAGACCAGCGCCGTACCGAGGGCGTTGGTGCCCACGCCCCGTTCGTGCCAATGGGCCCCGGCACTGAAACCGTGTTGCTGGCGTGGCTCGACGAAGCGTCGCGAGCCCCAGGTGTCGAGCAGGCAGCCGCTGGCGTCGGCCAGCATCACCAGGTAGCTGGCATTGCCAAGCAGGTGCGCGTACTGCGGCAGCACGTCGTCGCGGGTCAGGCGCAGCAACGTCTGGCGCCGCTCCAGCAGGGCATCGAGTTCAGTGCGGGTGAGGCAGTCGAAGTCCGGCGGGCTCTGCGGCTGCAGGCCGTGTTCGCGACAGCGGGCCCAGGAGGCCTGGATCAGTTGGGCGTGGGTCGAAGCGGATGTGGCCATGGGCCCGTCCTGTGTGATTGTTGTTATCGGCCGACCGCAGTTCAGTGTCGTTCACGGTTGTTCAATGTCAAACCCGCTAGTGTTCAGTTGTTCAGCGAAACTGTTCAGTTGCGAACCGTTGTTGGTCGACCGGCGTCGGCAAAGGCGCGTGCCAGAGCCAAAGGGGGAAGCTGGCATGGAACTGGCTCTGTGTGACGGACAACAATCACAAAGGTCGCAGCCATGTCCCTGGTGCTGGATCAGGTCAGCCGAAGTGTCGATGGCCATGCCTGGATCATCGATGCCTCCCTGCGTTTCGAGCCCGGCTCGTTCAACGTGCTGCTAGGCCGCACCCTGGCCGGCAAGACCAGCCTGATGCGCCTGATGGCCGGCCTCGATCATCCGGATTGCGGCCGCGTGTCGATGGATGGCAAGGACGTGACCGGGGTGGCGGTGCGCCACCGCAACGTGTCGATGGTGTATCAGCAGTTCATCAACTACCCGACCCTGAGCGTCTTCGAGAACATCGCCTCGCCCTTGCGCCAGGCCGGGCTGGCCGAGGCCCAGATTCGCCGGCGGGTGCAGGAAACCGCCGAGATGCTGCGCATCGAGGCCTACCTGCAGCGCCTGCCGCTGGAGCTTTCCGGCGGCCAGCAGCAGCGCACGGCGATGGCCCGGGCGCTGGTCAAGGATGCCGGGCTGATCCTGTTCGACGAGCCACTGGTCAACCTCGACTACAAGCTGCGCGAGGGCCTGCGCCAGGAGCTGCGCGAGCTTTTCGCCGCGCGCAATTGCATCGCCGTGTATGCCACCACCGAAGCCAATGAAGCACTGGCCCTGGGCGGTACCACGACCTTGCTGCACGAGGGCCGCATCGTCCAGAGCGGCGCCACCGCCGAGGTCTACCAGCGGCCTTGCAGTGTGCTGGCCGCCGAGCTGTTTTCCGAACCCCCGATCAACCTGGTGCCGGGGCGCATCAGCGGCAACGAGGTAAGCCTGGCGCAGGCCGTGCATTTTGCCCGCAACGCCGACCTGCAACGGCTGGGGGATGGCGACTACCGCTTCGGCGTGCGCCCCAGCCACATCACCCTGGTGCCATCCCACGACGACGACCTGGAGTTGGCCGTGCTGGTGGAGTTGGCCGAGATCAGTGGTTCGGAAACCTTCCTGCACGTGCGCAACGAACACTGGCGGATGGTCCTGCACTTGCCCGGCGTACACGAGTATCAGGTGGACGCGCCGATTCGCGTGTTCATTCCTACCCACAAGCTGTTCGTGTTCGACAGCGCGGGCGCACTGGTACAGGCCCCGGGCCTGCGCCAGGCGAGGAGTGTCTGATGGCCGAGATCCGCCTGCGCCAACTGGCCCACAGCTACAGCCGCCAGCCCACCGGCGAGGCGGACTATGCCCTGCATGCCCTTGACCATGTGTGGGAGCAGGGCGGTGCCTATGCCTTGCTGGGGCCTTCGGGGTGCGGCAAGTCGACCCTGCTGAACATCATTTCCGGCCTGCTCACGCCTTCCCATGGCCAGGTGCTGTTCGATGGCGAGCCGGTCAATGACCTGCCGCCACAGCAGCGCAACATTGCCCAGGTGTTCCAGTTCCCGGTGGTGTACGACACCATGACGGTGTTCGACAACCTGGCGTTCCCCTTGCGCAACCAGGGCCTGGCGCAGGAGCGGGTGCGCAGCCGGGTCGAGGAAATCGCTGAGGTACTCGACCTGTCGGCGGTACTTCAGAAGAAAGCGAGAAATCTCAGCGCCGACGAAAAACAGAAAGTGTCCATGGGCCGTGGGCTGGTACGCGATGACGTCTCGGCGATTCTCTTCGACGAGCCGCTGACGGTGATCGATCCGCACCTGAAATGGAAGCTGCGGCGCAAGCTCAAGCAGATCCATGAGCAGTTCAACATCACCATGATCTACGTCACCCACGATCAGCTGGAGGCTTCCACCTTCGCCGACAAGATCGCGGTGATGCACGGTGGCCGCATCGTCCAGTTCGGCACCCCGCGCGAACTGTTCGAGCGGCCCCGGCATACGTTCGTCGGCTACTTCATCGGCAGCCCCGGGATGAACCTTGTCGACGTGCATGCCGAGGCGGATGGCGTGAGCTTCGGTGATGTTCACCTGACCTTGTCGCCAGGGCTGCGCGAGCGCCTGGCCGCAACGGGCGGCGGGCGCCTGCAGGTCGGGATTCGCCCCGAGTTCGTGCAGCTGTGGGACAGCCCGTTCGACGAGGCCCATGCGGCGCAGGTGCTGGACGTCGAGGACCTGGGCACCTACCGCATCGTCACCCTCGCGCTGGGCGGTGCGACGCTCAAGGCCCGCCTGGGCGAGGACCGGCCATTGCCCGCGGCACAGGCCTGGGTCAGCCTGCCGGCGGCGTGGCTGATGCTGTACGTGGACGATGTGCTGCTGGAGGTCGGCCCATGAACAAGGTGCCCAACAACAAGGCCTGGTGGCTGGTGCTGCCGGTGTTCCTGCTGGTGGCGTTCAGCGCCGTGGTGCCGATGATGACGGTGGTCAACTATTCGCTGCAGGACATCTTCGACCAGTCCAACCGCTACTTCGTCGGTGCCGACTGGTACCGCCAGGTTCTGCGCGATCCGGGCTTGCACGATGCGTTGCTGCGTCAGTTCATCTATTCGGCCTGCGTGCTGGCCATCGAGATCCCGCTGGGCATCGCCATCGCTTTGACCATGCCGACCCAGGGGCGCAGGGCGTCGGTGTGCCTGATCGTCATGGCCATTCCGCTGCTGATCCCGTGGAACGTGGTGGGCACCATCTGGCAGATCTTCGGGCGTGCCGACATCGGCCTGCTTGGCGCGACGCTGGCCAAGCTTGGGGTGAGCTACAACTATGCCGGCGACACGTTCGACGCCTGGCTGACCGTGCTGGTGATGGATGTCTGGCACTGGACTTCGCTGGTGGCGCTGCTGTGCTACTCGGGCCTGCGTGCCATTCCGGATGTTTACTACCAGGCGGCACGCATCGACCGCGCCTCGAACTGGGCGGTGTTTCGGCACATTCAGTTGCCCAAGCTGAAGAATGTCCTGCTGATCGCAGTGATGCTGCGCTTCATGGACAGCTTCATGATCTACACCGAACCGTTCGTGCTCACCGGCGGCGGGCCCGGCAACGCCACTACCTTCCTCAGCCAGACCCTCACGCGCATGGCCGTGGGGCAATTCGACCTGGGCCCGGCGGCGGCGTTTTCGCTGGTGTACTTCCTGATCATCCTGCTGGTGTCGTGGCTGTTCTATACGGCCATGACCCACGCCGACAAGGACTAGGCCATGAGCACGAGAAAGACGCTGGCCCTGCTGCTGTATTTCTTCTTCCTGCTGGTGCCGATCTACTGGTTGCTGAACATGTCGTTCAAGAGCAACACCGAGATCCTCGGCGGCCTGACCCTTTGGCCGCAGGCCTTCACCCTCGACAATTACCGGGTGATCTTCACCGATCCCAGCTGGTACAACGGCTACCTCAACTCGCTGTACTACGTGTGTCTGAACACGCTCATCTCGCTGCTCGTCGCGCTGCCTGCGGCCTATGCCTTCTCACGCTACCGCTTCCTCGGTGACCGCCACCTGTTCTTCTGGTTGCTGACCAACCGCATGGCGCCGCCGGCGGTGTTCCTGCTGCCGTTCTTCCAGCTCTATTCTTCGATCGGCCTGTTCGACACGCACATTGCCGTGGCTCTTGCCCACTGCCTGTTCAACGTGCCGCTGGCGGTGTGGATCCTCGAAGGTTTCATGTCCGGCGTGCCCAAGGAAATCGACGAAACCGCCTACATCGACGGCTACAGCTTCCCGCGCTTCTTCGTCAAGATCTTCATACCGCTGATCGGCTCCGGCATCGGTGTGACGGCGTTTTTCTGCTTCATGTTTTCCTGGGTCGAACTGCTGCTGGCGCGCACCCTGACGTCGGTCAATGCCAAGCCGATCGCGGCGGTGATGACCCGTACCGTGTCCGCCTCAGGGATCGACTGGGGCGTGCTGGCGGCGGCCGGCGTGCTGACCATCCTGCCCGGCATGCTGGTGATCTGGTTCGTCCGCAATCATGTGGCCAAGGGCTTTGCCCTGGGCCGGGTGTAGGAGGGCAGGCGCATGGAATGGATGGCCTGGACCCTGCCCACCGCACTGTTCTTCACCGCCATTGGCGTGCTGCTGCTGTGCATGACCTTGTTCGAGCTGCGCCGCCCGTGCGTCGAGCGGCGCGGCTTCCTGCCGATCGTCACCAGCCGTGGCGACCGGTTGTTCATCGGCCTGCTGGTCAGCGCCTACCTGCACCTGCTGGTGGTAGGGCTGAGCGACTGGCCGTTGTGGGTGGCCTCGCTGCTGTCGCTGGGCTGGCTGGTGCTGGTGTTGCGCTGGGGCTGAGCGACGGCTCCGGGGAATAACTCAATCGGGAGATCACAATGTTCCAGAACAATCACAAACGGCGACATTTGACCCTGGCCGCCTGGCTGGTACTGGCCAGCGTGCAGGGCACGGCGTGGGCCGACCAGTATGAAGACGCGGCGAAAAAGTGGATAGGCAGCGAGTTCACGCCCTCCACCCTGACGCCCGAGCAGCAGTTGGCCGAACTGCAGTGGTTCATCAAGGCTGCCGAGCCGTTTCGTGGCATGAAGATCAACGTGGTGTCGGAAACCATCACCACTCATGAATATGAATCCAAGGTACTGGCCAAGGCCTTCAGCGAAATCACCGGCATCCAGCTGACCCACGACCTCCTGCAGGAAGGCGACGTGGTGGAGAAACTGCAGACGCAGATGCAGTCGGACAAGAATATCTACGATGGCTGGGTCAACGATTCCGATCTGATCGGCACCCATTTTCGCTATGGCAAGGTGGAATCGATCACCGACCTGATGGCCAACGAAGGCAAGAACTACACCTCGCCGACCCTCGACCTGAAGGACTTCATCGGTCTGTCCTTTACCACCGCGCCGGACGGCAAGGTCTACCAGCTGCCCGACCAGCAGTTCGCCAACCTCTACTGGTTCCGCGCCGACTGGTTCGAGCGGCCGGAGCTCAAGGCCAAGTTCAAGGAAAAGTACGGTTACGAGCTGGGTGTGCCGGTGAACTGGTCTGCCTACGAGGATATCGCCAAGTTCTTCACCGAAGACGTCAAGGAAATCGACGGCAAGCGGGTGTACGGCCACATGGACTACGGCAAGAAGGACCCCTCGCTGGGCTGGCGCTTCACCGATGCCTGGTTCTCCATGGCCGGTGGTGGCGACAAGGGCTTGCCCAACGGCTTGCCGGTGGATGAATGGGGGATTCGCGTGGAAGATTGCCACCCGGTCGGCTCCAGTGTGACTCGCGGCGGCGATACCAATGGCCCTGCGGCGGTCTATGCGACGCAGAAGTACGTCGACTGGATGCGCGCCTACGCGCCCAAGGAAGCCCAGGGCATGACCTTCTCCGAGGCCGGACCGGTGCCGGCCCAGGGCAACATCGCCCAGCAGATCTTCTGGTACACCGCCTTTACCGCCGACATGACCAAGCCGGGACTGCCGGTGGTCAATGCCGACGGCACGCCGAAGTGGCGCATGGCGCCCTCGCCGAAGGGGCCGTACTGGGAGGAGGGGATGAAGCTGGGCTACCAGGACACCGGGTCCTGGACCTTCTTCAAGTCGACGCCGGAAAAGCAGCGCCTGGCCGCGTGGCTGTACGCGCAGTTCGTGACCTCCAAGACCGTATCGCTGAAGAAGACCATCGTCGGCCTGACGCCGATTCGCGAATCTGACATCAACTCCCAGGCCATGACCGACCTGGCGCCCAAGCTCGGCGGGCTGGTGGAGTTCTACCGCAGCCCGGCGCGGGTGCAATGGACGCCGACCGGCACCAACGTGCCGGACTACCCGCGCCTGGCGCAGTTGTGGTGGAGCCATATCGCCGAAGTGGCCAGTGGCGAGAAGACCCCGCAGGAGGCGCTGGACGGCCTGGCGCGTGACCAGGACAAGATGATGGAGCGGCTGCAGCGCTCCAATGCCCAGGCCACCTGTGCGCCGAAGCTCAATCCGGAGAAGGACGCCCAGTACTGGTTCGACCAGCCCGGGGCACCGAAGCCGAAGTTGGCGAACGAGAAACCCAAGGGCGAGACCGTCAGCTACGACCAGCTGCTGAAGTCGTGGGAGGCGGCGCGCAAGTGATTGACTAGAGACCGAGGTGGCCCCATCGCCGGCAAGCCGGCTCCACAGGGAATTGCATCCCCCTTGTGTGGGAGCTGGCTTGCCAGCGATAGGGCCAGTACAGCCACAAAAAAAATCACAGGCAAAAAAAACGGCACCTGCCAGAGGTGCCGTTTTCATATCACGCAATCTTACTTGTGCAGCTCTTCTGCCGCATACAGCGTGTTCTCCAGCAGGCAGGCGCGGGTCATCGGCCCGACGCCACCCGGCACCGGCGTGATCCAGCCAGCGCGGGGCAGGGCGGTCTCGTAGACCACGTCGCCGACCAGCTTGCCGTCGTCCTGGCGGTTGATGCCGACGTCGATGACGATGGCACCTTCCTTGATCCACTCACCCTTGACCAGCCCCGGCTTGCCGGCAGCCACGACCACCAGGTCGGCGCGGCCGACGTGGCCCGGCAGGTCCTTGGTGAAGCGGTGGCAGACGGTGACGGTGCAACCGGCCAGCAGCAGCTCCATGGCCATCGGCCGGCCAACGATGTTGGAGGCGCCGACGATCACCGCATTCATGCCGTACAGGTCCTGACCGGTGCTTTCCAGCAGGGTCATGATGCCTTTCGGGGTGCATGGGCGCAGCAGCGGGATACGCTGGGCCAGGCGGCCGATGTTGTAGGGGTGGAAGCCGTCGACGTCCTTGTCCGGGCGGATACGCTCGAGCAGCAGCGAGGCGTCCAGGTGTGCCGGCAGCGGCAGCTGCAGCAGGATGCCATCGACGGCCGGGTCGTCGTTGAGGCGGTCGATCAGCTCGGTCAGGGCTTGCTGCGTGGTATCGCTGGGCAGGTCGAAGGCTTGCGAAATGAAGCCGACCTCTTCGCAGTCCTTGCGCTTGTGCGAGACATAGACTTGGGAGGCAGGGTCGGTGCCGACCAGGATCACCGCCAGGCCCGGCGTGCGCAGGCCTTGCTGGCGACGCTCCTCGACACGTTGAGCGATCTCTTTGCGCAGGTTGGCGGCGATCGCCTTGCCATCGATTAGGTGTGCAGTCATAGACGCGTGATTAACCATCGAGAAAGGAACAATAAAGAGGGCGTATTCTCGCACGACACAGCCCGAGGGCAAAGGCGGGTGGTCGGGCAAATTCCCTAACCCCTTAAATAATTTAAATTTTTTTGAGAAAGGTGTTGACGCTCTAGCCGCTCGTCTATAAGATTCGCCGCACTTGTCGGGCACAGCCTAGCACTGGTTGGCTTGGTCGGGCAGAATGAGTGGTTCAACGCTCGTTCGGTTAGGCTTTAAGCTTATGCGCCCGTAGCTCAGCTGGATAGAGCATCCGCCTTCTAAGCGGATGGTCGCAGGTTCGAGTCCTGCCGGGTGCGCCATTAGGCAGCTTGGGCAAGCAAGTAAGGCTGTATAGCGATATGGTGGGCGTAGCTCAGTTGGTAGAGCGCTGGATTGTGATTCCAGTTGTCGTGGGTTCGATTCCCATCGTCCACCCCATATTCTTCAGAGGCGCCTTGATTGCAGATCTGGCGCCTTTGTTTTAAGCGCTACGCGGACGTGGTGAAATTGGTAGACACACTGGATTTAGGTTCCAGCGGCGCAAGCTGTAAGAGTTCGAGTCTCTTCGTCCGCACCATGCTTCTGTAAGGACAATGCCGCAACATCGCAAGACCGATATATGGTGGGCGTAGCTCAGTTGGTAGAGCGCTGGATTGTGATTCCAGTTGTCGTGGGTTCGATTCCCATCGTCCACCCCATATTTTTCGAAGGCGCCTTGATTGTATAATCAGGCGCCTTTGTTTTTTCTGCTTTGTGCGGACGTGGTGAAATTGGTAGACACACTGGATTTAGGTTCCAGCGGCGCAAGCTGTAAGAGTTCGAGTCTCTTCGTCCGCACCATGATTATCTGAAAAAGCCGCTGATTGCGGCTTTTTTGGTTTTTGTGGTGGGTGATTGCCGGGTGCCTGCCTTGGGAGTAATGGTGTTGCGCAAATCGAGCGCCGCCCGCGCGGCGCATCGCGGGCAAGCCCGCTCCTACATTTGTTGCAACGTGCCACGGTCTGTCAGGCCATGGTTGTCCGCCTTTTGTGCTCGACGAGGTATCGCGCCGGTCCCCTGCGCCAACCCAAAAATCGCGTCATGCCACCAAGGCTGGCAACCATGGCCTATCAGACATAGGCACGTTGCAACAAATGTAGGAGCGGGCTTGCCCGCGATGCGCCGCGCGGGCGGCGCTCGATCTTGAGATCGCCACAAAGCCTCCGGCCGCTCACTTCGCAACCATCACGCGGTCCCCCCCCCTTGTAATCCTCTGGTGGCACCCCAATAAAAGCTGATAGATTTCAGCCGGTTGAAACCCCGGCCCGTTAGGTCGGTAGAGGAATTGCCCCATGATTGCCAAAGAAGCCCGCCAGGCCCTGGCGCTGCAGCGTTTCGCCGAGGCGAACCCGCAACTGCTCGAAGAAATCCGTGAGCTGGATGCGCGTGAGCAGGCCCAGCAGATCGAGTGGGCATTCGAGGATGCAGCCGATGAGCAGGGCATCGAGCCCTGGGAGCTTGCGCTGCAGCTGATCGCCGAAAGCCCTGAGCAGCTCCAGGCGATGCGCCTGGAAACCCATCGCGAAGTGGCCGAGGCCCTGGGCATGGAGTGGGAAGAGTACTGCCAGTTCAATGAAATCGACCCTGAATAAGGGCGTTTTCCAGGGCTGCGGTTGTTTGACAAGTTATTTCGGCTGCGCGTCGCCAAGGCGCTGCGCGGCGCACTTATATAAAGAGGCCCGGCGGCACGCCGTGCGGGTCTTTGAAGCTAATCGACCGGCGTAGTTTCCCGTCGTCCCGGGTGGGGTGACTTCTGCTGCGTGACTCACTAGAATGCTTGCCCTTGATTCTGGAGTCGGGCTATCGCCGGCTAACGTCTGTGCAACGAGGAATATCCATGCAAGTTTCTGTTGAAAACACTTCCGCTCTCGAGCGCCGCATGACCATCGCCGTTCCGGCCGAGCGCGTCGAGAACGAAGTCAACAAGCGTCTGCAGCAGACTGCCAAGCGCGCCAAGGTCGCGGGCTTCCGCCCGGGCAAGGTGCCGATGAGCGTGATCCGCCAGCGTTTCGAAGCCGATGCCCGTCAGGAAGCCTTCGGTGACCTGGTCCAGGCTTCCTTCTACGAAGCCATCGTCGAGCAGAAGCTGAACCCGGCTGGCGCTCCGGCTGTCGAGCCGAAGTCCTTCGAAAAGGGCAAGGATCTGGAATTCGTCGCCGTCTTCGAAGTGTTCCCTGAGTTCACCGTTGCCGGCCTGGAGTCGATCAATGTCGAGCGCCTGAGCGCCGAAGTGGCCGATGCCGACCTGGACAACATGCTGGAAGTGCTGCGCAAGCAGAACGTGCGCTTCGAGGCCGTCGAGCGTGCCGCCGAGAAAGACGACCAGGTCAACATCGACTTCGTCGGCAAGATCGACGGCGAAGCCTTCGCCGGCGGTTCGGCCCAGGGCACCCAGCTGGTTCTGGGCTCCGGCCGCATGATCCCGGGCTTCGAAGATGGCCTGGTTGGCGCCAAGGCGGGCGAAGAGCGCGTTGTCAACGTGACCTTCCCTGAGGACTACCAGAACCTGGATCTGGCCGGCAAGGCCGCCGAGTTCACCATCACCGTCAATAGCGTATCGGCGCCTCAGCTGCCAGAACTGAACGAAGAGTTCTTCGCCCAGTTCGGCATCAAGGAATCGACCCTGGAAGGCTTCCGCACCGAAGTTCGCAAGAACATGGAGCGTGAACTGCGTCAGGCGATCAAGACCAAGGTCAAGAACCAGGTCATGGACGGTCTGCTGGCCGCCAACCCGATCGAAGTGCCGAAAGCCCTGCTGGAAAACGAAGTCAACCGTCTGCGCGTGCAGGCTGTTCAGCAGTTCGGTGGCAACATCAAGCCTGAGCAACTGCCGGCCGAGCTGTTCGAAGAGCAAGCCAAGCGCCGAGTGGTGCTGGGCCTGATCGTCGCCGAAGTGGTCAAGCAGTTCGAACTGAAGCCGGACGACGCCAAGGTTCGCGAGATGATCGAGGAAATGGCTTCGGCTTACCAGGAGCCTGAGCAGGTCATCGCCTGGTACTACAAGAACGACCAGCAGCTGAACGAAGTTCGTTCGGTTGTGCTGGAAGAGCAAGTTGTAGATACTGTTCTGCAGAAAGCGACTGTGACCGACAAGTCGGTCTCGTACGAAGATGCCGTAAAACCAGCACAGGCACCTGCCGAAGCTGAGTAATACGTTTTCTCTCGTAGGAAACCCCCACAAGCCAGCCTTCGCGCTGGCTTGTGCGTATTCAAGCCATGACTATTTGGGAGTGAGCGCAGGACATGTCCCGCAATTCTTATATTCAGCAGAGCTCTGACATCCAGGCCGCAGGCGGCCTGGTCCCGATGGTTATCGAGCAGTCCGCCCGTGGCGAACGTGCCTACGACATCTACTCGCGCCTGTTGAAGGAGCGAGTGATCTTCCTGGTTGGCCCGGTAGAGGACTACATGGCCAACCTGGTAGTGGCGCAGCTGCTGTTCCTTGAAGCGGAAAACCCGGACAAGGACATCCATCTGTACATCAACTCCCCAGGCGGTTCGGTGACTGCTGGCATGTCGATCTACGACACCATGCAGTTCATCAAGCCAGACGTCTCGACCATCTGCATCGGCCAGGCCTGCAGCATGGGCGCCTTCCTCTTGGCCGCAGGTGCCAAGGGCAAGCGTCACTGCCTGCCGAACTCGCGCGTGATGATCCACCAGCCGCTGGGCGGCTTCCAGGGTCAGGCCACCGATATCGAGATCCACGCTCAGGAAATCCTCAATATCAAGGCGCGCCTGAACGAGCTGCTGGCCTACCACACCGGCCAGGACCTCGAGACCATCAAGCGCGACACCGAGCGTGACAACTTCATGAGCGCCTCGCGCGCGGCCGAGTACGGCCTGATCGACTCGGTATACGACAAGCGGCAACTGGCCTCCTGAACCCAGGAGCCAGAGCAGGTAGGTGTCGAAAGCGCCTACCTGCGGACTTGAAAAAGCCCGCAATTGCCTTCATCTTGTGTTGCAAGCCTACCGGATTGGATCGATCGAATGACTGACACCCGTAACGGCGAGGACAGCGGCAAATTGCTTTATTGCTCCTTCTGCGGCAAAAGCCAGCACGAAGTGCGCAAACTGATTGCCGGGCCCTCGGTATTTATCTGCGACGAGTGCGTCGACCTGTGCAATGACATCATCCGTGAGGAGGTGCAGGAAGCCCAGGCCGAGAGCAGCGCGCACAAATTGCCTTCGCCGAAAGAAATCAGCGGCATCCTAGACCAGTACGTGATTGGTCAGGAGCGCGCGAAGAAGGTGCTGGCGGTAGCGGTGTACAACCACTACAAGCGCCTGAACCAGCGTGACAAGAAGGGCGACGAAGTCGAGCTCGGCAAGAGCAACATCCTGCTCATCGGGCCGACCGGCTCGGGCAAGACCCTGCTCGCCGAAACCCTTGCACGTCTGCTGAACGTACCGTTCACCATTGCCGACGCCACCACCCTGACCGAAGCCGGTTATGTGGGTGAGGACGTCGAGAACATCATTCAGAAATTGCTGCAAAAGTGCGACTACGACGTGGAAAAGGCCCAGATGGGCATTGTCTACATCGACGAGATCGACAAGATCTCGCGCAAGTCGGACAACCCGTCCATCACCCGCGACGTTTCGGGTGAAGGCGTGCAGCAGGCGTTGCTGAAGCTGATCGAAGGCACCGTGGCTTCCGTGCCGCCGCAGGGTGGTCGCAAGCACCCGCAACAGGAATTCCTGCAGGTCGATACCCGCAATATCCTGTTCATCTGCGGTGGCGCCTTCTCGGGCCTGGAAAAGGTCATCCAGAACCGCTCCACCAAAGGTGGCATCGGTTTTGGCGCCGAAGTGCGCAGCAAGGAAGAAGGCAAGAAGGTTGGCGAATCGCTGCGTGAAGTCGAACCGGACGATCTGGTCAAGTTTGGCCTGATCCCGGAATTCGTCGGCCGTCTGCCGGTGCTGGCGACCCTCGACGAGCTCGACGAGGCTGCATTGATGCAGATCCTCACCGAGCCGAAGAACGCCCTGACCAAGCAGTACGCCAAGCTGTTCGAGATGGAAAGCGTGGACCTCGAGTTCCGCACCGACGCCCTCAAGGCCGTCGCCCGCAAAGCCCTGGAGCGCAAGACTGGCGCCCGTGGCCTGCGTTCGATCCTCGAAGGCGTGCTGCTCGACACCATGTACGAGATTCCTTCGCAGAAGGATGTCAGCAAGGTGGTGATCGACGAGAGCGTCATCGAAGGCACTTCGCAGCCGCTGATGATCTACGAGAACAGCGAACCGCAAGCCAAGGCCGCCCCCGACGCCTGATTCAGGTCATTGTCGGTTGCGGGTAGCAAGCAGAAGGGGGCCTACGGGCCCCTTTCTGCTTTTCCTATACAAGCGCTTGTAATTTCCCAGGCATGCCCCCACATTAGGTCCAAGCACCATTTCCACCGGTTTCCGGCCATAAGGCCGCTGTAGAGGCGAAATCATGAAGACCACCCTCGACTTGCCTCTTTTGCCATTGCGCGATGTCGTCGTTTACCCGCACATGGTCATCCCGCTGTTCGTGGGGCGTGAAAAGTCCATCGAAGCCCTCGAGGCGGCGATGACGGGCGAAAAGCAGATCCTCCTGCTGGCCCAGAAGAATCCAGCCGATGACGATCCGGGCGAAGACGCCCTGTACCGGGTCGGTACCGTCGCGACCGTCCTGCAACTGCTGAAGCTGCCCGATGGCACCGTCAAGGTGCTGGTCGAAGGTGAGCAGCGCGGTGCCGTCGAGCGGTTCAGCGAAGTGGAAGGGCACATCCGTGCCGAAGTTTCCCTGATCGACGAAACCGATGCCGCCGAGCGCGAGTCGGAAGTGTTCGTGCGCACCCTGCTGTCGCAGTTCGAGCAGTACGTGCAGCTGGGCAAGAAAGTCCCGGCCGAAGTGCTGTCCTCGCTCAACAGCATCGAGGAGCCAGGGCGCCTGGTCGACACCATGGCCGCGCACATGGCGCTGAAGATCGAGCAGAAGCAGGAAATCCTCGAGATCGTCGACCTGTCGACCCGTGTCGAGCACGTGCTGGCCCTGCTGGACGCCGAAATCGACTTGCTGCAAGTCGAGAAGCGCATCCGTGGCCGGGTCAAGAAGCAGATGGAGCGTAGCCAGCGCGAGTACTACCTGAATGAGCAGATGAAGGCCATTCAGAAAGAGCTCGGAGACGGCGACGAAGGCCACAACGAAGTCGAAGAGCTGAAAAAGCGCATCGAAGCTGCGGGTCTGCCCAAAGACGCCCTGGCCAAGGCCCAGGCCGAGCTGAACAAGCTCAAGCAGATGTCGCCGATGTCGGCCGAGGCCACCGTGGTACGTTCCTACCTCGACTGGCTCGTGCAGGTGCCGTGGAAGGCGCAGAGCAAGGTGCGCCTGGACCTGGCCAAGGCCGAGGAAATCCTCGACGCCGACCACTATGGCCTGGAAGAGGTCAAGGAACGCATTCTCGAATATCTCGCGGTGCAGAAGCGCGTGAAGAAGATCCGTGGTCCGGTCCTGTGCCTGGTCGGTCCGCCCGGCGTCGGCAAGACCTCGCTGGCCGAGTCGATCGCTTCGGCGACCAACCGCAAGTTCGTGCGCATGGCCTTGGGTGGCGTGCGTGACGAGGCCGAGATTCGTGGCCACCGGCGTACCTACATCGGTTCCATGCCGGGCCGACTGATCCAGAAGATGACCAAGGTGGGTGTACGCAACCCGCTGTTCCTGCTCGACGAGATCGACAAGATGGGCAGCGACATGCGTGGCGACCCTGCCTCGGCGCTGCTGGAGGTCCTTGACCCCGAGCAGAACCACAACTTCAACGACCACTACCTGGAAGTCGACTACGACCTCTCGGACGTGATGTTCCTGTGCACCTCGAACTCGATGAACATTCCGCCGGCGCTGCTCGACCGCATGGAAGTCATCCGTCTGCCGGGTTACACCGAGGACGAGAAAATCAACATCGCGGTCAAGTACCTGACGCCCAAGCAGGTCAAGGCCAACGGGCTGAAGAAGGAAGAGCTGGAGATCGACGTCTCGGCGATTCGCGACATCATCCGTTATTACACCCGCGAGGCAGGTGTACGCAGCCTCGAGCGGCAGATCGCCAAGGTCTGCCGCAAGGTGGTCAAGGAACACATCGGTCAGAAGCAGGTGAAGGTCAAGGTCACCAGCGAGCAGCTCGAGCACCTGCTCGGCATTCGCAAGTTCCGCTACGGCCTGGCCGAGCAACAGGACCAGATCGGCCAGGTCACCGGCCTTGCCTGGACCCAGGTGGGCGGTGAGCTGCTGACCATCGAGTCGGTGGTAATCCCTGGCAAGGGCCAACTGATCAAGACCGGTTCGCTCGGCGACGTCATGGTCGAGTCCATTACCGCTGCACAGACCGTGGTCCGCAGCCGCGCCCGCAGCCTGGGCATTGCCGCCGACTTCCACGAGAAGCACGACGTGCACATTCACATGCCCGAAGGCGCCACGCCGAAGGATGGTCCGAGTGCCGGTATCGGCATGTGCACGGCACTGGTATCGGCCCTGACCCAGATTCCGGTGCGCGCCGATGTCGCCATGACCGGCGAAATCACCCTGCGTGGCCAGGTTCTGGCGATTGGCGGGCTGAAGGAAAAACTGCTGGCAGCACACCGGGGTGGAATCAAGACGGTGATCATTCCGGAGGAGAATGTTCGCGATTTGAAGGAGATTCCGGAAAATATCAAACAGGATCTTCAGATCAAACCGGTCAAATGGATTGACGAAGTCCTGCAAATTGCGCTGCAATACGCCCCGGAGCCCTTGCCAGATGTGGCTCCTGAGATTGTCGCGAAAGACGAAAAGCGCGACGGCGATGCCAAGGAAAGAATCAGCACGCACTAGTAGTTTTTGCTTGGGGGGCTTTCCTTGACAGTTTTTTCGGGGCCTTGCTATAAAGCGGCACGCTATTGTCATCAAGCCACCCAGCACACGTTTCATACGCTTTCATTACATACTTAGAAACAAACTCAATAGAGAAATAAGGGGACTTAGAGTGAACAAGTCGGAACTGATTGACGCTATCGCTGTATCGGCTGACATTTCCAAGGCTGCCGCTGGCAAGGCTCTGGATGCTGTGATCGACTCCGTAACCGGTGCCCTGAAAGCAGGCGACGATGTCGTACTGGTTGGCTTCGGTACCTTCTCGGTCAAAGAGCGCGCCGAGCGCACCGGCCGTAACCCGCAAACCGGCAACGCGATCAAGATCGCTGCCGCCAAGGTTCCAGGTTTCAAGGCTGGCAAAGGCCTGAAAGACGCCGTCAACTAAGTCGTCTCTTTCAGCCGGATCTAGGCCTGGCCTGGTCCGAGCACGCTGATGGCGGGCCGCAAACGTTCCCGCCTGACACGTTTGCTAAGAAAAGGCGCATCCTCGGATGCGCCTTTCTTTTATCAGGATTCTACCCACGCTCCGCGGTTGTCGACGCAGTGGTACAGCCGTTTCTGGGGGACGCATGCTGCAAAATATCAGGGACAATTCACAAGGTTGGATTGCCAAGACCATCATCGGCCTCATCGTCGTGCTGATGGCGTTGACCGGCTTCGAAGCCATTTTCCAGGCCGCCACCCATAGCCAGGACGCCGCCAAGGTGAACGGGCAAACCATCAGCCTGAACGAGCTGAGCCAGGCGGCCGACATGCAGCGCCGCCAGCTGATGCAACAGCTGGGCAAGGACTTCGACCCGGCACTGCTGGACGAGAAGCTGCTGCGCGATGCCGCGCTCAAGGGGCTGATCGACCGCAAGCTGCTGTTGCAGGGTGCCGAAGATGCCAAGTTCGCCTTCTCCGAGGCTTCGCTGGATCAAGTGATCCTGCAGACCCCTGAGTTCCAGGTAGATGGCAAGTTCAACGCCGACCGCTACGACCAGGTCATCCGCCAGATGGGCTATGGCCGCATGCAGTTCCGCGACATGCTCGCCGAAGAAATGTTGATCGGCCAGTTGCGTACCGGCATCGCGGGCAGCAGCTTTGTGACCGACCAGCAGGTCGATGCCTTCGCCCGACTGGAAAACCAGACCCGCGATTTCGCCTCCCTGACCTTCAAGGCCGACCCGGCGGCGGTTCAGGTGAGCGAAGACGAGGTCAAGGCGCACTATGACCAGCACGCCAAGGAGTTCATGACTCCGGACCAGGTGGTCATCGACTACGTCGAGCTGAAGAAGTCGGCGTTCTTCGACCAGGTCAAGGTCACCGACGAAGAGCTCAAGGCCCAGTACGAGAAGGAAATCGCCAACCTCGCCGAGCAGCGCCATGCGGCGCATATTCTCATCGAGGTCAACGGCAAGGTCACCGATGCCCAGGCCAAGGCCCGCATCGAAGAAGTCGAGCAGCGTCTGGCCAAGGGTGAGGACTTCGCCAAGCTGGCCAAGGAATTCTCCCAGGACCCAGGCTCTGCCAACAGCGGTGGCGACCTCGGCTTCGCGGGCCCGGGCGTGTACGACCCGGCATTCGAAACCGCCCTTTACAAGCTCGAGGATGGCCAGGTATCGGCACCGGTTCGCACCGATTTCGGTTACCACCTGATCAAGTTGCTGGGCAAGCAGGCGCCGGAAGTGCCGAGCTTCGCCAGCCTGAAGGACAAGCTGACCCACGACCTGAAGATGCCATTGGTCGAGCAGCGCTACGTCGACGCCAGCAAGCAGTTGCAGGACGCCGCCTACGAGGCCGCCGACCTGGCCCAGCCGGCCCAGGACCTGAACCTCAAGGTACATACCTCGGCGCCGTTCGGCCGCGAGGGTGGCGAAGGTATCACTGCCAACCGCGGCGTGATCCAGGCTGCCTTCTCCGAGGAAGTGCTGGAGGAGGCTGCCAACAGCACCGCCATCGAGCTGGACCCGGAAACCACCGTGGTCCTGCGCGTGAAGGAGCATCGCAAGCCTGAGCAGATGCCGCTGGAAGCCGTTGCCAAGAACATCCGCGAGCACCTGGCCAAGGAGAAGGCGACCGCCGAGCTCAAGGTCAAGGCGGACAAGCTGATTGCCGGCCTGCGTGACGGTTCGATCCCTGCCACTTCCAGCCAGGAAGGGCAGAGCTGGAAGGCCTTCGAAGCGGTCACTCGCGGCCAGGAGGGCATCGACCCGGCCGAGCTGCAGGCGCTGTTCCGCCTGGCCAAGCCGCAAACCAAGGACAAGCCGGTGTATGGCAGCGTTGTCCTGGCCGATGGCAGTCTGGTCGTGCTGCAGCTCAAGGGCGTCAATGAAGGCGCAGCAGCCAGCGATGAAGAGAAGCAGCAGATCCACCGCTACCTCGCATCGCGTGCTGGCCAGCAAGACTTCGCGGCGTACCGCAAGCAGCTGGAAGGCAGTGCAGACATCACTCGCTACTGAGTGGGTGTCTTGTAACGAAACAGGCCGCTTGATGCGGCCTGTTTCGTTTCCGAATGTTGTATAGCGCCCACAGCTGCTGCGCGGTGCCTGTGGGAGCCGGCTGCCCGGCAAAGGGCCTGACCAGGCTAGCGCTTCTCCCCCTCGTAGTTATCCAGCGTATCCCGCGCAATCTCACGCCCCAGGGCAATCAGCTCCGGCGCCTTGTAGAACTCGAAGAACCGACATACACGCTTGGGCACGTTGATCAGCACATCCGGCGGGTACCCCGCGATCTTGTACTGCGCCAGTGAAGTCTGCATCACCTCGAAACTCTGGTTGATCAGGTCCAGCAGTGACGCCGGCCCGACGTTGTCGATGATGAACGACCCCGTGGCTGACCTCGGCGCGCCCTCGCTCTCCGGCGCCGCCGCCGGTTGCTGGGCTTCAGGGTCGGCCGCATCGGCTAGCCAGGGGTTGGGCGGGGCCAGGCCTTCGGCGACGATCTCCTGCTCGATGCGCATCAGCTCCTCGGCGGGCTTTCGCCGAAACGGCAGGCGCGAGCCCAGCGAGCTGAGCAGCGAATCGAAGCGCATCCTGAACGCCGCCGGCCGTTCGATCACAGGCAGCTGGTACTGCTTTTGATTGGTGGAGTTGAGGTTGACCGCAATGATCAGGTCGCAATGGCTGGACACCACCGGCACGATCGGCAGCGGATTGAGGATGCCGCCGTCGACCAGCATGCGGTTGCCCTGCATCACTGGCGTGAACAGGCTGGGGATTGCCGCCGAAGCACGCATCGCCTGATGCAGGCAGCCTTCCTGGAACCAGATTTCCTGTTGGTGGGTAAGGTCGGTAGCGACTGCCGTGTAGGGGATGCGCAGTTGTTCGATGTTGATCTCGCCGACGATCTTGCGAATCTGGCCGAACACCTTGTCACCGCGAATCGCGCCAAGGCGAAAGCTCACATCGACCAGCCGCAGCACATCCAGGTAGTCCAGGCTCTCGATCCAGTTGCGATACTCCTCAAGCTTGCCAGCCGCGTAGATGCCGCCGATCACCGCGCCCATGGAGCAGCCGGCGATACAGGCGATGTCGTAGCCGCGCCGTTCGATCTCCTCGATCACGCCGATGTGGGCGTAACCCCGGGCGCCCCCTGATCCCAGCACCAGTGCTACTCGTTTGCTCATGATCGTCCCCCGCGCTTTACAACCATGGTCATACAATGCACCGAGCGTTGCCTGTGCTTCAATGTAGACTTTAGGCAAAACCTGCCGGAAGCGGCACTTTTCAGGTGCCCGAGCGTCGAACAGCCACTGTATTCCAACCACTGAGGTTCCCCTGATGAAAGCCTGGATTTCCCTTCCTCTGATTGCCCTGGCCCTGGCTGGCTGCGCGGGCAAGACGGCCTACCGTGATAGCTGCGCGACGCAGTTGGATGCCGCCTGGAAGGAGCTCGACCTGGCCAAGGCCGAAGGTTTTGCCGGGACTGTCAGTTACTCCAAGGCCTTGTCGCTGCTGACCGGTGCCAAGACCCAGCAGCAGTTCGAAGGTTTCGAAGGTTGCACCCATAAAGCCGAAAAGGCGCGTTTCTACATTCGTGAGTCGCGCGCCGGTCGCTGACCGAGGAGCGTCCTATGTCCGCCATGCTCGATCATGTGGTTGCCCAGATCGTCGCCTTGCAGGTGCGCCTGCTGGCCTGTCGCGAGCGTCTGGCTGCCGATACCGACAGCGAGGCACTGCATGACCTGCGCATCGGCGTCCGACGCCTGCGCAGCCTCTTGCGCCCGTTGCGCGGGTTGCCTGGGGTGGAGCAGCTCGAGGATGCGGCCAAGGCCCTGGGCACGTTGACGACGCCTCTGCGCGACCGCGAGGTGCTGGCGGGCGAATTGGCCAGGCGCGGTCTTGTCGACGCCGCGCAGCGCCGCCTGCAGGGGCGCGCCGCAACCTTCGCCGGTGTGGCGGGCAGTGCACAGTTGGGCAGGGTGTTGGCCATCCTCGACGCGTTTCCGCTGTTCCTGCGCGCTGCGGGGCGCGAGGGCCTGGCCAAGTCGTTGGGCAAACGCGTGGACAAGCGCCTGGTCAAGCAATGGCGCAAGTTGCTCGAAGCCTTGCAAGATCCTGCTCATGACCGCCATCGCCTGCGCTTGTTGATCAAGCGCGTGCGCTATGGCGACCAGGCTTATCCGCAGCTCGAGCATGCAGGCACGAAGCTGCAGAGGCTGCTGAAACAGGCCCAGGGCGATCTGGGCGACTGGCATGACCGGCTGCAATGGCTCCTGCAAGCGCGCGACCATGCCGATCTCGCGCCCTGCAAGATCGATTGGGAGCGGGAGTTGCACGCAGCGCAAGCGCAGTCAGATACCACCCTGGCGGCCTTGCAGGCTGCGCTTGAGCGGTGCAAGCCTGGCAAATGACCGATATGCGGGCTGATCCTGCTTGCTCGGCTGGATAGTATGGGCGGATACCCATAGCCTTGCAGGAGCCGGCCCATGAATTTCAATCAACTGCTCGACGCCGTGCGAGAAGCGCCCGAGGGGGTCGGCATCCCGGCCAGCTGGGCCCAGGGCAGAGCCGCCTTCGGTGGCCTGATGGCAGCGATGGTCTACCAGGCCATGTGCCAGAAACTGTCCGATGACCGCCCTGTGCGCTCGCTGGCGATCAGTTTCGTCGCCCCGGCTGCGCCGGATGTGCCTACGCGCTTCGAAGTCGAGGTGCTGCGCGAGGGCAAGGCGGTCAGCACGCTGCTGGGGCGGGCCATCCAGCAAGGGCAGGTGGTGACCTTGGTGCAGGGCAATTTCGGTGCGGGCAGGCCCTCGGTGGTCGAGGTGTCTGCGCTGCCGGCCATGGAGATGAAGCCGCTCGACCAGGCTGCCCCGGAGCTTCCCTATGTCAAGGGCGTCACCCCTGAATTCATGCGCCATGTCGCCTTGCGCTGGGCAGTCGGCGGGTTGCCCTTCAGTGGCAATCAATCACGCCGGATGGGTGGCTGGGTGCGCTTGCGCGATGTGGCCGAGGAGCAGCTCAATGAGGCTCACCTGCTGGCCCTGGTGGATGCCTGGCCGCCGAGCCTGATGCCGTTTCTCAAGCAGCCTGCTGCCGGCAGCACGCTGACCTGGACCATCGAGTTCATTCAGCCGGTCGCGACCTTGTCGACCTTGGACTGGTGCCGTTACTGCGTCGAGACCGAACATGCCCGGGATGGCTACGGGCATGCGGCGGCTGCGCTGTGGACGGCGGAAGGTGAGCTGTTGGCGTTGAGCCGGCAGACTGTGACGGTGTTTGCCTGAGGAGCGAGGTGGGCCAATCGCCGGCAAGCCAGCTCCCACAAGGGTTAGTGCAACGCTGCAGGAACCTTGTGGGAGCCGGCTTGCCGGCGATGGATTTCAATGCCGATGCTTGTGCCGCTCGCGCCAAGCCTTCCACCAGGCGCCGCTGAGCACGAAACGCGGGAAGGTGATGAACTGTTCGGTCAGCAGGCGCTGCATGGCGTCCTTGCGGTTGGCGAACGGCTCTGGCTGTTCTGACTCGAGCCGGTGGCCATGGCGCTGCAGACCCAGGCCCGCGAGCAGGGCGATGATGCCTACTGCGATCTGCCCCAGGTCCAGGGCGAACAGGCCGGACAGCACCAGCAACACCCCGAGTATGAACAGCGGCACGGCAATCAGGTGCAGTACCAGGTTGGTCGGGTGGCGGTGGTTGTGGTGATAGCCGCGCCATTGCCAGGCGGGCAGGTTGGGCAGTCGTCTCATGGGCATTTCCTCGCAGTCATGCCCAAAGCTTAGTGCTGCGGCGCAACGCCAGCCAATCAAGGCTGGCTATGGCGACTATAGCTTCAGTTGGCCAATGGCCTTGTTCAGCTCGCCGGCCAACGCTGCCAGCTCATTGCTGGTGGTGGCCGACCCGACCGTCTGCTGCACGGTCTGTTCGGTCACATCGCGAATGCTCACCACTGCGCGGTTCATCTCTTCAGCCACCTGGCTCTGCTGCTGCGCGGCCACGGCGATCTGGGTGTTGCTCTCGCGCATCTGCGCCACCGCGCCGGTGATCTCGGCCAGCGCCGCGCCCGCTTCCTGGGCTTGCTGCACGCAGTCGTCGGCCTTGTAGGAGCTTTCCTGCATGAACTCCACCGCATCGCGCGTGCCGGCCTGCAGGTCGGCGACCATGTGGGTGATTTCGTCGGTGGAAGACTGCACGCGCTTGGCCAGGTTGCGCACTTCGTCGGCTACCACGGCGAAACCGCGGCCCAGGTCGCCGGCGCGGGCGGCTTCGATGGCAGCGTTGAGCGCCAGCAGGTTGGTCTGCTCGGCGATGCTGTGGATTACCCCGACCACGCCATTGATCTTCTGGCTGTCGTCGGCCAGTTGACGAATCATCTCGGCAGTCTGTTGCACGCCGGTGGACAGCCCGGCAATCGAATCCTGCACCCGGCCGACCACTTCCTTGCCGCTGCCGGCCAGGGTGTCGGCAGTCTGTGACAGGTCGCGGGTGGCCCCGGCGTGCTGGGCGATATGGTGAACCGTGGCCGACATCTCGTTGATCGCCGTGGCGGCCTGGTCGGTTTCGCTCTGCTGGCCGAGCATCCCGTGGCGCACCTCGTTCATGCTCGTCGCCAGGCGAGCTGCGCCGGCGTCGAGTTGTGCGGCAGTCCGGGCCACGGTGCCCACCACGCGGTGGTAAGTCGCTTGCATGGCGTTGAAGGCGCCCGCCATCTGGCCGACTTCATCGCCACTGGCCAGCGGCACCCGGGCGGACAGGTCGCCGGTCTTCTCGACATGCAGCATCACATCCTTGAGGGTGTTGAGCTGGCTCAGGAGGAAGCGGATCAGCAACTGCGAGGCGTAGAGCATGGCCAGCATCAGAATCAGCACGCACACGGCGTAATTGCCAAAGCGCTCGAAGAACACCTGGCGCAGGCTCGGTGCGTGGGCCAGCACCGCGACCTGTTGCTCGCCATGGCGCAGCACATGCGCACCGCGAAGTGGGTCGTCGCCCAGGATCCAGGCGGTGGGCAGTGCCACCCAGCCTTGGGCATCGCGCAGGGCATCCTGGGTTTGGCCGGCAACACTCGGGGCTTGGCCGGACTGCCAGGCAATCAGGTTGGCCTGATGGGGAAGGGGTTGTTCGCTGGGCCAGGCCGACAGCAGTTCAGCCTGGGCCTGGGCCTGAGCCCGCGCCGCTTCGGCCCGGGCCTGCTGCTCCAGATGCACGGCGTAGAGCACCAGGAGCAGGGTGGTGACGAAGGCCACCGCGTTGACGGCCCAGAACTTGTACTTCAGGGAAATATTGCTAAGCCAGGCACCCATGGGTAGGTCTTCTCTGAGTTGAGCGGAAACAGTCTTGGCAAGGTGCCATCATTGTGCCCGCCCACGCCAGGGAGGCGTTGACGTGTATCAACAAACGGTCAGGGGTGCGGCGTCTGGCTCAAGCAAGCTGGAAGAAGGCCCGGGCGGTCGCAGTGGTATGCGCGGCCGTGGCCTCGAGGCTTTCACCCCGGTGCAGCGCCACCTCGCGCAGCACCTCGGGCAGGAACGCCGGCTCGTTGCGCCCGTTCTTCGGTTTCGGCCGCAGGCTGCGTGGCAGCAGGTACGGCGCGTCACTCTCCAGCATCAGGCGCCCTTGCGGGATGTTGCCCACCAACGGGTGCAGGTGGGTACCCCGACGCTCATCGCAGATCCAGCCGGTCATGCCGATGTGCAGGTCCATGTCCAGGTAGGCGAACAGCGCCTCTCGTTCACCGGTAAAGCAATGCACCACCGCAGCCGGCAACTGGTCACGGTAATCCTTGAGGATGGCCAGCAGGCGCTCACTGGCATCGCGCTCATGCAGGAATACTGGCAGGCGCAACTCGGCAGCCAATGCCAGTTGGGCCTGCAAGGCTTTTTCCTGGAGGGGGCGAGGGGAGAAGTCACGGTTGAAGTCCAGCCCGCATTCGCCCACGGCGCGAACGCGCGATTCCCCGAGCAATTGGCGTAGTTGCCGCTCGCTGTCGGCATTCCAGGCCTTGGCATCGTGGGGGTGCACACCTGCAGTGGCGAACAGGTGCTGGCCGTCGGCATCGAGCTGATGGCACATTTCAAGCGCCTGTTCGCTGACAGCAAGGCTGGTGCCGGTGAGGACCATCTGCACCACGCCGGCCTTGATGGCGCGCTCGACGATGGCTGCTTGCTGGTCGTAAAAACTGCTGTTGGTCAGGTTGACGCCGATATCGATCAGTTGCATGGTGCTAGCTCGTGCCGCGGGGCGGCCAGCATAGCAAAAAGCGCGATAATCGGAAAAAGCCCAGAACTTCAGGCTGTTGCCGCGGTCATTTACTGTCATTTATCACCTGTTGCTCGTTCCACATGAACAGCGCCCACCGACCTCGGACACGTTCTCGCATGCTGCGATACCTGCTGACTCTGTTGCTGATGTTGGGGCTGACCGCCGTGGGGCCGGCCTACGCACGCTTGCCGGGGCCCGAGCAGCATGTGCCGGCGAGCGCATCCCGAGACCTCGATCAGATTCGCAGCCGCAAGGTGCTGCGCGTACTGGTCAACCAGAGCCGCAACAGCTCCGGAGAGGTCAAGGGCGAGCCCGTGGGTATCGAGTACTACCGCCTGCGTGGGCTGGAGCATTACCTCAATGCCCGTGCCGGTGATGGGCAACAGATCCGTCTGCAACTCGTTCCCCGGGCCAAGGAGCAGCTGCTGGGCGCACTGCAGCGCGGCGAAGGTGACCTTGCCGCACCGGGCGAGTTGCTCGACCCGGCCACGGTGGGCGAGGTGAGCGGCAGTGCCCCGGTACTGGACCAGGTGCCATTGTGGTTGGTCGGGCGCAAGGGCGAGCGCAGCTTCACCCGCGTCGAACAGTTGTCCGGCCGTACCGTGGCGCTGACCAGCGCCAGCGCTGCAGGCGCGGTGATCCAGCAGCTCAACCAGCAGCTGGCCTTGCGCAAGCGGCCGCCGATCAAGATCGAATGGGTCGATTCGACTCTGGCGGTGGAAGACGTGCTGGAAATGGTCCAGGCCGGGATCTACCCGCTGACCATGGTCGAGCGACCGATCGCCCAGCGTTGGGCCAGGGTCATGCCGCACCTGCGCCTGGACAGCCGCTTGCAGCTCGGTCAGCCACAAGCCATGCGCTGGTATGTACGGCGCGACGCGACAATGCTGTTGGCGACGGTCGACCGCTACCTGCAAGGCTACCGCGCCCCGGAGAACCAGGACGCGGCGTTCGAGCGCATCTACCGGCGCCAGTACCGTGTGCACAACCCCTTGGCCAGCAAGGATCGCCAGCGCCTGGTCGCGCTGCGGCCAGTCTTGCAGAAACATGCCCAGGCGCAGCAGATCGACTGGTTGAACCTCGCCGCGCTGGCTTTCAAGGAGTCGACCCTCGATACCCAGGCACGCGGCAGTGGCGGCGCGCATGGCCTGATGCAGATCACCCCGTCGGCAGCCCAGCGGGTCGGGGTCGGCAACACGGCCACGGTGGACGGCAATGTTCAGGCCAGTGCCCGTTACCTGGCGTTGATCAGGCGCAAGTTCTTCGCCAGCCCGAAGATCAACGAGCGCGAGCGCATGGCGTTCACCCTGGCGGCCTACAACCTCGGCCCGGAGCGGGTCCAGGCCATGCGCGTCGAAGCCCGCAAGCGTGGCCTCAACGGCAACCAATGGTTCTTCCAGACCGAGCGGGTGGCGATGGAGCAGGTTGGCATGGGGCCGGTCAATTTCGTCAACAGCGTGAACAAGTACTTCCTGGCGTTCAACCGTGAACGGGCAGTGCTGGAGCGTGTGGCCAAGCGCTGAAGGCCGGTTGCGATCAAGGTCTGCTTGCAGCTTGCCGCTCGAGGCTCTAGGATACCGCTTGCGCCGATTTAAACAGCTACTTGCGGGGCGCGGGACGCCCCACACCGGGTCATCCGAAATACCGCTAAAGCGCTGGTTCGGTGACGCCTCCCACCGCTGCCCAGCGGGTTTTGCGAGGCGGAGAGAAAACTCCATGAGTTGCCCACGTACCAGTGTCTGTTTGAGCCCTTTGCCTGCCCCGCAGGCATCCCGCACACCGCGCATCCTGCTCGGTGGCCTGCATCAGCCCACCCTTTTGCGGCACCTCGAAGGCCTTTCCCGGCGCAAGGGCCAGGCTCGCGCATTCCTTATCCAGTTCGCTGAAACCGCCTGCCACCTGGGGCAGTTCGGCAATGACCGGTTCGACCTCGCGGTGATCCAGGCACCGGCTGCGCAAGACGCTGCCGAAGTGATCGGACATCTCACCCGGATCGCGCGCCAGGGCCTGATCACCCGACGCTGAGGAGCGCGCCGTTGAGCACCAATATCATCACGACGGAAGGTCACGAGGCCCTGAAGAAGGAACTCGACCATCTGTGGCGGGTGTATCGCCCGGAAATCACCCAGAAGGTCGCCTGGGCAGCCTCTCTGGGTGATCGCAGCGAGAATGCCGACTACCAGTACAACAAGAAGCTGCTGCGCGAGATCGACCGCCGGGTCCGTTACCTGCGCAAGCGCCTCGAAGACGTCAAGGTAGTCGCCTACTCCCCGCAGCAGGAGGGCAGGGTGTTCTTCGGCGCCTGGGTCGAGATCGAGAACGATGAGGGCGAGACCATGAAGTTTCGCATCGTCGGCTACGACGAGATCTATGGTCGCAACGATTACATCTCGATCGACTCCCCCATGGCCCGTGCCTTGCTCAAGAAGCAGGAGGGCGATGAGGTGGTGGTGCATACGCCGACAGGCGAGGCGACCTGGTATGTGAACAAGATCAGCTACGGCCAATGAAATGATGGTGGGCCGTGCTGGCCTCATCGCCGGCCCAGGCAACCCTATCCTTCCCGCAACACCGCCAGCGGGCTGGCATTCAGAGCCCGTTGTGTCCCCAGCACCCCAGCCCCACCGACCAGCAGCGCCCCAACCACAGGCAGCACCAGCAACCAAGGATGCGGGCTCCACTGCAGGTCGAACGCATAGCGATACAGCACCAGCGTAATCAACTCGCAGCCGATCGCCGCCAGTGCACCACTGACCGCGCCGAGCAGCCCGAACTCGATGCGCCGGGCCTTGACCAGCAGCGGTCGCGCCGCGCCCAGGGCGCGAAGCAAGGCGCCCTGGCGGACGCGCTCATCCAGCGTCGCCTGCAGGCCGGCGAACAGCACGGCCAGCCCCGCAGCCAGCACGAACAGCAGCACGTACTCCACCGCCAGAGTGACCTGCGCGAGGATGCTGCGCAGCTGCTCCAGCAGGGCATCGACCTGCAGGATGGTGACCGCCGGGAAGGACCGCGACAGGGCTATCACGTCCAGATCATGCCCCGGCGCCAGGTAGAAGCTGGTGAGGTAGGTGGTTGGCAGGCCCTGCAGGGTGCCGGGCTGGAAGATCATGTAGAAGTTCGGCTGGAAACTGTCCCAATGCACGCTGCGCAAGCTGCTCACGCGTGCCTGGCGTTGGTCGCCGCCAATGTCGAAGGTCAGCAGGTCACCCAGTTGCAGCTTCAGACTTGTGGCAAGTTCCGCCTCCACCGAAACCCCCGGGATCTGCTCGGCCGGAGGTGGCGCCTGCCACCACTGGCCTGCCGTCAGGCTGTTGCCCGCGGGCAGGTCGGCCGCCCAGGTAAGGCTCAGGTCGCGCTGCACCGCACGTTCGCCGGCGGTGTCCTTGCTGACGAGCTGCCGTACCGGCTGGCCGTTGATCTGGATGAGCCTGCCGGGCGTCACTGGATACAGCGGTGCCGATGCTGCATTCACTTCATGCAGGCGCTGGGCAAAGGCATCGCGATCATCGGGCAGGATGTTCAGGGCGAAATGATTGGGCGCGTCCTTGGGCAGCTGCGCTTGCCAGGTATCGAGCAGTTCCACGCGCAGCAAGGCCACCAGCGCCATGGCCAGCAGGATGAGACCGAACGCCAGGGCTTGGCCGGCGCCCGCCATGGGGTGGCGCAACAGTTGGCCCAGGCCCAGGCGCCAGGTCAGCGGTGCGCCCGCCAGCAGTCGGCGCAAACTGCGCAGGCCGAGCAGGAGTAGGCCGCCGAGCAACAAGGCCGCCAGCAGGCCGCCGCCGAGCAGGGCGAAGGTCAGCAGCAGGTCAAGGCTCAGGCGCCACATGATCAGGCCCAGTGCGAACAGGGCGGCGCCATACACCAGCCAGCTGCTCGCCGGCACCGGCAGCAGGTCCCGGCGCAGCACGCGCAGCGGCGGCACCTTGCCCAGGGCGGCGATGGGCGGCAGCGCGAATCCGGCCAGGGCGACCAGGCCGGTGGCGATGCCGGCCAGGGCGGGCACGATGCCTGCCGATGGCACCTCGTTGGGCAGCAGGCCTTGCAGCAGACGGAACAGGCCCAGCTGCGCCAGCCAGCCGAGCACGGCGCCGGCCAGTGCGGCGGCCAGGCCGAGCATGGCCAGTTGCAGGCAATACAGGCCCAGTGCCTGGTGGCGCGAGAGCCCCAGGCAGCGCAACAGGGCGCTGGCATCCAGGCGGCGCGCCGCATAGCGGCTGGCCGACAAGGCCACGGCAACCCCTGCCAGCAGCACCGCCACCAGGCTGGCCATGTTCAGGTAGCGTTCGGCCTTGCCCAGGGCACCGCCCACCTGGCGGTTGCCGTCGCGGGTGTCGAGCAGGCGCTGGTTGGCCGCCAGGCCCTTTGTCAGGCCTTGCCGGTACTGGGCCAGGGCCTGGGTATCGCCACGCCACAGGTCACGGTAGCTGACCCGGCTGCCGGGCTGGATCACGCCGGTGGCCTGCAGGTCGGCGAGGTTCATCATGACCCGTGGCGTCAGGCTGTAGAAGTTGTTGGCGCGGTCCGGCTCGTAGGTCAGCACGCGGCTCAAGCGTAGTGTCTTCATGCCGACGTCGATGCTGTCGCCGACCTTCAACCCCAGCGCTGCCAGCAGGCGAGGCTCGACCCAGGCCTCGCCCGCTGCAGGGCCGCCGCCGGGCGATTCCTCTGCGTACGGTGCGGCGGCGCTGCGTACCTGGCCTCGCAAGGGGTAGGCGTGGTCCGTGGCCTTGATGCTCGACAGCTGTATTGCGCTATCACCCCCCACCACGCTGGTGAACTCGACGACCTGGGCGTGGCGCAGTCCAAGTGCCTCGCCGGCCTCGATCTGTTCGGCGCGGGCCGGAGCGCTGCCCTGCAGCACCAGGTCGGCTCCCAGGAACTCGCTGGCGCGCAATTGCATGGCGCCGTTCAGGCGTGCACCGAAGTAGCCGATGGCGGTGCTGGCGGCAACGGCGACCAGCAGTGCGAAGAACAGCACGCGCACTTCGCTGGCGCGGATATCGCGCAGCAGCTGGCGCAGCGCCAGGCCGCAGAGGCGGGACAGCGGCATGTGGTTCATCAGGCCTCCATCGGTGCAACCAGGCGACCTGCATCGAGGCGGATCTGGCGTCGGCAGCGGCGGGCCAGGCGCTCATCGTGGGTGACCAGCACCAAGGTAGTGCCACGTTCCTTGTTCAGCTCGAACAGCAGGTCGCTGATCCGTTCGCCGGTGTGGCTGTCGAGATTGCCGGTGGGCTCGTCGGCGAACAGCACGGCGGGCTGCGCGGCGAAAGCACGGGCAATCGCGACCCGTTGCTGTTCACCGCCCGACAGCTGGCGCGGGGTGTGGCTCAGGCGCTTGCCCAGGCCAACGCGCTCGAGCAGGGTGCGTGCCTGTTCGCGGGCATCGCGGCGGCCGTCCAGCTCCAACGGCAGCATCACGTTTTCCAGCGCGTTGAGGCTGTCGAGCAGCTGGAACGACTGGAACACGAAGCCTACGTGCTCGGCGCGCACCCGGGCGCGCTGGTCTTCGTCCAGCGGGCCCAGGTCATGCCCGGCGAGCACGACCTTGCCGGCGCTCGGGCGATCCAGGCCAGCGAGCAGCCCGAGCAGGGTCGACTTGCCCGAGCCCGAGGCGCCGACGATGGCCAGGCTGTCGCCCTGGGCCAGGTCGAGGGACAGCGCGTGGAGGATGGTCAGGTCGCCTTCCGCGCTGGGGACCACTTTGCTAAGGTGCTGCGCAACGAGAATGCTGGGGCCCATGGAGAATCCGATGCGAGTGTGGTGGTTGAGTGCCGGTCTGGCCCTGTATTGCCTGGCCCAGAGCGCGGTGGCGGGAACGCTGCTGATTGTCGGCGATAGTATCAGCGCCGGTTTTGGCCTGGATACCCGCCAGGGTTGGGTCTCTCTGTTGCAGACCCGGCTCAGGGACGAAGGTTTCGACGACCAGGTGATCAATGCATCGATCAGCGGCGATACCAGCGCAGGCGGTCAGGCTCGCCTGCCGGCGCTGCTTGCGGCGCACAAGCCGAGCCTGGTGGTGCTGGAGCTGGGTGGCAATGATGGGCTGCGCGGGCAGCCGCCGGAGCAATTGCAACAAAATCTTGCTTCGATGATCGAGCGCTCGCGCGCCTCGGGGGCCAAGGTGCTGTTGCTGGGCATGCGCCTGCCGCCCAATTACGGTGTGCGGTACACCACGGCGTTCGCCAAGGTCTACGAGCAGCTGGCGGCGGATGAACAGGTGCCGCTGGTGCCGTTTTTCCTCGAGGGGGTAGGGGGTGTGCCGGAACTGATGCAGGCCGATGGCATACATCCGGCGCAAGGGGCCCAGCAGCGTTTGCTGGAAAATGCCTGGCCGGCGATAAAACCCTTGCTGTGACGCTTTAAACGGGACTGGCTTTCGGCTAATGTTGCGCCCCCCGTTTCGAGAGCCCCCGATGCCGCGCCCTGCCTGGTCCTTGTATGCCTATCAACTGATCGAGCCCGATGAGCAGCTCGACCTGTTCGCTTGCCAGGAAATCCGCGTCCACCTGGTGGCCCGCCAACTCGAGCTTGGCGTGCCGGTCGACCGCACCCTGTGCGGCGGCCTGCTGCCGGCACAGCCCCGTTGGTCCGGCGTGCCCCGCGCGATCTACCGAGACGGTCGGTTGTGCGACCTGTGCCGGGCGATTCTCGATGCCCAGCGGCGCGGAATGCGCCCTATCTGGCCGGAACTCTGAGCGCCTTTCATCATCTGAAACGCTTGTGGGTCGCCAATGCCTCCCGCTCGCATCGGAGCGGGTGTACAATCGATGGTCTTGACCCACCTTTCGAAGGATTTACCGGATGTTGCCGCGCTTTCCCGCCGTCACCCGTTGCCTGACCCTGGCCGCCCTGCTGGTTGCGGGCCCCGCCGTCGCGTTGGAGCTGCCCCTGCCGCCACCCGGTGAAGACATCGTTGGCCAGGTACAGGTGATCAAGGCCAAGTACGAGGACACCTTCGCCGACATCGGCACCGCCAACGACCTTGGCTACCTGGAGATGATCGCCGCCAACCCGGGTGTCGACCCCTGGTTGCCGGGCGCCGGCACCGAAATCATCCTGCCGACCCGCTACATCCTGCCGCCGGGTCCGCGTGAAGGCATCGTCATCAACCTCGCCGAGTACCGCCTGTACTACTTCCCGAAAGGGCAGAACGTGGTGCATACCTTCCCCCTGGGCATCGGTCGTGAAGGGTGGGGCTCGCCTATCGCCAACACCAAGATTACCGCCAGGACGCCGAACCCGACCTGGACGCCGCCTGCCTCGATCCGCAAAGAGCATGCTGCGGACGGCGACATCCTGCCCGCCGTGGTGCCGGCAGGTCCAGACAACCCGCTGGGCCCCTTCAAGTTCACCCTGGGCGTTCCGGGCTACCTGATTCATGGTTCGAACAAGAAGTTCGGTATCGGCATGCGTACCAGCCATGGCTGCTTCCGCATGCTCAACAACAATGTGCTCGAACTTTCGAAGATGGTCCCTGTAGGAACACCGGTGCGCATCATCAACGAGCCTTACAAGTTCGGTATCAGTGCTGGCAAGGTTTATCTGGAAGCGCACACGCCGCTGGACGATCACGGCAACCCGTCGGTGGTCGACAAGCATACGGCGGTGATCAACGCGTTGCTCAAGCGTGAAGACCTCGCCAACAACCTGCGCATGAACTGGGACATGGTGCGTGATGTGGTTGCCGCGGAAGACGGCATGCCTGTCGAGATCGCAGTGCCGGTCAATAACCAGGGCGCGGCACCCATGGTTTCGAGCATCCCGCCAGAACTGCAGTAACGGCTCTAGCGTTACATCAAGGCCTGCCCCCGGCTGAACGTCGAGGGCAGGCCTTGTGCTATCTGCCAGACGCTTTTGCCGAGGCAATAAAAAAGCCGACCCACAAGTGGGTCGGCTCCATAACAATCCGTGAGGATTATTACTTGCGGCTGGCTTTGTCCAGCATACGCAGAGCGCGCTCGTTGGCTTCGTCAGCGGTCTGCTGAGCCTTCTGAGCGGCCGCCAGAGCGTCGTCAGCCTTACGGTAGGCTTCGTCAGCACGGGCTTGAGCGCGAGCTGCTGCGTCTTCAGTCGCAGTCAGACGAGCTTCGGTTTCTTTGGATACGCTGCTGCAACCGGTAGCCAGAACTGCGGCCAGAGCCAGAGCAGAGAATTTCAGAACGTTGTTCATCGTGTTCCCCTTCAAGGACTTTCTATTAAATAGCCATCTCTCGGAAAAGAGAAACTGGCCGGCGTACATAGTACCCATTACTTGTAGTAAGTAAACTGACAGAGCGCAAGAACTGCAAAAAAAATGTTGCTGCAGGTGGCTCCGACAAGATTTGCGGCGCTTTTGTGAAAAAAACGTACAGCGGGCGCAACCGATTGTAGTACAGAAACTTTTTTGTTGAACTAACGGTGACTTTAACTGTCCCTGCTCGTCTTAGCCCTAGAACATCCGGCTGCTGTTGTGCGTCCGGCGGGAGCGGCGCAAAGGCCCGATCCTGCTAAATTTTAACCACCACCACCTTGAGCAATCGCGGTTGCCGCGCCTACTATTTGGGGTGCCCGACCCGGCAGAACCATTGCAATTGGCTTGCGGTCAAAGGGGGCAAAGGTGGCGTAGAGGTTCCTTCGCCGGATAAACCACCATCGGTTAAGGTAAGGGTCTGCCGAAAAGGCCTGCGAGGAGTAGTGATGAATGAAGCGCTGACCATCCACCATGACCAGGCCGGTCATCAGTTCGAGACCAGCGTGGACGGTCATCGTGCCTACCTGACGTACATGGACCTGGGCAAGCAGACGCTGGACATTTATCGCACCTTCGTGCCCAACGCCCTGCGCGGCCGCGGGATCGCTGCCGCGCTGACCGAAAAGGCCCTGGAGTACGCCGACCAGATGGGCTACACGGTGATTCCTTCCTGCTCGTATGTGGAGCGCTACATGGAGCGCCAGCAGCGCCATTCGAGCAAGGCCTGAGTCCTTGAAAAAAAACAGGGCCGCTTCACGTCCCGCGCCGCAAGTCGGCAGAGGGGCGTGAAGCGGCCCTGTTTTTTTTGATCAGCCGCGCTTGCGCTGAGGCAGTACGTCCTTGAGCTTGGCGTGCATGCTGCGCAGGGTTTTCTCGGTGGCCGACCAGTCGATGCAGGCATCGGTGATCGAAACGCCGTACTGCAATTCGTCCAGGTTCTTCGGAATCGACTGGCAGCCCCAGTTCAGGTGGCTCTCGACCATCAGGCCGATGATCGACTGGTTGCCTTCGAGGATCTGGTTGGCGACGTTCTCCATGACCAGAGGTTGCAGTGCCGGGTCCTTGTTGGAGTTGGCGTGGCTGCAGTCGACCATGATGTTCGGCTTGATCTTGGCCTTGGCCAGGTCCTGCTCGCACAGGGCGACGCTGACCGAATCGTAGTTCGGCTTGCCGTTGCCGCCGCGCAGCACCACGTGCCCGTACGGGTTGCCCTTGGTGGTAACGATGGAGACTCCGCCTTCCTGGTTGATGCCGAGGAAGCGGTGCGGTTTGGACACCGATTGCAGGGCGTTGATCGCTACGGTCAGGCCGCCATCGGTACCGTTCTTGAAGCCGACCGCCGAGGACAGGCCCGAGGCCATCTCGCGGTGGGTCTGGGATTCGGTGGTGCGGGCGCCGATGGCCGACCAGCTGATCAGGTCCTGCAGGTACTGCGGGGAAATCGGGTCGAGTGCCTCGGTGGCGGTCGGCAGGCCCTTTTCGGCCAGGTCGAGCAGCAGTTGGCGGCCAATGTGCAAACCGTCTTGGATCTTGAACGAGTCATCCAGGTACGGATCGTTGATCAGGCCTTTCCAGCCGACCGTGGTGCGCGGTTTCTCGAAGTACACGCGCATCACCAGGTAAAGCGTATCGGACACTTCCTCGGCCAACACTTTCAGGCGTTCGGCATATTCGTGCGCGGCCTTGATGTCGTGAATGGAGCACGGGCCGACCACGACGAACAGGCGATGGTCCTTGCCGTCGAGAATGTTGCGCACGACTTGGCGGCCAGCAGTCACGGTCTGCAGGGCCTTGGCGCTGAGGGGGATTTCCTTCTTGAGCTGATCGGGGGTGATCAAGGTCTCGTTGGAGGCAACGTTAAGGTCATCGATCGGTAAATCAGCCATCGTGTTACTCGTCAGGTCACGGGTGCCGGCCGCCAGCAATCCCCGTGCGGCCCAGCAGCAAGAATGTTCGCAGCGGGGAGCCGAACCTTAGCGCGTTACAGGGGGCGCGACAATGGCCTGAGCCTGCTGTAGCAGGGTTTTTCCCTGGGCATTTGGGCCAGTGCTGCTATAGGGTGCGCATAAAGCTGTAATATGTGTAAAAAAAGCGCATCCACAACTATTCAGGAGATCAGCATGACCCCGCGTAAACCGCGCATCGGTATTATCGGCAGTGGCGCCATCGGAGGCTTCTATGGGTTGATGCTGGCTCGTGCGGGTTTCGACGTGCATTTCCTGCTGCGCAGCGAGTATGCCGTGGTCCGTGAGCAGGGCCTGAAACTCGATAGCGCACTGCATGGTGTGCTGCAGTTGCCTGTGCAGGCTTATGTCAGCGCCGCCGACATGCCGGCGTGCGACTGGTTGCTGGTAGGTGCCAAGGCCACCAGCAATGCCGAACTGGCGCCACTGATCGTCAAGGCCGCCGCGGCCGATGCCAGGGTCGTGCTGTTGCAGAACGGCCTTGGTGCCGAGGAGCAGCTGCGGCCAGCCTTGCCCGACAACCTGCACCTGCTCGGTGGCCTGTGTTTCATTTGCGCCAATCGCCAGGGCCCCGGCGAGATCCGTCACCAGGCGCTGGGTGCGGTCAACCTCGGCTATCACAGCGGGCCTGCGGGTGATGGTGGGGCTGCCATCGTCGAAGAAGGCGCCGGATTGTTCCGCGCCGCAGGCATCGATTCCCAGGCAATGGACAGTCTTGCCCAGGCGCGCTGGCAGAAGCTGGTGTGGAACGTGCCCTACAATGGCCTGTCGGTGTTGCTGGGCGCCAGTACCACGCCACTGATGGCCGATGTCGACAGTCGTGGGCTGATCCAGGCCTTGATGGCCGAAGTGGTGCACGGCGCTGCGGCCTGTGGCCATGTGCTGCCGGAAGGCTATGCCGAGCACCTGTTCCGCATCACCGAGAAGATGCCTGACTATTGGCCGAGCATGTATCACGACCATACCGAGCAGCGCCCGCTGGAGCTTCAGGCTATCTATGCCGAGCCGCTGGCACAGGCGCGCGCAGCCGGCTGCAGCCTGCCGCGCATGCAGATGCTCTACCAGTCGCTGGCGTTCATCGACCGCGCCAATCGGGCCGGCTGAAACCTCTGCAAGCCGCGCTGGCAGCGCGCCGGACGGCCAAGCGAGCGTCCGGCGCGCTGCTAAGCTGAAGCTTGCTCTGCCGCAACGGCAGTCGAGGAGGTCGAATGATCCGCTCCATGCTGTACGCCACCGACCTCGGTGTCTACGCCCCTTTTGTCATGCAGCATGCCTTGGCCTTGGCCCGCACCTTCGGTGCGGAGCTGTATGTCATCCACGCAGTGGAACCCATGGGGCAGTTCGCCGAATCGCTCCTGCAAAGCTACCTCGACGAGCAGACCCTGGATGAGTTGCACAGTGAGGGCGTGAACACGGTGATGGCCAACATCGAGCAGCGTGTGTTGGAAAACTTTCGTGATGAGCTGGGCGAAGACGCTGACCTGGCCGTGATCAAGGCAGTGCGGGTACGGCAGGGGGATCCGTCGCAGGTCATCCTTGAGCAGGCGCAGCGGCTGAGTGTCGATCTGCTGATCTTCGGTAGCCATAGCGCCGGGGCCGGGGTGGATGTGCCGCTCGGGCGAACGGCGGTACGGCTGCTTCAGCTGTCACCGGTCCCGGTGTACATGGTGCCGCTTTCGCAGCATCTCGGGCGTAGGAAAACGTGAAGCTGAAAGTGGGGTTGCCGGAAGGGTATGTAACAAAATAGTTCTAGTTTTATTTCGAGAACCACTAATATAGTTATATCTCGTCGCTGCCTGCTGCCGCTGACTTACCGCCGATTCGAGGGAAACCTATGAAGCTTCAACAACTGCGCTACATCTGGGAAGTGGCGCACCATGACCTCAACGTCTCCGCGACGGCGCAGAGTCTGTATACCTCGCAGCCTGGTATCAGCAAGCAGATCCGCCTGCTCGAAGATGAGCTGGGCGTTGAAGTCTTTGCCCGCAGCGGCAAGCACCTGACCCGCGTCACTCCCGCCGGCGAGCGTATCATCAACACCGCTGGCGAGATTCTGCGCAAGGTCGAGAGCATCAAGCAGATCGCCCAGGAATTCTCCAACGAGAAGAAGGGTACGCTGTCCATCGCTACGACCCACACCCAGGCGCGCTATGCATTGCCGCCGGTGATCAGCAGCTTCATCAAGCAGTACCCGGAAGTGGCCTTGCACATGCATCAGGGTTCGCCCATGCAGATCGCCGAAATGGCCGCCGATGGCACCGTCGACTTCGCGATCGCCACCGAGGCGCTGGAGTTGTTCGGCGACCTGATCATGATGCCGTGCTACAAGTGGAATCGCTGCGTGGTGGTGCCGCAGGGCCACCCGCTGGCGAAGCTGCCGAAGCTGACCCTGGAAGCGGTCGCCGAGTACCCGATCGTGACCTACGTGTTCGGCTTCACGGGCCGTTCCAAACTGGACGAGGCCTTCAACCACCGCGGCCTGACGCCGAAGGTGGTGTTCACCGCGGCCGACGCCGACGTGATCAAGACTTACGTGCGCCTGGGCCTGGGCGTGGGCATCGTGGCCAAGATGGCTGTCGACAGCAAGCTCGACAGTGACCTGGTGGCGCTGGATGCCAGCGAGTTGTTCGAGGCCAGCATCACCAAGATCGGCTTCCGCCGCGGCACCTTCCTGCGCGGCTTCATGTGCGACTTCATCGAGAAGTTCGCCCCGCACCTGACCCGTGAAGTGATGGCCAAGGCGATTCAGTGCCATAACAAGCAAGAGCTTGAAGAGCTGTTCGACGGCGTCGAACTGCCGGTGCACTGAAAACTGCTACAAGCTACAAGCTACAAGCTACAAGCTGTAAGCTTCAAGAAAGAGCAGTCCGTACGCGGGCTGCTCTTTTTTCTTGTAGCTTGTAGCTTGCAGCTTGCAGCTTGCAGCTTGCAGCTTGCAGCTGCTCCTCAAGCCTTGCTGATCAGGTTGCCGGCATGCAGCCCGCATTCCTTCTGGGTCGACTCTTCCCACCACCAGCGGCCTTCGCGCTCGTGCTGGTTCGGCAATACCGGGCGTGTGCACGGCTCGCAGCCGATGCTGATGAAGCCGCGCTCGTGCAGGCTGTTGTACGGCAGCTCGAGCATGCGGATGTAGCCCCAGACTTCCTCGCTGGTCATCTGTGCCAGCGGGTTGAACTTGTACAGGGTGTGCTCCGGGGTGGAGAAGGCGCTGTCGATTTCCAGTGCCGCCACCTGGCTGCGGGTGCCGGGGCTCTGGTCGCGGCGCTGGCCGGTGGCCCAGGCGCTGACAGTGGCGAGTTTGCGTCGCAGCGGCTCGATCTTGCGGATGCCGCAGCATTCGCCGTGGCCGTCCTTGTAGAAGCTGAACAGGCCCTTTTCCTTGACGAAGGGATCAAGCTTGGCGCGGTCAGGGCTGAGGATCTCGATAGGCAGGTTGTACTGCTCGCGCACCTGGTCGATGAAGCGGTAGGTCTCCGGGTGCAGGCGACCGGTGTCGAGGCTGAATACCTTGACCTGCTTGTTCAGCTTCCAGGCCATGTCGACCAGCACCACGTCCTCGGCGCCGCTGAAGGAAATCCACAAATCGTCGCCGAAGTGTTCGAAGGCGAGCTTGAGGATGTCCTGCGGGGACTTGTCGGCATAGGTCGCGGCCAGGGCGGCGACGTCGAAGGGTTGGCTCATCAGGCGGTTTCCATCTTGGCTGTGGCGCTGTGCGCTCGTAGTGGGTTGATGGTAACAAAAAATGGCAGGGTAGACGTCCTGGCCTGGGGGCTTTGCAGCGACTGTACTGGCGCTATCGCCGGTACAGGCTACAGCCCCTGCAAGGTCTCCATCAGCACCCGCACCTTGGCGATCGATTCTTCGTATTCCGCCTGCCAGTCCGAATCGCCCACCACCGCGCCGCCACCCCAGCAACTGACCTGCCCATCCTTGACCAGCAGGCTGCGAATGGCGATCGAGCTGTCCATCTCGCCGCGCACATCCACGTACAGCAGCGAGCCGCAATACAGGGCGCGTCGGGTAGGCTCCAGTTCGTCGATGATCTGCATGGCGCGGATTTTCGGCGCGCCCGTGATCGACCCGCCAGGGAAGCTGTCGCCGATCAGGTCCAGCGCATCCTTGTTGGCGGCCAGTTGTCCGGTGATGCTGCTGACCAGGTGATGCACGTTGGGGTAGCTCTCCAGGCTGAACAGCTCCGGCACTTTCACCGAGCCAATCTCGCACGTGCGCCCCAGGTCATTGCGCAGCAGGTCGACGATCATCAGGTTTTCCGAGCGGTCCTTGGGGCTGTGGCGCAGCTCCTCGGCGTTGCGCAGGTCTTCGGCCGGGTCCGCCGAGCGGGGGCGGGTGCCCTTGATCGGCCGGGTTTCCACCTGGCCATGGCTGACGCGGATGAAGCGCTCTGGGGAAAAACTCAGCAGCGCGCTGCCGTCGGCCAGTTGCTGGTAGCCGGAGAAGGGGGTCGGACAGGCCTTGCGCAGCGCCTGGTAGGCGCGCCACGGGTCGCCCAGGCAAGGGGCGCGGAAACGTTGCGTGAGGTTGATCTGGTAGCAGTCGCCGGCCTGGATGTACTGCTGAACGCGATCGAAGGCGGCCTGGTACTCATCGGGTTGCAGATCGCCCTGCATGGGGGCAAGCAACTTGAAGTCACAGACTGCCGTGCTTTCGCTGGGTTCGAACAGGGCGATCAGGCGTTCGCGTTCCGTCCCGGCCAGGCTCGGGTGGAACACCAGCTGGCTGCTGCCGAGCAGGTGGTCGGTGACCATGGCCCAGGCATACAGACCCAGTTGTGCGTCCGGCAGGCCGAGGTCGTCGACAGCCTGGCTGGGCAGGTGCTCCAGGCGGCGGCCGAAGTCATAGCTCAGGTAGCCGATCAGGCCGCCGGCAAAGGGTAGCTCACTGCCCTCGGGTAGCTGCGCCTGTCCCAATTGCCCCAGGCCGTCACGCAGGCGCTGCAGGAAGTTGCGGCCGGCCTCGTCGGGCCGGGCCTGCAACTGCTGCAGCGGCCAGGCGCTGATCAGGTCGAAACGACCGCGCTCGGCACCGGGGCGGGCGCTGTCGAGCAGAATCGCGCCGGGCGCACGGCGCAGTCGGGCGAAGTAGGCGGCTGGGTCGGGCTGGTAGGGCAGGGGGTGGAGCGTACAGGTCGGCATCAGTGTGGACGGCGATGAAAAAGCGAGGAGGGCGATTGTAGACCTGTGTAGGAAAAGCGCCTAGCGCTGGTGCGACATTCAAACATCGCGTTTGACACAATCGCCGGTTTGCCGGCGATTGTGTCATCGCGGTCAGCGCGGCTGCACGTGACCGAACAGTCCCTGCGCCACACGCACGCGCTGTTCGGCATCCTCGGTCACCCCATCCTTGGCCAGCGCCTCGATGTGCGCCTCGATGGCATGGGTGCGCTGGGTCAGCCCGGTGTCGTTGGCGATCTGGATATTCAGGCCGGGACGGGCATTGAGCTCCAGGATCAGCGGCCCCTTGTCCTGGTCCAGCACCATGTCCACGCCGATGTAGCCCAGGCCGCACAGCTCGTAGCAACCGGCTGCCAGTTTCATGAAACCATCCCAGTTCGGCAGTTGCACGCCATCCACCGCGTTGGTGGTGTCCGGGTGCTTGCTGATGATGTTGTTCAGCCAGGTGCCGCGCAGGGTCACGCCGGTTGCCAGGTCAACGCCGACACCGATGGCGCCCTGGTGCAGGTTGGCCTTGCCGCCCGACTGGCGGGTCGGCAGGCGCAGCATGGCCATGACCGGGTAGCCCATCAGCACGATGATACGGATGTCCGGCACGCCTTCGTAGCTGATGCTCTTGAAGATCTGGTCCGGGGTGACCCGGTACTCGATCAGCGCGCGGTCGCGGTGCCCGCCGAGCGAGTACAGGCCAGTGAGGATGCTCGAGACCTGATGCTCGATTTCCTCGTGGCTGATGATCTTGCCCGACACGGTGCGATAGCGGTCCTCGAAGCGGTCGGCGATGACCAGGATGCCGTCGCCGCCGGCGCCCTGCGCCGGCTTGATGACGAAGTCGTTGCGTGCGCCGATGATCTCGTGAAGCTTTTCGATCTGCTTTTCGGTCTCGATGATGCCGTACATCTCCGGCACATGGATGCCGGCGGCGAGCGCGCGCTCCTTGGTGATGATCTTGTCGTCGACGATCGGGTACAGGTGGCGCTTGTTGTACTTCAGGACGTAGTCCGCGTTGCGCCGGTTGATACCCATGATGCCCCGGGCCTCCAGGGCTTTCCAGGTCTTGATCAGGCCGAACATCAGGCGTCAGCCTTATTCACGAATGCCTTGAAGCGAACGAGCTCGGTCAGGCGGTAGCCGCGGTAGCGACCCATCGCCAGCATGAAGCCCACCAGGATCAGCAGCACTGCCGGGAAGGTGAAGACGAAGTACACCAGCTCCGGCACCATCATCAGCAGGTGCGCGAGCGACGCGGCGAACAGGGTGCCGATGGCCACTTTCATGGCATGGCCGCCACCGCGCTCTTCCCAGGTGATCGACAGGCGTTCGATGGTCATGGTCAGGATCACCATCGGGAACAGCGCCACCGACAGGCCCCGCTCCAGGCCCAGCTTGTGGCTGAACAGGCTGATGGCGGCAATCAGCACCACGACGAAGGTCAGTACCACCGACAGGCGTGGCAGCATCTGCAGCTTCAGGTGCTCCAGGTACGAGCGCAGCGACAGCCCCAGCGCGGTGATCACCGTGAACAGCACGATGCCGAAGCCCAGCTGGGTTTCACGGAAGGCCAGGGCGATCAGTACCGGGGTGAAGGTACCCAGGGTCTGGATGCCGATCAGGTTGCGCAGGACCAGGATCACCAGCACGCCGATCGGGATCATCACCATGATCATGAAGGTCTGCTGGGTCTGCAGCGGCAGGCCGTACAGCGAGTACTCGAGGAAGTCGGCGTCGGTGTTCTCGTCGGTCAGCTTGGCCAGGCGGATGGCGTTCATCTCGCTGTTGTTCATGCTGAAGGTGACGTTGGCCTTCTTGCCACCATCGACGGTGATCAGGTTGTCGTCACCGGTCCACCACAGCAGGCGGTCGCTCGGCAGGCCCTGTTCGCCGGTGTCCGGGTTGAAGTACAGCCAGTCGGTGCCGTTGAAGCTGCGCAGCCACAGCTCAGGGGTCTGCGGGGTGTCGGCGACCAGGCGGATGGTGTGCACCTTCTCCATCGGCACGTGGGCGATGGACAGCAGCAGGTCGATGACCTGGGCTTTCTTCAAGGACGAAGTGTCGCCGGCCAGCAGCAGCTTGACGTTGTCGTCGTTGAGGTTATTGACCCGCTTGATGGTTTCGCTGACGAAGGTCTCGACGTCGGCCGAATGCTGGCGGATCGGCGCCATCAGGGCTTCGGCGGCAATCTTCTCGGGGCCCTCGACCGCCAGGCTGTCACGGAAGGTCGCACCCTTGATGGTGGTCTTTTCGTTGCTGTAGCGCTTGGTCAGCACCAGGCGGTAGTACAGGGTCTGGTTGCCGCTGGCGCGGCGGGCCGACCAGGTCACCTTGCGGTTGCCGTCGGCGCGGTTGACGCTGACCCCATAATTGTTGGAGATGAAGCTCTCGTTGAGGCTGACATAGTCGCGGTTCAGCGGCGGCACGAACATCTGCACCTTGACCGGGTCCTTGGTGCTGGCGACGAATTCGACCTTGGCGTCGATGTTCCACAGGTCGTCGGTTTCATCCTCGGTCACCGGGATGCCGAGGAAGAAGATCTGATAAGCCGTGACCGCCACGCCCAGCAACACCAGGACGGTGATCAGGACTTTCAGATGGAGGGTAAGAGAGCGCATCGGGATTACTCTGCTTTGGGAGCTTCGGTGGCACAGGCAGGTTTGCCGGCCGCGTATTTAAGGCTTGGGTCGACCAGCGCGTCGAAGTGCTTGAGCGCCTCGGAGCCGATCAGCAGCGGGAACTGGAACGCGCTGCGGTCGGTGAGGTTGACTTCGATGGTGCGCCGGGCCTGGCCCATGCAGATGTCGAGTTCGATGACCGGGCGGGCGGTGTAGGCCTTGCCTGACTCTGCATCATAGTCGCCTGCCCGGCGCTTGATCTTGCTCACCCGGGCCAGCGGGCGCTCGATCGGGTGCGAATGGGCGGCGTCGATGGCCAGGTAGAAGCGCACCCAGCTTTCACCGTTGCGCTTGAAACGCTTGATGTCGCGGGCGCTCAGGGAGGCGGTCTTGGCGCCGGTGTCGAGCTTGGCGGCCACCTCGAGGTCGAGGTCGCCAAGGCTGGCGTATTCGTTCAGGCCGTAAACGGTCTTGCCTGCCGCCTGGCCAAAGGCCGGCAGCAGGGTCAGGCATAACAGCATTAAGGCGGGTGTAAGTCTCATAATCCTGGTGCGGTGCTGTGCAGGGTTCGGGGCAAGGCGACTGGCAACGGTTGCGCAAGCTTCCTCGTTAACTGTCAACAACATGAATTGATGACAAACACACTATCCATACTTCGGCGGCGCGGCATTCTATCACGACGATGGCTTGACGCCAGCGCATCGCGATCTGACAGCGCATCGGCTGTGTAAGTTCGTTCTTAGACGATTGTCGACAATATTCATTTTGTCTTTGACTGTCGAAGCTGAATTCGCTAATTTCTGCCCCAGTGATTAGCAAGGTGTCGACAATATGCTGGACCTCAGCGCCCCAAGCCCCGCACCCACAGACGAAACGGAAACCTTGTCCGAGAACGTCTTCCGGCGTATCCAGGCGGCCATCGTCAAAGGTGAGATCGCCCCGGGCAGCAAGATCTCCGAGCCTGAACTGGCGCGCACCTACGGCATCAGCCGCGGCCCGCTGCGCGAGGCCATTCACCGCCTCGAAGGCCAGCGCCTGCTGGTGCGGGTGCCGCATGTCGGGGCGCGGGTGGTTTCGCTCAATCATTCTGAGCTGATCGAACTGTACGAAATCCGCGAGTCGCTCGAAGGCATGGCCTGCCGCCTGGCTGCCGAGCGCATGAGCCAGGCCGACATCGAGGAATTGCGCCGGGTGCTCGACACCCATGAGCGCGACGCCGCGTTCCAGGCCGGGCGGGGCTACTACCAGCAGGAAGGCGACTACGACTTCCACTACCGGATCATTCAGGGTAGCGGCAACCAGACCTTGGTCAAGATGCTTTGCGGCGAGCTGTACCAGCTGGTGCGCATGTACCGGATCCAGTTCTCCGCCACGCCCAATCGGCCACGCCAGGCCTTTTCCGAACACCACCGCATTCTCGATGCCATCGCCGACCGTGACGGCGAGTTGGCCGAACTCCTGATGCGCCGTCACATCGGTGCATCCAAGCGCAATATCGAGCGTCACTATCTGGACGCTCAGAACAACAGCCCACGAGGTGAGAAATGAGTGTGAAGACCCCCGGTCAGCGTTTCCGCGATGCCGTTGCCGCTGAACATCCACTGCAAGTGGTTGGTGCCATCAACGCCAACCACGCCCTGCTGGCCAAGCGCGCCGGCTTCAAGGCCATCTACCTCTCCGGTGGCGGTGTCGCCGCCGGCTCCCTGGGCCTGCCTGACCTGGGCATCACTGGTCTGGACGACGTCCTGACCGACGTGCGCCGCATCACCGATGTCTGCGACCTGCCGCTGCTGGTGGATGTCGACACCGGCTTCGGTGCCTCGGCCTTCAACGTTGCCCGCACCGTGCGCTCGATGTGCAAGTTCGGTGCTGCCGCCATCCATATCGAGGACCAGGTCGGCGCCAAGCGCTGTGGCCACCGCCCGAACAAGGAGATCGTCACCCAGCAGGAGATGGTCGACCGTATCAAGGCTGCAGTCGATGCCCGTACCGACGACAGTTTCGTGATCATGGCGCGTACCGATGCCCTGGCCGTCGAAGGCCTGAACGCCGCACTGGATCGTGCCGCCGCCTGCATCGAAGCCGGCGCTGACATGATCTTCCCTGAAGCCATCACCGAACTGCAGATGTACAAGACCTTCGCTGACCGCGTGAAGGCGCCGATCCTGGCCAACATCACTGAGTTCGGTGCCACCCCGCTGTACACCACCCAGGAGCTCGCCGAGGTCGACGTATCGCTGGTGCTGTACCCGCTGTCGGCATTCCGCGCGATGAACAAGGCGGCCGAGAACGTCTACACCGCGCTGCGCCGTGACGGCACCCAGAAGAACGTGGTCGACACCATGCAGACTCGCATGGAGCTCTACGATGCCATCGGCTACCACGCCTTTGAGCAGAGCCTGGATGCGTTGTTCGCGCAGAAGAAAGGCTGAGCCTGTGCTGGCCTCATCGCCGGCAAGCCGGCTCCCACAGGTGCAGGAGCCGGCTTGCCGGCGATAGGGCCGGACACGACACCCCGAATTAGCTTGAAAGATTCCATAACAAATTCAAGAAAGGAGAAACACCATGGCCGAAGCAAAAGTACTCAGCGGCGCAGGCCTTCGCGGCCAGGTAGCCGGCCAGACCGCGCTGTCGACCGTTGGCCAGGCCGGTGCCGGCTTGACCTACCGTGGCTACGACGTCCGTGACCTGGCGGCCGGTGCCGAATTCGAAGAAGTGGCCTACCTGCTGCTGTACGGCGAGCTGCCGACCGAGGCCGAGCTGGCCGACTACAAGCGCAAGCTCAAGGGTCTGCGTGATCTGCCCCAGGCGCTGAAGGAAGTGCTCGAGCGTATCCCGGCCGATGCTCACCCGATGGACGTGATGCGTACCGGTTGCTCGGTGCTCGGCACTCTGGAGCCCGAGCTGACCTTCGAGCAGCAGCGCGAGAAGACCGACCGCCTGCTGGCGCTTTTCCCGGCCGTCATGTGCTACTGGTACCGCTTCAGCCACCAGGGCGTGCGCATCGACTGCACCAGCGACGAAGACACCCTTGGCGGCCACTTCCTGCACCTGCTGCACGGCAAGAAGCCGAGCGAGCTGCACGTCAAGGTGATGAACGTCTCGCTGATCCTGTACGCCGAGCACGAATTCAACGCCTCGACCTTCACTGCCCGCGTCTGCGCCTCGACCCTGTCCGACCTGTACTCGTGCATCACCGCTGCCATCGGCTCGCTGCGCGGCCCGCTGCACGGCGGCGCCAACGAAGCGGCCATGGAGCTGATCGAACGCTTCCAGAGCCCGCAGGAAGCCACTGCCGAGCTGCTGCGCATGCTCGAGCGCAAGGACAAGATCATGGGCTTCGGCCACGCGATCTACAAAGAGTCCGACCCGCGCAACGAGGTGATCAAGGGCTGGTCGAAGCAACTTGCCGACGAAGTCGGTGACAAGGTCCTGTACCCGGTCTCCGAAGCCATCGACAAGACCATGTGGGAGCAGAAGCGCCTGTTCCCGAACGCCGACTTCTACCATGCCTCGGCGTACCACTTCATGGGCATCCCGACCAAGCTGTTCACCCCGATCTTCGTCTGCTCGCGCCTGACCGGCTGGGCGGCGCACGTGTTCGAGCAGCGCGCCAACAACCGTATCATCCGTCCGAGCGCCGAGTATGTCGGCGTCGAACAGCGCCAGTTCGTGCCGATCGAGCAGCGCTGATTCGAACAGTGAGTCTGGCTGTGCTGGCCTCATCGCCGGCAAGCCGGCGATGAGGCCGGAACAGACAACCCAGCGCTACACATTCCACGACCGCACCGTGACCGAGCCTGATAACGATATGAACACTGCATTTCGCAAGAACCTGCCAGGCACCGACCTGGACTATTTCGACGCCCGCGCCGCGGTCGAGGCGATCAAGCCCGGCGCCTACGACGGCCTGCCATACACCTCTCGCGTGCTCGCTGAAAACCTGGTGCGCCGCTGCGACCCGGCCACCCTCGACGCCTCGCTCGGCCAGCTGATCGAGCGCAAGCGCGACCTCGACTTCCCCTGGTTCCCGGCCCGCGTGGTGTGCCACGACATCCTCGGCCAGACCGCCCTGGTCGACCTCGCCGGCCTGCGTGACGCCATTGCCGACAAAGGCGGCGACCCGGCCCAGGTCAACCCGGTGGTGCCGGTGCAGCTGATCGTCGACCACTCCCTGGCCGTCGAGTGCGGTGGTTTCGACCCGCAAGCGTTCGAAAAGAACCGCGCCATCGAAGACCGTCGCAACGAAGACCGCTTCCACTTCATCAACTGGACCAAGAAGGCGTTCAAGAACGTCGACGTGATCCAGCCCGGCAACGGCATCATGCACCAGATCAACCTGGAGAAGATGTCGCCGGTGATCCACAACGACCGCGGCGTCGCCTACCCGGACACCTGCGTCGGTACTGACAGCCACACCCCGCATGTCGACGCCCTGGGCGTGATCGCCATCGGCGTCGGCGGCCTCGAAGCCGAGAACGTCATGCTCGGCCGTGCCTCCTGGATGCGCCTGCCGGAAATCGTCGGCGTCGAGCTGACTGGCAAGCTGGCGCCGAACATCACCGCCACCGACCTGGTGCTGGCCCTGACCGAATTCCTGCGCAAGCAGAAAGTGGTGGGTGCGTATCTGGAGTTCTACGGCGAAGGCGCGCGTGCCCTGACCCTGGGCGACCGCGCGACCATCTCCAACATGGCTCCGGAATACGGCGCCACCGCCGCCATGTTCGCCATCGACCAGCAAACCATCGACTACCTCAAGCTGACCGGCCGCGAAGAGCAGCAGGTCAAGCTGGTGGAAACCTACGCCAGGGAAACCGGCCTGTGGGCCGACAGCCTGGCCAAGGCCGAGTACGAGCGTGTGCTGCAGTTCGACCTGTCGAGCGTGGTACGTAACATGGCCGGCCCGTCCAACCCGCATGCCCGTGTCGCCACCAGCGACCTGGCGGCCAAGGGCATCGCTGGCGCCTGGGAAGAAGTGCCTGGGCAGATGCCTGACGGCGCGGTGATCATCGCCGCCATCACCAGCTGCACCAACACCAGCAACCCGCGCAACGTGATCGCCGCCGGCCTGATGGCGCGCAACGCCAACAAGCTCGGCCTGAGCCGCAAGCCGTGGGTCAAGTCGTCCCTGGCCCCGGGTTCCAAGGCCGTGCAGCTGTACCTGGAAGAGGCGGGCCTGGAGAAGGAACTGGAGCAACTGGGCTTCGGCATCGTCGCCTTCGCCTGCACCACCTGCAACGGCATGTCCGGCGCGCTGGACCCGGTGATCCAGCAGGAGATCATCGACCGCGACCTGTACGCCACCGCCGTGCTGTCGGGCAACCGCAACTTCGACGGGCGTATCCACCCCTATGCCAAGCAGGCGTTCCTCGCCTCGCCGCCACTGGTAGTGGCCTACGCCATTGCCGGCACCATCCGCTTCGACATCGAAAAGGATGTGCTGGGCGTGGTCGATGGCAAGGAAATCCGCCTCAAGGACATCTGGCCGAGCGACGAGGAGATCGATGCGGTGGTGCGTGCGGCGGTCAAGCCCGAGCAGTTCCGCAAGGTCTACATCCCGATGTTCGCCATCGAGCAAGACCGTGGGCCGAAAGTGGCGCCGCTGTACGACTGGCGTCCGATGAGCACCTACATTCGCCGTCCGCCGTACTGGGAAGGCGCCCTGGCCGGTGAGCGCACCCTGCGTGGCATGCGCCCGCTGGCGGTACTTCCGGACAACATCACCACCGACCACCTGTCGCCGTCCAACGCCATCATGCTCGACAGCGCGGCGGGCGAGTACCTGGCGAAAATGGGCCTGCCGGAGGAAGACTTCAACTCCTACGCGACCCACCGTGGCGACCACCTGACTGCGCAGCGCGCCACCTTCGCCAACCCCAAGCTGTTCAACGAAATGGTGCGCAAGGAAGACGGCAGCGTGAAGCAGGGCTCGCTGGCGCGCATCGAGCCGGAAGGCAAGGTAACCCGCATGTGGGAAGCCATCGAGACCTACATGGAGCGCAAGCAGCCGCTGATCATCGTCGCCGGTGCCGACTACGGCCAGGGTTCGTCCCGCGACTGGGCGGCCAAGGGCGTGCGCCTGGCGGGTGTCGAGGCGATCGTTGCCGAAGGCTTCGAGCGCATCCACCGCACCAACCTGGTGGGCATGGGCGTGCTGCCGCTGGAGTTCAAACCGGGGACCGACCGCAAGACCCTGGAGCTCGATGGCAGCGAAACCTACGACGTGCTGGGTGCGCGTACCCCGCGTGCGACCCTGACCCTGGTGGTCACGCGCGCCAACGGTGAGCGCATCGAGGTGCCGGTGACCTGTCGCCTGGATACCGCGGAGGAAGTGTCGATCTACGAGGCCGGCGGGGTGCTGCAGCGCTTTGCCCAGGACTTCCTCGAGGCCTCGGCCTAAGGGGTAGCGGGGCTGCTTTGCAGCCCATCGCCGGCAAGCCGGCTCCCACTGGGATTGCACTGCCTTTGAGGCGAGCGCTGTACCTGTGGGAGCTGGCTTGCCAGCGATGGGGGCGCAGCGCCCCCAAGCGGCAACTTACCTTCAAGACAGGAATCACCCGATGCCACATGTACCCCAGATCAAAGTCCCTGCCACCTATATCCGTGGCGGCACCAGCAAGGGCGTGTTCTTCCGCCTGCAAGATCTCCCCGAAACCGCCCAGGTTCCTGGCCCGGCCCGTGATGCCCTGCTGCTGCGGGTGATCGGCAGCCCGGATCCTTACGGCAAGCAGATCGACGGCATGGGCGGCGCCACGTCGAGCACCAGCAAGACCGTGATCCTCTCGCCCGCCAGCAAGCCCGACCACGATGTCGACTACCTGTTCGGCCAGGTCTCCATCGACAAGGCATTCGTCGACTGGAGCGGCAACTGCGGCAACCTGTCCGCCGCTGTCGGTTCCTACGCCATCAGCAGCGGCCTGGTCGACCCGGCGCGCCTTCCGCGCAACGGCATCGCCACCGTGCGCATCTGGCAGGCCAATATCGGCAAGACCATCATCGCCCACGTGCCGATGACCGAAGGTGAAGTGCAGGAAACCGGCGACTTCGAACTCGACGGTGTCACCTTCCCAGCGGCCGAAGTGCAGCTCGAGTTCCTCGATCCGGCTGCCGACGAAGACGGTGACGGTGGCGCCATGTTCCCCACCGGTAACCTGGTGGATGAGCTGGACGTGCCAGGTGTCGGCTGCTTCAAGGTCACGCTGATCAATGCCGGCATCCCGACCATCTTCGTCAACGCCGCCGATATCGGCTACACCGGCACCGAGCTGCAGGACGCCATCAATGGTGATCCGCAGGCGCTGCTGCGTTTCGAGACGATCCGCGCCTATGGCGCCGTGCGCATGGGCCTGATCGAGAACGTCGACCAGGCTGCCGGGCGTCAGCACACGCCCAAGGTCGCTTTCGTTGCGCCACCAAGCACCTACACTGCGTCCAGTGGCAAGGCTGTCGCGGCAAGTGACATCGACCTGCTGGTGCGTGCGCTGTCCATGGGCAAGCTGCACCACGCAATGATGGGCACTGCCGCGGTGGCGATCGGTACCGCCGCTGCCATTCCTGGCACCCTGGTCAACCTCGCCGCTGGCGGGGGCGAACGCAGCGCCGTGCGTTTCGGGCATCCGTCCGGCACCTTGCGCGTTGGTGCCGAGGCGCGTCAGGTGAATGGCGAGTGGACGGTGACCAAGGCAATCATGAGCCGCAGTGCTCGCGTGCTGATGGAAGGCTGGGTGAGGGTGCCTGGCGACAGCTTCTGACGCACCAACGGCGCTCGGCTTTCGATGATTGGGGCTGCTGAGCGGCCCTTTCGCGACACAAGGCCGCTCCTACAGCGGTACGCGATTACCTGTAGGAGCGACCTTGTGTCGCCAAAGGGCTGCGCGGCAGCCCCCATTCACAGGAGCTGAAGATGAGCGCCAACGTGGACCTGAACGACCGCCCGGACTACGACCGGGTGCTGCAGACACTCGCCGACTACGTCCTCACCTATGAGGTCGAATCCCCCGAGGCACTGGACACTGCACGCAACTGCCTGATCGACACCCTTGGCTGTGGCCTGCTGGCCCTGCGCTTCCCCGAATGCAGCAAACACCTCGGCCCGATCGTCGAAGGAACCGTGGTCCCCAACGGCGCCCGTGTGCCCGGCACCGCCTACCGCCTCGACCCGGTCAAGGCCGCCTGGGACATTGGTTGCACCGTGCGCTGGTTGGACTACAACGACACCTGGCTGGCGGCCGAGTGGGGTCACCCCTCCGACAACCTGGGTGGGATCCTGGCGGTGGCCGATCACCTGTCGCAAAAACACGTGGCCAATGGCGAAGCCCCGCTGCTGATGCGCGAAGTGCTCGAAGCCATGGTCATGGCCCACGAGATCCAGGGCGTGCTGGCGCTGGAGAACGCCTTCAATCGGGTGGGCCTGGACCACGTGATACTGGTCAAGGTGGCGTCCACTGCAGTCTGCGCCAAGCTGATGGGGGCCAGCCGCGAGCAACTGCTCTCGGCGTTGTCCCATGCATTCGTCGACGGCCAGGCGCTGCGTACCTACCGCCATGCGCCTAACGCGGGCTCGCGCAAGTCGTGGGCTGCGGGTGATGCGTCGAGCCGCGGCGTGCGCCTGGCCGATATCGCCCTGCGTGGCGAAATGGGGGTGCCCGGCGTGCTCACGGCGTCGCAGTGGGGGTTCTACGACGTGTCGTTCAGCCACACCAACAAGGACCTGGCGCTCAAGCCGGCCGGGCAGCACGAACTGCGGCTGCCACAGCCCCTGGCCAGCTACGTGATGGAAAACGTGCTGTTCAAGATCAGCTTCCCCGCCGAGTTCCACGCCCAGACCGCCTGCGAGGCGGCGCTGCTGCTGCACCGAAAGGTGCGCAATCGCCTGCATGAGATCGACCGCATCGTCATTACTACTCAAGAGTCAGCGATCCGCATCATTTCCAAGGTCGGCCCGCTGGCCAATGCCGCCGACCGCGACCACTGCCTGCAGTACATGGTGGCGGTACCGCTGATCTTCGGGCGCCTGGAGGCCGAGGATTACGAGGATGCGTTCCATGCGGCGCACCCGAGCATCGACCGGCTGCGCGAGAAGATGGAAGTGGTGGAGGATCCGCGCTTCAGTCGCGAGTACCTGGAACCGGACAAGCGCTCGATTGCCAATGCGTTGCAGGTGTTCTTCAAGGATGGCAGTAGTACCGAACAGGTGGTGGTGGAGTATCCGCTTGGGCACCGGCGTCGGCGGGAGGAGGGCATACCCTTGCTGGAGGCGAAATTCCGCGAGAACCTGGCGACACGCTTTGCGCGGCAGCGCTGTGAGGCGATTTTTGCCTTGTGCAAGGACCAGCAGGCGCTGGAGGGCACGGCAGTGCACAGGTTTGTGGATCTGTTTGTGATCTAGGCTGGCTTCACCGGCCCTATCGCCGGCTTGCCGGCGATAGGGCCCGAAAGAGCCATAAAAAAACCCCGGCATTTCTGCCAGGGCTTTTTTTACACCTTACAACTCAGCTTACGCCTGAACCACCGGGATCTTGGCGTTGGCAGCCGCTTCGCGGAACTCGGCGATCTGGTCGAAGCTCAGGTAGCGGTAGACGTCGGCAGCCATGCTGTCGATGTCTTTCGCGTACTGCATGTACTCTTCGACGGTCGGCAGCTTGCCGATGATCGAAGCGACAGCAGCCAGCTCGGCCGATGCCAGGTACACGTTGGTGGCGTCGCCCAGACGGTTCGGGAAGTTGCGGGTCGAAGTGGAGACCACGGTCGAACCGGTCTGCACACGTGCCTGGTTACCCATGCACAGCGAACAGCCTGGCATTTCCATGCGCGCACCGGCCTTGCCGTAGATGCCGTAGTAGCCTTCTTCGGTCAGCTGATGAGCGTCCATCTTGGTTGGCGGAGCCAGCCACAGACGGGTCGGAATACCACCCTTGACCTTGTCCAGCAGCTTGCCGGCAGCGCGGAAGTGACCGATGTTGGTCATGCACGAACCGATGAACACTTCGTCGATCTTCTCGCCCTGTACGGTCGACAGCAGGCGGGCATCGTCCGGGTCGTTCGGCGCGCAGAGCACAGGCTCCTTGACGTCGGCCAGGTCGATCTCGATGATTTCGGCGTATTCGGCATCGGCGTCGGCCGACAGCAGCTCAGGCTTGGCCAGCCAGGCTTCCATGGCCTGGGCGCGGCGCTCCAGGGTGCGGGCATCGCCGTAGCCTTCGCCGATCATCCAGCGCAGCAGGGTGATGTTGGACTGCAGGTACTCGGCGATGGCCTTCTCTGGCAGCTTGATGGTGCAACCGGCAGCGGAACGCTCAGCCGAAGCGTCGGACAGCTCGAACGCTTGCTCGACGGTCAGGTCGTCCAGGCCTTCGATTTCCAGGATGCGGCCGGAGAAGGCGTTCTTCTTGCCTTTCTTCTCGACGGTCAGCAGGCCCTTCTGGATGGCGTAGTAAGGGATGGCATGGACCAGGTCACGCAGGGTGATGCCAGGCTGCAGTTTGCCCTTGAAACGCACCAGGATCGACTCGGGCATGTCCAGCGGCATGACGCCGGTGGCGGCGGCGAAGGCCACCAAGCCGGAACCGGCCGGGAACGAGATGCCGATCGGGAAGCGGGTGTGCGAGTCGCCACCGGTGCCCACGGTGTCAGGCATCAGCATGCGGTTCAGCCAGCTGTGGATGATGCCGTCGCCCGGACGCAGCGACACGCCGCCACGGGTGCGGATGAAGTCTGGCAGGGTGTGGTGGGTGTTGACGTCGATCGGCTTCGGATAAGCCGCGGTGTGGCAGAACGACTGCATGACCAGGTCGGCGGAGAAGCCCAGGCACGCCAGGTCTTTGAGCTCGTCGCGGGTCATCGGGCCAGTGGTGTCCTGGGAGCCGACGGTGGTCATCTTCGGCTCGCAGTAGGCGCCTGGGCGAACGCCCTGGCCTTCCGCCAGACCGCAGGCACGGCCGACCATCTTCTGCGCCAGGGTGAAGCCCTTGCCGGTGTCGGCAGGCTGCTCCGGCTTCTTGAACAGGTCCGATGGGCCCTGGCCCAGTTCGGCACGGGCTTTCTCGGTCAGGCCACGGCCGACGATCAGCGGGATACGGCCGCCAGCGCGGACTTCATCCAGCAGGACTTCGGTTTTCAGCTGGAAGCTGGTGACCAGTTCGTCGCTGCCGTGACGGCGTACTTCACCCTTGAACGGGTAGACGTCGATGACGTCGCCCATGGCCAGGTTGGTGCAGTCGAATTCGATCGGCAGGGCGCCGGCGTCTTCCATGGTGTTGTAGAAGATCGGGGCGATCTTGGTGCCGAAGCAGAAACCACCGGCGCGCTTGTTCGGCACGTTCGGGATGTCGTCGCCGAAGAACCACAGCACCGAGTTGGTGGCGGATTTGCGCGAGGAACCGGTACCGACCACGTCACCGACGTAGGCGACCGGGAAGCCCTTGGCCTTGACCGCTTCGATCTGGGCCAGCGGGCCGACCGAACCTGGCTGCTGGGGCTCGATGCCGTCACGGGCCATTTTCAGCATGGCCAGGGCGTGCAGCGGGATGTCAGGGCGCGACCAGGCGTCCGGGGCAGGGGACAGGTCGTCGGTGTTGGTTTCGCCAGGCACCTTGAACACGGTCAGGGTGTACTTGTCGGCGATGGCCGGGCGCGAGGTGAACCACTCGCCGGCAGCCCACGAGTCCAGCACGGCCTTGGCGTGGACGTTGCCCGCCTTGGCTTTTTCGGCCACATCGTGGAAGGCGTCGAACATCAGCAGGGTGTGCTTGAGCTGTTCGGCCGCGACGGCGCCCAGTTCGGCGTCATCCAGCAGCGCGACCAGCGTCTCGATGTTGTAGCCACCTTGCATGGTGCCCAGCAGCTCGGCAGCGTGCTTGCGGTCGATCAGCGGCGACTTGGCTTCGCCCTTGGCCACGGCGGACAGGAAGGCGGCCTTGACGTAGGCAGCTTCGTCCACGCCTGGCGGAACGCGGTTGGTGATCAGGTCTACGAGGAAGGCTTCTTCGCCGGCCGGCGGGTTTTTCAGCAGCTCGACCAGGCCTGCAGTTTGTTCGGCGTTCAGCGGCTGGGGCACGATACCCAGGGCGGCACGCTCTTCGATGTGTTTGCGGTAGGCTTCAAGCACAGTTATTACCCTCATCAGTGGTCCCTAAAGGGAGTCCGGGACGCTCATCCAGCATTCCATGCACCCATGCGCTACAACGGCTTTGTGAGCCGCCCAGCCAGGGTCGCAGAGAATCCTTACAGAAGCTGCTTTCAAAGTTTTACGCCTGCAGAACGGGGAGCTGATGAGGGCTGGCACGGGTATGCGAGGGGGCATGACCCGGGCCAACGCCGTTCTACCGGATTGACTGTGCTCGTGACGCTTTGAAAACAGCTTCCAACGGACATTGTTGCCTTTGAAAAGGCCGGATGATTCTACGGCAAAAATTTGTGGAAGGTAAGGCGCTGGACGAGACTTTAACGGGTGACCCTGGTTAGACAAAGGGCTAACATGGGCCGGTGTTCCACCGCCAAACTGTTGTTTTTCATGTCCAACCAGTCCATCAAGACCCCTTGCGTCGGCCTTTGCTCCACGGTGTATGGAGACACGGTGTGCCGTGGCTGCAAGCGTTTCCACCATGAAGTGATTCACTGGAACGGTTACGACGACGATCAGAAACGCGCCGTGTGGCTGCGCCTGGAGCAACTGCTGGTGCAGGTGATGATGGCCAAGCTCGAGGTGTTCGACAAAGGCCTGTTGCGCCAGCAACTGCAGCAACGGTCGATCCGCTTCGTCGAGCAGCAGTCAGAGTATTGCTGGGCGTATCAGCTGATTGCCCGCGGAGCGCGGATGATTCGTGACCTGGAAGCCTACGGCATGGTCTTGCTGCCGGAGTTTCGCGACTGGGAGCTGCCACAGTTGCGCGATGCCATCGACCGCGAGTTCTTCCTGCTTTCAGAGGCGCATTACCAGCGCTATATCGCGCCAGGGTTCTTGCGGGATGCCCTGGGAAATGGGCAACAGGGCTGAGGTTCTGTTGTGACTGTGCGGGCCTCATCGCGGGCAAGCCCGCTCCTACAGGTCAGTGGTGTACCTGTAGGAGCGGGCTTGCCCGCGATGATGTCAACGAGATGCCGGATCAATCCCCGGTGTATTCACACCCGCTGGTGCAGGTCTCGTGAATGCGCACCTTCGACAATTCCGGCATCAGCGGCTTGACCTGCTCCCAGATCCACTTGGCGATCACTTCGCTGGTGGGGTTCTCCAACCCGGGAATGTCATTCAGGTAGTTGTGGTCCAGCTGCTCGTAGATCGGCTTGAAGATCGCCTTGACCTCGGCGAAGTCGCGGATCCAGCCGGTGTGTGGGTCCAGCGGGCCGGTCAGGTGCAGGCCGACCTTGAACGAGTGGCCGTGCAGGCGGCCGCACTTGTGCCCGGCAGGCACGTGGGGCAGGCGATGGGCCGATTCGAATGTGAACTCTTTGAAAATTTCCACGCTGTCAGAACTCTGTAGGAATCATTACTGGAGGCGATTCTACCAGCATGACCGCTACAAGGCTTGCAGGCGTTCATGCAGCCGCCCGGTGGCAATCAGCTCCAGCAGTTCGTCACCCAGGCGCCGGCTTTCGGCAATCGCGAAATCCTGCTCGGTGTACAGTTCACCCAGCCGGCGGATGCCCGCCAGCGGATCGTCCAGGCAGGCACTGGCGAAGCGCCAGGAGCCGATCGAGGCGCCGATCAACGCACGCTGGCGCGGTGCCGACGGCAACCACTCACCGAACAGCGCCAGGTCCAGGCCCTGGATACCCAACGGTTTCGGTCCACCGGCGGCGCCTGGCAATACGCCGACGTCCTCGGCCCGCAAGCCACGCTCGCGGATCTGGCGCAGGGCGCGCTGGCCGGCCTTGAAGGTCAGGGCGGGGTACTTGATGTGGATGGCGCTCATGATGGGTCTCGTGGGCAACAGGCGGGCATTATAGGGTGTTCGAGGGTCCTATCG
>NZ_BBIV01000012.1 GCF_000730665.1 Pseudomonas plecoglossicida NBRC 103162 = DSM 15088
GCTCGCGATGCGCCGCGCGGGCGGCGCTCGATCTCACCGGCAATGAAAATCGTCTGTCGAGCGCAGGAATGAACAGCGGTTTCATCTTTGAAACAACGCTGTTCACGTCTGCACAAAAACACGCTTCACATGCTCGAGAATTAATTCCAATGCACTGATTTTTAGAGCATTTATAGGATAAGGCACAACCTGGCAACCATCTTGCTATGCCCTTGGCACGTGTGAACAGTGAGTTGGACCGACCATGCCAAGCAGTCAAAACGCGCAGCACGCCAGTGCTCGCATCGATGTCGCAGACGCCCATGAGGTGCTGTCTGCCTATCTACAGGAGCGCCTGCACGGCCAGCCGGTGCGCATCACCCACAGCGAGCGCTTGTCCGGTGGCGCCATCCAGGAGAACTGGCTGCTCAAGGCCGAGGTAGCCGGTGTGCCGCAGCGTTGGGTACTGCGCACCGACGCTGCCTCCGCCGTGGCCGCCAGCATGAGCCGCGAGCAGGAGTTCGCCGTGCTCAGCGCCGTGCACCAGGTGGGCGTGAAGGTGCCCGAGCCGCTTTGGCTGTGCCAGGCGCCCGAGGTGATCGGGCGCGATTTCTTCATCATGCAGGCGCTGGACGGCAATGCCGGTGGCCACCGCTTGACCAGTGCTCAAGATGCCCCCGAGGGCAACCCTTCGCTGTGCCGGACGCTGGGGGCCAACCTTGCGCGCTTGCACCAGCTGCACCCACCGCACCCGGCGCTCGGGTTCCTGCCCGCGCCGGTGGCCGATGCGGTACAGGCCAGCGTCGATCAGTACCGCGCATTCCTGGATGCCTTGCCCGACAGCCACCCGGTCATCGAATGGGGCTTGCGCTGGTGCGAGCTGAACAAGCCGGCGCCGATGGCCGCCTGCCTGATCCACCGCGACTACCGCACCGGCAACTACATGGTCGAGGGCGGTGAACTGAGCGGCGTGCTGGACTGGGAGTTCGCCGGCTGGGGCGACCCGCGCGAGGACCTTGGCTGGTTCACCGCACGTTGCTGGCGCTTCGCCCGGCCGGACCTTGAGGCGGGTGGCATCGGCCGGCTGGATGATTTGCTTGCCGGCTATCGCAGCGTCTCGGAACTGGACCTGGATAGCGAATCGCTGCGCTTCTGGCAGGTCATGGCCCACCTGCGCTGGGCGGTGATCGCCCTGCAGCAGGCCGAGCGCCACGTCTCCGGCCAACAGCGCTCGCTGGAGCTGGCGTTGACCGGGCGCATGGCCAGCGAACTGGAACAGGAACTGTTGCTGCTCACCCAAGGAGGCCGTGCATGAACCAGCCGGATGCCCAAGACCTGCTTGCCACCGCGCGCGACACGCTGCTCAAGCATTTATTGCCCGCATTGCCCGCCCCCTTGCATTACGAAGCGCGGATGGTGGCCAGCGCCATGTTGATCGCCAGCCGTGAGCTGGCCCAGGCGCAGGCCTGCGCCGACATCGAACGCCAGGCCATGGCTGACTTGCTGGCGCTGCAGGACTCCAATGCGCTTACCCCCGAACAGTCTCGCGCCCTGCTGGCCCGGCAGATCCGCCAGGGGGCTTATGACCAGGCAGGTGAAGCCCGTGCACGGTTGCTCTCGGCCCTGCGTGCGATCAACCGGGCGCAGCTCAGCATCAGCAATCCCAAGGTACTGGCCCATGACTGAGCTGCCTGTACGCCGCCGCCGCTGCTACCTGGTCCGGCATGGCCATGTCGACTACTTCGATGCCAGCGGCCGCCCCCTCGACCCACGCAGCGTGCCGTTGTCGGCCAAGGGCGTGGCCCAGGCCCAGGCGCTGGGCCAGGTGCTGGCGCAGACACGGTTCGACCGCGCGCTGTGCTCGGATTATCCGCGCACTCGGCAGACCCTCGACCAATTGCTGGGCGAGCGCACCCTGGCCGTGGAGGAGCGCGCCGAACTGCGCGAGATACGCGCCGGACGCCTGCGGGAAATCCCCCGCGAATGCCTGCACCGCGAAGTGGCCCAGGCCTATCAACTGGCCGACCGCCCCGACGCTGCCTTCTTGCGCGGCGAACCGTGGGTGGCGTTCCAGCAGCGGGTGCTGGGCAGCTTCCAGCAGGTGCTGGAGGAACCGGACTGGTCGTCGCTGCTGCTGGTCAGTCATGACGCGGTCAACCGCATCCTCCTGGCCTGGGCCTGTGGTGCCGGGCTCGGTGCCCTGGCTGCCTTCGAGCAGGAGCCGGCCTGCCTGAACATCGTCGACATCGACATGGCCGGCACCCAGGTGCTGCGCGCCTATATCCGCACTCTCAACTATTCAGCCTACGACCCGGGCAAGGCGGGCATCGACCAGACCGTCATGGAGCAGGTGCATGCCTCCATCGACCCTCGTCGCCTGCACGCCTGCCCCCCATTACCCGATCAAGGAACACCAGCATGAATTTCGCCCTGTCCGCCGAGATGCTCGCCCTGCAAGCCAAAGTCCGGCAGTTCATCGCCGACGTCGTCATCCCTCTGGAGCGCGACCCGCGCCAGACGCCCCACGGCCCTTCGGCCGAATTGCGCCAAGTGCTGCTGGAGCGTGCCCGTGAACACGGCCTGCTGACCCCCCATGCCTCCCGCGAAATGGGCGGGCTGGGCTTGAGCCACATCGAGAAGGCGATCGTCTTCGAAGAGGCCGGTTACTCGACGTTGGGCCCGGTGGCCCTGAACATTCACGCCCCGGACGAAGGCAACATCCACCTGCTGGAACAAGTGGCCACGCCTGCGCAGAAGGACCGCTGGCTCAAGCCGCTGGTGCAGGGCCGCATCCGTTCGTGCTTCGCCATGACCGAGCCGAGCCCGGGCGCCGGCTCCGACCCTTCGATGCTGACCACCCAGGCCGTGCGCGAGGGTGACGACTACATCATCAATGGCCAGAAATGGTTCATCACCGGTGCCGAGGGCGCGCAGATGGCGATCATCATGGCGCGCATGGAGGACGGCAGCGCCACCATGTTCCTCACCGACACCGACCGCCCCGGCTTCATCCTCGAGCGCATGATGGACTCGCTGGACAGCTGCTTCAGCGGCGGTCACGCGGTGCTGCGCTTCGACAACCTGCGCATTCCCGCCAGCGATGTGCTGGGCGAGGTGGGCAAGGGCTTCCGGTATGCCCAGGTACGTCTGGCCCCGGCGCGCCTGACCCACTGCATGCGCTGGCTGGGCCAGGCGCGCCGCGCCCATGACGAGGCCTGTGGCTATGCCAACCGCCGGGTGTCGTTCGGCAAGCCGTTGGGTGAGCATCAGGGCGTGGGCTTCATGCTGGCCGACAACGAGATGGACCTGCACACCACGCGCCTGACGATCTGGCACTGCGCCTGGGTGCTGGACCAGGGCGAGCGCGGCAACTTCGAGTCGAGCATGGCCAAGGTGCTCAGCTCCGAGGGCATCTGGCGGGTGATCGACCGCTGCGTGCAAGTATTGGGCGGGCAGGGCGTCACCGGTGAGTCGATCGTCGAGCGGATCTTCCGCGATGCGCGCAGCTTCCGCATCTACGACGGCCCGAACGAAGTGCACCGCATGAGCCTGGCGAAGAAGATCCTCGCCCGCAAGGGGGTGGCCGGATGATGCCGGGCAGCTATCGCGGCCAGGTGGTGATGATCACCGGCGCCGCCAGCGGTTTTGGTGCATTGCTGGCCGAGCGCCTGGCCGGGCTGGGCGCCCGGCTGGTGCTGGGCGACCGCGACGTGGTCGGCCTCGAGCGGGTGGCCGGGGCCTTGCGCGAGGCTGGCGCCGAGGTGCTGGCGGTACCCTGCGACGTGACCCGCGAGGTGCAGGTCAAGGCCTTGGTGGAGGCGGCCATGGCCACCTTCGGTCGCCTCGATGTGGGGGTCAACAACGCCGGTATCCTCACGCCGATGAAGCGCTTCGTCGACACCACCGAGGAGGAGCTGGACCGCAGCCATGCGGTCAACACCAAGGGCGTGTTCTTCTGCATGCAGCAGCAGATTCGCCAGATGCTGCCGCAAGGCGGCGGGGTGATCCTCAACATCGCCTCCATGGCCGGGCTCGGTGGCGCGCCAAAGCTCGCCGCCTACGCGGCGGCGAAGCATGCGGTGGTCGGGCTGACCCGCACGGCGGCGGTCGAGTACGCCCGCCGTGGCATTCGCGTCAACGCCCTGTGCCCGTTCTACAGCGCAACGCCCATGGTCACCGATAGCGAAGTGGGCGAGCAGCAGCAGTTCCTCGCCCAGGGCTCGCCCATGAAGCGCTTCGGCACGCCCGAGGAGATCGTCGCGGCGATGCTGATGCTGTGCGCCAAGGAGAACAGCTACATGACCGGCCAGGCGATTGCCGTGGATGGCGGTATCTCGGCGTTCTGACCCTCGCCAATGCTGCCCCCGGTCAATGCCAGGCGCTGAAACCGGGGCGCTGTCATGAACTGAAAAATCGTTGTCGTCCGATGATAAGCGGCGCCGGGCGCAACGGCCTAAATTGCCCTTCATAACGATTGTTGCTGTTCAACAAAAACTACAAGAAGGGAGATTTGGCATGGCCAAAGCGGTACGTTTCTACGAAACCGGGGGGCCTGAGGTCCTGCGCTACGAAGACGTCGAAGTCGGCGAACCGGGCCCTGGGCAGGTACGCCTGCGCCATGTGGCGGTTGGCCTGAACTACGCCGACACCTATTTCCGCAACGGCACCTACCCGATTCCCCTGGCCAACGGCATGGGCGTGGAAGCGTCCGGTGTGGTCCAGGCGGTAGGCGAGGGTGTCACCAACGTGGCAGTCGGCGACCGCGTCACCTACACAGGCTTCATGAACACCCTCGGCGCCTACAGCACCGAGCGCCTGATTCCTGCCGCGCCGCTGATCAAACTGCCGGAAACCATCGCCTTCGAAACCGCCGCGGCGATGACCATGCGCGGTCTGACCGCCTCCTACCTGATGCGCCGTCTGTACGACTTCAAGCCCGGTGACAGCATCCTGTTGCACGCCGCCGCCGGCGGTGTCGGCCTGATCGTCTCGCAGTGGGCCAAGCTGCTCGGCCTGACCGTGATCGGCACCGTCTCCACCGAGGCCAAGGCCGAAGTGGCACGTGCCCATGGTTGCGACCACACCATCAACTACAGCCACGAAGACGTCGCCAAGCGCGTGCGTGAGCTGACCGATGGCGTGGGTGTCAATGTGGTCTTCGACAGCGTCGGGCGCAACACCTTCCTGGGCTCGCTGGATTCGCTCAAGCGCCGTGGCCTGATGGTCTGCGTGGGCACCGCCTCCGGCACCATCGAACCGTTCGACCCACAGATCCTGGCGATGAAGGGCTCGTTGTTCCTGACCCGTCCGGCGCTGGCCGACTACATCGCCGACCCGGCCGAGAAGTCTGCCCTGGCAGGCGAGCTGTTCGGTCACGTGGGCAGCGGGCGCATCAAGATCGAGATCAACCAGCACTACGCGTTGCAGGACGCGGTCCAGGCCCACCGTGACCTGGAATCGCGCAAGACCACCGGCTCGTCGATCTTCGTCATCTGAGGAGAGCGCTGTCATGCAAGTCGAACAATTGACCTGCGCCATCGGTGCCGAACTGGTTGGCGTGAAGCTGTCCGATGCCATTCATGATGACGGCCTGTTCGCCGAGATCCGTGCCCAACTGCTCAAGCACCGGGTGCTGTTCCTGCGCGACCAGGACATCAGCCGCGCCGAACACGTGGCTTTCGCCCGCCGCTTTGGCGAGCTGGAGGACCACCCGGTGGCAGGCAGCGACCCGGAGCACCCGGGCCTGGTGCAGATCTACAAGCGTCCTGACCAGCCGGTGGACCGTTACGAGAACGCCTGGCACACCGACGCCACCTGGCGCGAAGCCCCGCCGATGGGCTGCGTGCTGCGCTGCGTCGAAGCCCCGTCGGTAGGCGGCGACACCATGTGGACCAACATGGTGCTGGCCTACGAAAACCTGCCGGCCGACGTCAAGGCCAAGATCGAAGGCCTGCGCGCCCGCCACAGCATCGAGGCGAGCTTCGGCGCGGCCATGCCGATCGAGCAGCGCCTGGCGCTCAAGGCCCGCTTCCCCGACGCCGAGCACCCGGTGGTGCGCACCCACCCGGAAACCGGCGAGAAGGTGCTGTTCGTCAACGCCTTCGCCACCCATTTCAGCAACTACCACACCCCTGAGCGCGTGCGTTTCGGCCAGGATGCCAACCCTGGCGCCGCCGACCTGCTGCGCTACCTGGTGAGCCAGGCGTACATCCCCGAGTACCAGGTGCGCTGGCGCTGGAAGCCCAACAGCATTGCCATCTGGGACAACCGCAGTACCCAGCACTACGCCGTCATGGACTACCCAGCCTGCCACCGCAAGATGGAGCGCGCCGGGATCATCGGCGACGCGACTTTCTGACCGTAAAAAGAACAAGATTGAGGACGACACATGCAATTCTTCGACGACTCGCTGCACCCGGAAAACATGGAAAAAGTGGTCATCACCGTGGCCCCGTACGGCCCTGAGTGGATGCCTGCCGACTTCCCAGAAGACATTCCGGTCACCATGGACGAGCAGGTGCAGAAGGCAGTCGACTGCTACGAAGCCGGCGCCACCGTGCTCCACCTGCACGTGCGTGAACTCGATGGCACCGGCTCCAAGCGCCTGTCCAAGTTCAACGAGCTGATCGCCGGCGTGCGTGAAGCGGTGCCGGACATGATCATCCAGGTCGGTGGTTCGATCTCCTTCGCCCCGGAAGGCGAGGGCGAAGCGGCCAAGTGGCTGAGCGACGACACCCGTCACATGCTGGCCGAGCTGACGCCGAAGCCGGATCAGGTGACGGTGGCGATCAACACCACCCAGATGAACATCATGGAGCTGCTGTACCCGGAATACCTGGAAGGCACCTCGCTGGCCAACCCGGCGATCCAGGCAGCCTATAGTGAAATGACCGTGCCGGCCGGCCCGGCCTGGGTCGAAGAGCACCTGCGCCGCCTGCAGGCCAACAACATCCAGCCGCACTTCCAGCTGACCGGCATCCATGCCTATGAAACCCTCGAGCGCCTGGTGCGCAAGGGCGTCTACAAAGGCCCGCTGAACCTGACCTGGATCGGCATCGGTGGCGGCTTCGACGGCCCGAATCCGTTGAACTTCTTCAACTTCGTCAACCGTGCACCGGACGGCTGCACCCTGACCGCCGAATCGCTGCTCAAGAACGTGCTGCCGTTCAACATGATGGCCCTGGCCATGGGCCTGCACCCGCGCTGCGGCATCGAAGACACCATCATCGACCAGCACGGCAAGCGCTTCACCTCGGTGCAGCAGATCCAGCAGACCGTGCGCGTGGCCCACGAACTGGGTCGCGAGATCGCCAGCGGCAAGGAAGCCCGCGCGATCTACCGCATCGGCGAGCAGTACGGATCCGTCGAGGAAACCCTGCTGGCCAACGGCATGGCGCCGAACCGTCGCCCAGGGCAGAAAGGTGTGCCACAGCGCGGCTGATGGTTCACGGGCCAATCGCCGGCAAGCCGGCTCCCACAGGTACACCACCTGACTCGGTGGTTTCCCTGTGGGAGCCGGCTTGCCGGCGATGAGGCCGGTAAAAGCAGCACAGATTTTGGCAAGTTTCATAACAACAAAAGCAGCTTCAGCCAGATAACCGAGGAGGCAGCATGGCCACCTACTACGCCGGTGCGGCAGATACAGGCACTGATACTTCGCTCGGCATTCCACGGCGCTATGCCTGGATCGTCTTCGCCCTGACCTTCGGTCTGTTGATTTCCGACTACATGTCGCGGCAAGTGCTCAATGCCGTGTTCCCCTTGCTCAAGCAGGAGTGGCAGCTCAGCGACAGCCAGCTCGGCCTGCTCAGCGGCATCGTCGCCCTGATGGTCGGCCTGTTGACCTTCCCCCTTTCATTGCTTGCCGACCGCTTCGGCCGGGTCAAGAGCCTGACCTTCATGGCGGTAATGTGGAGCCTGGCCACGCTGGGCTGTGCCCTGGCAGAGAACTACCAGGAGATGTTCATCGCCCGCTTCATGGTCGGTGTCGGCGAAGCTGCCTACGGCAGTGTCGGCATCGCCGTTGTGGTGGCAGTATTCCCGCGCGAGATGCGCGCGACCCTGGCCGGCTCGTTCATGGCCGGTGGCATGTTCGGTTCGGTGCTGGGCATGGCCCTGGGCGGCGTGATGGCCCAGCACCTGGGCTGGCGCTGGGCGTTCGCCGGCATGGCGTTCTTCGGCCTGGTCCTGGCGCTGCTGTACCCGTTGATCGTGCGCGAAGCGCGCATCGCCCCCAAGCGCCTGGCCGAAACGGTCGACAAGGCCGCACTCAAGGCGTTGCGTCCACTGCGTACCTTGTATTCCAGCCGTTCGGTCATCTGCGCCTACATCGGCAGCGGCCTGCAGCTGTTCGTCGGCGGCACGGTGATCGTCTGGTTCCCCAGCTACCTGAACCGCTACTACGCCATGAGCACCGACCGCGCTGGCGCCGTGGCGGCGATCATCGTGCTGTGCAGCGGCGTGGGCATCATCCTCTGCGGTATGCTCTGCGACCGCCTGGGCCGTAGCCGCCCGGATCGCAAGATCAGCCTGGCCATCGCCTACTGCCTGGGCAGCTGTGTGCTGCTGTCGATTGCCTTCGCCTTGCCGCCGGGGCTGGCGCAACTGGTGCTGATCTGCCTGGGCATGATGATTGCCGCCGGTACCAATGGCCCGTCCAGCGCCATGGTCGCCAACCTGACCCACTACACGGTGCATGGCACCGCGTTCGCCACCCTGACCTTGAGCAACAACCTGCTGGGGCTTGCCACCGGCCCGTTGATCACCGGCAAGGTATCCGACCTGATCGGCCTGCAGTCGGCATTCCAGCTGGTGCCGCTGATCAGCATCGCTGCCGCCGCGGTGTTCTTCTATGCCAAGCGTTATTACCACTCGGACATGGCGCGCCTGAAAGCCGGTGAAACCGTCCAGGCGCCTGTCCAGCCTGTACTGGAGGCTCGCTCGTGAAGCGTTCGTTGTCGATTGATGTGTACTTCGATTTCATCTGCCCATGGTGCCTGATCGGCCGGCGGCAACTGCAGCGCGCCCTGGCGTATTTCCAGGCGGCCGAGCCCGAGGTCGAGATCGACGTGGCCTGGCAGGGTGTGCAACTGCTGTCGGAAATGCCTGTCGAGGGCCAGCCCTTCGCCGAGTTCTACCGTCGTCGCCTGGGCAGCGAACAGATGGTGCTGCAACGCCAGGCCCAGGTGCGCGAGGCGGCCGCCATGGTCGGTGAGCAGATCGACTTCAGTCGGATCTTGCGCATGCCCAACACCGCCGATGCCCATCGCCTGTTCATGCATGCCAGCGAGCTGGGCAACGCGCAGCAGGTCGAGGCACTGCTGGAGCGGTTGCTGGCGGCCTATTTCCACCGCAGCGAAGATCTGGGCGATCGCGACACGCTGCTGCGCATCGCCGAGGAATGCGGTTTCGCGCCGGACACCCTGGCCGGCAGCTTGCGTGGCGATGGCTTGCCGTTCGCCAGCGCCAGCGCCGAGGCCGCCGGCCGTGGCGTGCCGTGCTTCGTCTTCGACGATCGTTTGCAGGTGGTCGGTGCCCAGCCGGTGGAGGCCTTGCTGGAGGCCATGCACATGGCCGTGGCCCGTTCGGCGGGGGCAGTGCAATGACATTACGCATCGAAGTGCCTGCGCAGCGGGTGCCCGGCGTCGGTGAGCGCTGCCTGATCGAAGGCGAGGGCAAAAGCGTGGCGCTGTTCAACGTCGGCGGCCGTCTGCTGGCGATTGAAGACAGCTGCCCGCACCAGGGGTCTTCGCTGTGCACCGGCAAGCTCGAAGGCGCCGTGATCCAGTGCATGGCCCACGGCCTGCGCTTCGACCTGACCAGCGGCTACCTGCTCAATTCCAAGGCGCTGAAGGTTGCCAACTACCCGGTGGAAGTCGAGGGCGACCGGGTGTTCATCGTCCTGGCCGAGGAGGAGGCGCTGTCATGAGCACGCTTGCACTTACCCAGGTCAACAACCGCGTCCGTGAACTGGCGCCCGGGCTGGTCGTCAGCCTGATGGCCGCTGGCGCGGCGAGTTTCCTGGCCGAGCACTACGGCGCGCCGGTGATGCTGTTTGCCCTGTTGCTGGGGCTGGCGCTGAACTTCCTGTCCTCCGAGGGCAAGTGCAAGGCCGGCATCGAGTTCACCGCGCGCACCGTGCTGCGCCTGGGCGTCGCCTTGCTCGGCATGCGCATCACCCTGGAGCAGATGGCCGGGCTTGGCTGGAAGGTGGTGGCGCTGGTGGTGATCCTGGTGGTGGTGACCATCGGCGTGTCGATGATCGCGGCCAAGGCCATGGGCTTCCAGCGCCTGTTCGGCATGCTCACCGGTGGCGCCACGGCAATCTGCGGCGCCTCGGCGGCGCTGGCGCTGGCCGCGGCGCTGCCCAACCACCCGCAGAAGGAAAAGGCCACGCTGTTCACCGTGATCGGGGTGTCGGCCTTGTCGACCCTGGCGATGATCCTCTACCCGATGATCGCCAATGCCTTGGGCCTGTCGCCGCAGGCTGCCGGGATATTCCTTGGCGCCACCATCCATGATGTGGCCCAGGTGGTGGGGGCGGGCTACAGCATGTCCACCGAAACCGGCGATACCGCCACGGTGGTCAAGCTCATGCGCGTGGCCATGTTGGTGCCGGTGATCGTCGTTGCGGCCATGATCGCGCGTCGCCAGGGCACTGACACGGCAGGCAAGCGCCCGCCATTGCTGCCGTGGTTCGCGGTCGGCTTCCTGATCCTGGCGTGTGTCAACAGCACCGGCTGGGTGCCGACGGTCGTGCAGGGCGGGATCAACGAGCTGTCGCGCTGGTGCCTGGTGGTGTCGATTGCCGCCTTGGGCATGAAGACCCAGCTCAAGGAGCTGGCTTCGGTGGGCATCAAGCCGATCCTGCTGATGGTGGGTGAAACGGTGTTCCTGGTGGCGCTGGTGCTGGTCGTGATGCGCGTGGGGCTGTAACCAGCCCCAGGCCTTCAGCGTGCGCCGGTCGGCCCCTGGCCGGTGCTGCGGCTGCGCTTGGTCGGCGTGTCCAGCTCATGCTGCGCACGCCAGCTGGCCGGCGGTTGGCCGAACTGGCTGATGAACCAGCGGGTGAACGAGCTGTGCATGGAATAGCCGAGCATGTCGGCAATGCGCCCCAGCGAATAGCCGGGGCTTTCCAGGTAACGCACCACCAGGTCGCGGCGCACGCCGTTGACCAGCTCGCTGAAGGTGGCACCTTCTTCTTCCAGGCGGCGCTGCAAGGTGCGCACGTTCATGCCCTGGGTCTGGGCGATGTGCTCGATGGTGGCGCGGCCCATGGGCATCAGCAGGAAGATCGCCTTGCGCACTTCCAGCGTCAGTGACGGCAGGTTTTCATCCTGCAGCAACCCCACATAACGCTGCGCCAGCCGCGCCATGCCTTCGTTGGCCTGGGGGTTGGTGGTGTCGAGGTCGGACGCCGAGCAGACGATGCCGTTGAAGTCGCTGTTGAACTCCAGCTTGCAGCCGAAGATGCGCCGATGGATGGCCAGGTCGCTGGGCGCTGCGTGGGTGAAGTTGGCGCTGATCGGGTGCCAGTGCGGGCCGAGCAGCGCCGAGCAGAAGCGGTGCATCACGCCAATGGCCAGTTCGATGGCCTGGCGGCTGTGCATCGGCTGATCGGTGATGACTTCCTCGCGGATGATCACCGTCTTGCCGATCTCCTCGACATGGATGGCCAGGGCGTTGTTGAGCAGGTGGCGGTACTGCACGATCACCTGCAAGGCGTCGCGCAATGAATGCTGGTGGCTGATCAGCAAGCTGACTTCGCCGAAATCCGACAGCTGGCGCAGCTCGGCCATGCGCAGGCCGAAGGCTTCGCAGCCGCTCAGCCGCGCAGACTCTTCCAGCACACTGATGGCAGCGGCGACAGGGATGCGTTGGTCCGGGGTTTCCAGCAAGGAAGCGCTGAGGCCGGCCTGGGCCAGCAGGCCATGGCCGTTAAGGCCTAGATGGCGGGCAACTTCCAGGTAATTGGTCAGGGTCGCGGCACGGGCGAGCACGGTCATCTTGTTATTTTCCACGTGATCTTGATGAGCATCCCGCTGCGCTGGCGGGTATTCACTTATAGCGCTTGTGTCATCAGATGCAAAGCCATTTCCGCGTGCCAGGCACCGGTGGGCGGCGTGGGGAAACGTGTGTCATCAACTGAAAAGTCCGTGACGCGCAATGTAAAGCGCCTGGCAGGGCGACTCATTACTCTGGCCCCAAGCCATCGGCAATCGACCGAGTCAACAAGAACAAGGGCCCTGACGTGGAAAAACTGCAAACCACCGCAACCGTGCTGATCGTGCCCGGCTTGCGCGACCATGTACCCGAGCACTGGCAAACCCTGTTGCAAGCACGCCTGGAAAAGGTCCGCTCGGTACCGCCGCTGGAAACCGACAAGCTCAGCTGCAGCGCACGCGTCGAAGCGATCGAGCGCGAGCTGGCCAGCATCGAAGGGCCGGTGATCCTGGTCGCCCACAGCGCCGGGGTACTGATGGTGGCCCACTGGGCCGCACGTTACCAGCGCCAGATCAAGGGCGCCTTGCTGGCCGCCCCGCCAGACCTGGACACCGACTGGCCGCAAGGCTACCCCACCCCCGACACCCTGCGCGGCAATGGCTGGGCCCCGCTGCCCAACGGCCGCCTGCCGTTCCCGAGCCTGGTAGCCGCCAGCAGCAACGACCACCTGGCCAGCTTCGAAGCGGTCGCCCGCATGGCCGACCAGTGGGGCGGCGAGCTCGTCGAGCTGGGTGCCGTCGGCCACCTCAATCCGGCCTCGGGTTTCGGCCCATGGGCAAAAGCCGAGGAGCTCATCCAGCAGCTCGATCGTTAAGCACCAAGCGCATTACCAGGGTAGGCCAGCGCCCGATCATTGCTGGCACCTTGTACATCCCAAGCAGAGATATCGCATGAACAAAAATAAGAACGTTCTCTTCTGCCTTCACCGCCGCAACCTGATGGTCACGCTGTTGGCCGTCTCCGGGGTGCCGGCTGCTCAGGCATTCCAGCTCGACCTTTCCAATCCCGACTGGAACGTGCGCTTCGACAACACCGCCAAGGTCAGCTATGGCCAGCGCGTCGAAGGCGAGAATTCCAAGATCGCCAACACCGCCAACCTCAACGACGGTGACAAGAACTTCAGCGTCGGCAGCGCGGTGACCCAGCGCCTGGACCTGCTGACCGAACTGGACATCGTCTACAAGGACACCATGGGGGCACGCGTCAGTGCCGCCAGCTGGTACGACCACGCCTACGACGACGTGGGTTCAAACTCCAACCCGTTCCCAGGCCAGGCAGGCAATGCCGGCAACCTGGTCCTGGCGCGCCCGGTCGGCGCTCTGCCAGCGGGCACCGTGCTGCAGGGTGGCCCGTCCAAGCGTCACGGCCTGAGCAACTACAGCGACCGCTACTACAACGGCCCGTCGGGCGAGTTCCTCGATGCCTTCGTGTTCTACAACACCGAGATCGGCGACGAATCGATGTTGAGCGGCAAGCTCGGCTGGCACTCGGTGTACTGGGGCGAGACCCTGTTCAACGCCGCCAACGGCATCAACTATGGCCAGTCGGCACTGGACCTGGCCAAGCTGTACAACGTGCCCGGCACCGAAACCAAGGAACTGTTCCTGCCGCGCAAGCAGCTGTCTTTGAGCTACACGATCAACCCCGAGCTGACCCTGGCGGCCCAGTACTTCCTCGAGTTCGAGAATTCGCGCTTGCCTGAAGGGGGCACCTACATGGGCGCCTACGACATGCTCGGCGACGGCGGCGACATCTTCTGGCTGCCGGTGCCCAACGCGGTCGGCGGTGCCGGTGCCTTCTACGGTGCACCTCGCGGGCATGACATCCGCCCACACAATTCCGGCGACTTCGGCGTGATGGCCAAGTGGAGCCCGGAATGGCTCGACGGCACCCTGGGCTTCTACTACCGCAACACCTCCGACCCGACCCCGGCGGTGCTGATCAACGCCCCGAACCTGCACACCGGCAGCCTGGCCAATACCACCTACATGACGGCCTACGGCGACGACATCGACATCTATGGCATCAGCCTGTCGAAGAGCGTCGGCCCGGTCAGCGTGGGGCTGGACGTCAACTACCGCGAAAACATGCCGCTGATCAGCAACTTCACCACCATCAACGGCCCGCTGTACGAGGCCCTGGCCGGTACCGCCGGCGGTACCAACCTGATCGGCGAAGTGCCGGGCCATGGCGAAACCGGCCTGGCCCGCGGCAAGACCTTCCATGTGGTGCTCAACGGCCTGGTCAACTTCGGTGCCACGCCGCTGTGGAACGCCTCGTCGCTGGCCGTCGAAGGCGCCATGACCCACCTGGTCAGCGTCGACGAGGGCGAGCAGACCTTCAAGGGCGACTCCACCTATGAAGGCGTCGACAAGGTCACCACCAACGCCTACACCCTGGCGGTGAACTTCACCCCGACCTGGTTCCAGGCGTTGCCTGGGGTCGATATCACCATGCCGCTGTCCTACAACGTCGGCCTGAAGGGCAACTCGGCCATCCAGCTGGGCGGCAACGAAGACTCTGGCAGTTACTCGATCGGCATCGCCGCCGACGTGTACCAGAAATACAAGTTCGACCTGAAGTACGTCGATTCCTTTGGCAAGTTCGATACCTGCGAGACCGGTACCGACAACAACACCCCGGGTGCCAACGGGCGCTACCAGTGCATCCCCGGGCAAATCACCTCGCAGGCCGGCCTCGCGCCCCTGCTGAAGGACCGCGGCATGCTCACCGCCTCCTTCAAGACCACCTTCTGAAAGCTCCAGTACAACAACAAGCGGAGAAAAGCGATGAAGTATCTCAATAGCCTGCTGTCGGCCTCCATTGCGCTCGTCATCGCAGGTGCGGCCCACGCGGCCGCCCCGGCCCAGGAAGTTGCCCGACTGGGCAAGGACTTGACCATGGTAGGTGCTGACAAGGCGGCTAACGCCGACGGCTCGATCCCGGCCTACCAGGGCGGCCTGAACACCCCGCCTGCCGACTTCAAGCCGGGCGACACCATGCGTCCTGATCCCTACGCAGCGGAAAAACCGCTGCTGGTGATCGACGGCAAGAACATCGACAAGTACAAGGACCAGCTGACCGCCACGACCGTGGAACTGGCCAAGCGTTTCCCGACCTTCCACATCGACGTCTACCCGAGCCACCGCAGCGCCGCGCTGCCCAAGGACTTGCTCGACAACACCCTGAAGAACGCCGCCAACGCCAAGTCGCTGGAAAACGGCCTGGCCATCGAGAACGTCCTGCCGGGCGTGCCGTTCCCGATCCCGCAGTCGGGCGCCGAGGCCATGTGGAACCACCTGCTGCGCTACCAGGGCGTGGCGCAGAAGGCCAAGTACGACTCCTGGAACGTCGACTCCGCCGGCGTCGCGGCTTTGGCCACCACGGGCCTGGCCTACAACGCCTACCCGATCTACGAAGACCTGAACAAGGTCATCGAGCCCAAGGACATCTACTTCCAGACCAAGCTGTACTTCGAAGGCCCGGCCCGCCGCGCCGGCGAATCGATGATGCTCAAGGACGCCGCCAACCCGCTGGTGCAAGAGCGCCGCGCCTGGCAGTACCTGCCAGGTCAGCGCCGCGTGAAACTGGCACCTAACCTGGCCTACGACACGCCGAACCCTGGTACCGCAGGCTCGGGTACCTTCGATGACGTGTACGTGTTCAACGGTGCGCTGGACCGCTACGACTGGACCCTGGTCGGCAAGAAGGAAATGTACGTGCCGTACAACACCTACAAGCTGACCTACATCCACGACCCGAAGACCCTGACCACGCCGAACCACCTGTCGCCTGACCAGGTGCGCTGGGAGAAGCACCGCGTCTGGGTAGTGGAAGGCACGCTCAAGGGCAATGCTCGCCACATCTATGCCAAGCGCCGCTTCTACCTCGACGAGGACAGCTGGTTCGCTCTGGCCTCCGACCAGTACGACGCCCGTGGCCAGCTGTATCGCGGTTCGTTCAGCTTCTTCACCCAGAGCTACGACAAGCAGATCCCCAACAACAACCCGCATGTGGTCTACGACCTGGTCGGTGGTACCTACAACGTCAACGGCCTGATCGGCCCGCATGGCGGCATCGAGTACATCGCCCCTCTGTCCAAGGCGCAGTGGTCGCCGGAAGCCCTGGCGGGCGCCGGTATTCGCTGAACCCGACGGATCAGCCTGCCGGCAGCCCTTCGATGGCCGCCGGCAGGTCTTGCAGAGGATGTGGCATGGCTTCTTTGAACAAGTATGCGCCCTGGGCGCTGGCAGTCACGCTCGCCCTGGGCGGCACCTTCGGTGCAGCCCAGGCGGCGTATGTGGATGTACTGGACTTGCCGGCCAAGCCCAGCGCGCTGGCGGCGCACAGCGCCTTGCGCGATGTGGCGCGGGCCGGTGAGCGGCTGGTGGCGGTGGGGGCCCGTGGCCACATCGTGTATTCCGACAACCAGGGCCAGGACTGGCGCCAGGCCAGCGTGCCGGTGAGCGCCGACCTCAATGCCCTGGTGTTCCCGACGCCTGAGCAAGGCTGGGCGGTGGGCAACGATGGCGTGGTCCTGCACAGCAGCGACGGCGGAGCCACCTGGGCCGTGCAGCTCGATGGCCGGCGCATCGGTGCGTTGGTGGCGGCCCATTACCAGGCCTTGGCCGCGGCCCAACCCGACGACGAGCGCTGGGCGCAATTCGCAGCCGAAGGCCAGCGCCTGGAGCAGGAGGGCGCCGACAAGCCGTTCCTCGGCGTGTGGTTCACCGACGCCAAGCATGGCTACGCGGTGGGTGTGTTCAACCTGATCCTGCGCACCGATGACGGCGGCAACAGCTGGGTGCCGATGCAGGATGCCACCGACAACCCGCAAGGCCTGCACCTCAATGCCATCCGTGCCGTGGGCGATGAGCTGTACATCGCCGGCGAGCAGGGCCTGCTGCTCAAGTGGAACGCCGACCAGCAGCGCTTCGTGGCGTTGCCCAGCCCTTATCAGGGCACTTGGTTCGGTGTGGTTGGCAAGCCTGGCGAAGTGCTCGCCTATGGCCTGCGTGGCCACGTGGCACGCAGCCTTGACGGCGGACAAAGCTGGACCAAGGTGGACACCGGCCTTGCCATGAGCATCACCGCCGCCAGCCTCGACAGCAGCGGCGACTTCTGGCTGTACAGCCAGGCCGGGCACGTGCTGCGCAGCCGTGACAATGGACAGAGCTTCGCCTTGCAGCCACAGGTGCAGCTGGCACCTGTGGCCGGCGCGTTGCAGGCCGGCAGCACTGGCACCGTGCTGGTAGGCGAGCGCGGCGTACGCGTGCTTCCGGCCCGCTAAGACCCACAAGAATTACAAGAGAACTCGTGATGGCCAACATCAAGCAAGACACCATGCCGGTGATCCGCGATTTGCGGGACTTCGACCGAAATTCCGGCAACCTGCTGGAACGCATGGTCTTCAACTATCGCCCGCTGTTCATGCTGTTCATGGTGCTGGCCACGCTGGTCCTCGGGTATGTGGCCGTGACCCGTCTGGAGCTGCGCCCCAGCTTCGAGAAGATGATTCCGCAGAGCCAGCCCTACATCCAGAACTACCTGGAGAACCGCAAGTCGCTGCGCGGCCTGGGCAACTCGGTGCGGGTGGTGGTGGAGAACACCCAGGGCGATATCTTCGACCCTGAATACCTGGATGTGCTCAAGCAGATCAACGACGAGCTGTTTCTCGCCCAGGGCGTCGACCGTGCCTGGATGAAGTCGTTGTGGAGCCCGGGTGTGCGCTGGACCGAGGTCACCGAGGAGGGCTTCCAGGGCGGCCCGGTGATGCCTGACGACTACCAGGGCAAACCGGCCGACATCGACCAGCTGCGCCAGAACATCAACCGCGCCGGCATCGTCGGCAGCCTGGTGGCGACCGACTTCAAGTCGAGCATGCTGGTGGTGCCGTTGCTCGACCACGACCTGGCCACCGGGCGTGGCATCGACTACCGGCAGTTCTCGCAGATGCTCGAAGAGAAACTGCGCGACAAGTACGAATTCGACGGCGACAGCAAGGCGCGCGCCGCCGGTGAAGAAGGGCACGGCAAGTACAAGGTCCGGGTGATCGGTTTCGCCAAGCTGATGGGCGACCTGATCGATGGCCTGATCCAGGTGATGATGTTCTTTGCCCTGGCCGTGGTCACTTCGCTGGTGATCATCTTCCTTTACACCCGCTGCGTGCGCAGCACCCTGCTGGTGGTGTTCTGCTCGCTGGCGGCGGTGGTGTGGCAGTTGGGCATCGTCGGCTGGCTGGGCTACGCCATCGACCCATACTCGATCCTGGTACCGTTCCTGATCTTCGCCATCGGCGTGTCGCACGCGGCGCAGAAGATGAATGGCATCATGCAGGACATCGGCCGTGGTACCCACAAGCTGGTGGCCGCGCGCTACACCTTCCGCCGCCTGTTCGTGGCCGGGGTCACCGCGCTGCTGGCAGACGCCGTGGGCTTTGCCGTGCTGATGCTGATCGACATCCCGGTGATCAAGGACCTGGCGATCACCGCGAGCATCGGCGTGGCGGTGCTGATCTTCACCTCGTTGCTGTTGATTCCGGTGTCGCTGTCCTACGTGGGCGTCGGCCGCAAGGCCTCCGAACGTGCCCTGCGCATCGACCTGCGTGCCGCTGAGCACCGTGGCTTCGGCAAGCTGTGGGATGCGCTCGACCGCTTCACCACCCGCAAGTGGGCCACCGGCGCGGTGCTGGTCGCCACGCTGATGGGGCTGGGCGGTTTCTGGGTGAGCCTGCAGCTGAAGATCGGCGACCTCGACAGCGGCGCCCCGGAGCTGCGCGCCGACTCGCGCTACAACCGTGACAACGCCTACATCACCAGCCACTACGCGCTGTCCAGCGACATGTTCGCGGTGATGATCAAGACCGCACCTGAAGGCTGCCTGAACTACAAGACGCTGATCCTGGCCGACCGCCTGGCCTGGGAGCTGCAGCAGTATCCAGGGGTGCAGACCACGGTGTCGCTGGTCAACGCGGTGCGCCAGATCACTGCGGGCTCGTTCGAGGGCAACCCGAAGATGAACAGCCTGCAGCGCAACCAGGACATGCTCAACTACGCCGCCCAGCAGGCCTCGGTCAATGCCCCGGAGCTGTTCAACAACGACTGCTCGATGATGCCGGTGATCGCCTACCTCAAGGACCACAAGGCCCAGACCCTGGACGACGTGGTGGCCATCGCCGACCGCTTCGCCCGCGAGAACAGCACCTCCGACCGCCAGTTCCTGCTGGCTGCCGGCAGCGCTGGCATCGAGGCCGCCACCAACATCGTGGTCCGCGAAGCCAACCGCACCATGCTGCTGTTCGTCTACCTGGCGGTCACGCTGTTCTGCCTGATCACCTTCCGCAGCTGGCGCGCGACCCTGGTGGCGCTGCTGCCACTGGTGCTGACCTCGGTGCTGTGCGAGGCGCTGATGGTGGCCATGGGCATTGGTGTGAAAGTCGCCACCTTGCCGGTGATCGCCCTGGGCGTCGGTATCGGCGTGGACTACGCGCTGTACCTGCTCAGTGTGCAGCTGCACTACCAGCGCCAGGGCCGCACCCTGGGCGAGGCTTACCAGAACGCCGTGGCCTTCACCGGCCGCGTGGTCGGGCTGGTGGGTATCACCCTGGCAGCAGGCGTGGTGGGCTGGGCCTGGTCGCCGATCAAGTTCCAGGCCGACATGGGCATCCTGCTGACCTTCATGTTCCTCTGGAACATGCTCGGTGCACTGCTGCTGATCCCGGCACTGTCGCACTTCCTGCTGCCGGACAAGCGCTTCGTCGCTGCCGCCCCTGCAACCTGCGAGGCTGAACCCGAGACCTGTGACAGCGCCCAGACGCCACGCGCGCAAGCGCGGGTGCAAGCGTAAGCAGGCTTTCAAGTCGAATCGAACAAGGAATTGGAAACAACGTTCATGGCCAAGACAAAAATCATGCCGCCGGCACCTGGTGCCTACGCCTTCCCATTGCTGATCAAGCGCCTGCTGATGTCGGGCGTGCGTCACCAGCCGGACCAGGAAATCGTCTACGCCGACAAGCTGCGCTACACCTACCGCGAGCTCGACCAGCGGGTGCGGCGCCTGGCCAACGTGCTGCGCGCCGCTGGCGTGCAGGCCGGTGACACCGTGGCGCTGCTGGACTGGGACAGCCACCGTTCGCTGGAGTGCTTCTTCGCCGTGCCGATGATCGGCGCGGTGCTGCACACGGTGAACATCCGCCTGTCCCCGGAGCAGGTGGCCTACACCATGAACCACGCCGAGGACGACCTGGTGCTGGTACATGACGACTTCGTGCCGCTGCTGGAGCAGATCCAGGGTCAGCTGGGCCGGGTCAAGGGTTATGTGCAACTGACCGACGGCCAGGCCGCGGACACCTCGCTGCCGGTGGTGGGCGAGTACGAGACGCTGCTGGGCGCGGCAAGCACCGAAGCCGAGTTCGAGGACTTCGACGAGCAGTCGGTGGCGACGCTGTTCTACACCACCGGCACCACCGGCAACCCCAAGGGCGTGTACTTCTCGCACCGCCAGCTGGTGCTGCACACCCTGAACCAGCTGGGTACCTTCGCTGCCTACGAGGGCCAGCCGCTGCTGCGCTCTGGCGACGTGTACATGCCGATCACGCCGATGTTCCATGTGCATGCCTGGGGCGTGCCGTACACGGCCACGGTGCTGGGCATCAAGCAGGTGTACCCGGGCCGCTACGAGCCGGACAAGCTGGTGCGGCTGTACCGCGACGAAGGCGTGACCTTCTCGCACTGCGTGCCGACCTTGCTGCAGATGATGCTCGAGAGCGAACAGAGCCGGCACACCGATTTCAGCCGCTGGAAGATCCTGCTCGGCGGCAGCGCCCTGACCCACGGCCTGGCGCGCCAGGCCAGCGAGCGCGGCATGTTGATCTTCAGCGGCTACGGCATGTCGGAAACCTGCCCGCTGCTGACCCTCACTCACCTGCGCGACGAAGACCTGGCCTTGCCCATGGGCGAGCAGGTGGCGCAACGGATCAAGACCGGCGCCCCGGTGGCGATGGTCGATCTGCGCATCGTCGATGCCGGCGGCAACGACGTGGCCCATGACGGCGAGGCGCTGGGCGAGATCGTGGTGCGTTCGCCGTGGCTGACCCAGGGTTACCTGCACGAGCCGGAGAAGGGCGCCGAACTGTGGCAGGACGGCTGGCTGCACACCGGCGACATGGGTTCGATCGACCGTCACGGCGTGCTGGAGATCAAGGACCGGATCAAGGACGTGATCAAGACCGGCGGCGAGTGGATCAGTTCGCTGGCGCTGGAGAACCTGATCAGCCAGCACGCGGCGGTCAATGCCGTGGCGGTGGTGGGCATTCCCGACGAACACTGGGGCGAGCGACCGATCGCGCTGGTGGTCTGCACCCCGGGCGACAGCCTCGATCAGCGAGGGCTGGAGGCGCACCTCAAGCAGTTCGTCGACAGCGGCCTGATCAACAAGTGGGCCATTCCACGGCAAGTGCACTTCGTGGCCGACATTCCCAAGACCAGCGTCGGCAAGATCAACAAGAAGCTGATCCGCGAGATGCACATGGGGGCATGACCAAAGGCGGCGCCACGTTCCAGGTGGCGCCGCTGTCGGGCTCAGTAGTTCAGGCAGATCTTGCCGAAATGCCGGGCCGACTGCTGGTGGGCGAAGGCCTCGGCTATTCGCTCCAGCGGGTAACGGCTGTCGATCACCGGGCGCCAGGCGAAGTTCTCCAGGGCGCGCACCATGTCCTGCTGGTGCTCGCGGCTGCCGACGATCAGGCCGCGCAAGGTCTGCTGCTTGCGCATCATCTCGACGGTCGGCACGGTGCCGGCGATGCCGGTGAGCACGCCGATCAGGGCGATATGCCCGCCCGCCGCGCACGCCCGGATCGAATTGGGCAGGGTACCCGGACCGCCCACTTCCACCACGATGTCCGCCCCGCGTCCGCTGGTTGCGGCCAACACCGCATCGCCCCAGTCGGGTTGCTCGCGGTAATTGATCACCTGGTCCACTCCTAGCGCGAGCAAGCGCGCCTGCTTGGCCTGCGACGAGGTGGTGGCGATCACCCGCGCGCCCATGGCCTTGGCCATCTGCAGGGCAAACACCGAGACCCCACCCGTACCCAGCACCAACACGGTATCGCCGGCCTGAAGGCGGCCATCCACCACCAGCGCACGCCAGGCGGTCAGGCCGGCGGTGGTCAGTGTGGCGGCTTGCTCGTGGGAGTAGCCCTTGGGCGAATGGGTGAAGGCCTGCGCGGGCATGTTGACGTACTCGCGGGCGAAGCCGTCGACGCCGTCGCCGGGGACGGTCTTGAAGGTGCTGGGCACGTTGCGCCCGGCCTGCCAGTGGGGGAAGAAGCACGACACCACGGCATCGCCAACGGCGAACTCCGTCACGCCGGCACCCACGGCGGTGACCACCCCGGCACCATCGGCCATGGGGATGCGCAGGTCGTCGACCTTGAGCTGCCCGATGACCACGCCCAGGTCGTGGTAGTTGAGCGAGCTGGCATGGATGCGTACCTGGATTTCCCCGGGTTGCGGCGTGCCGGGCATCGGCAGCTCGACCAGGCGCAGCTGGTCCAGGCCGCCGGGCTTTTGCAGTTGGATGGCTTTCACGTTACGGCTCCTTGCGACGGTTGAAGAAGAGTTGGCCGGGATGATAGGCACGCGCGGCGCACGCGTTGTTGACCTGAGGTGACAATCGATTTCCCTTTGATGACACGTCCCCCTGCCATGTCCCAAAACGTCAACTTTCGCCTTGGCGCAATCCCTATAACTGCAAGTCCCTTCACTTCAGCATTCGGACATTCGCCATGAGCAAGCAGTTTGAACATCAAGTGGTCCTGATCACCGGCGCAACCGCAGGCATTGGCTACGCCACGGCGATCGCCTTCGCCCGCGAAGGCGCGCGGCTGGTCGTTTCCGGGCGTAACACCACGGCCGGGCAACAGCTGCAGGCCGAGTTGCAGGCCATGGGCGCACAGGTCGAATTCGTGCAAGCCGATGTCAGTGACGAAGCGCAGGTAACGCAGTTGGTCGAGCGTTGCGTGGCGCGTTTCGGGCGCCTGGATGTGGCGGTCAACAGCGCCGGCTACGAAGGTGCGCGCGGCCCGATCAGGGAGCAGACGGTGGAGGCCTACACGGCTGCGTTCAATGCCAACGCGCTGGGTACCTTCCTGTGCCTGAAGCATCAGCTGCGGGTCATGGCCGACCAGGCATCCGGCGCCATCGTCAACCTGTCCTCGACCATGGGCAGCCGCGGCAATGCGATGGCACCGATGTACGTGGCCAGCAAGCATGCCATCGAAGGGTTCACCAAGTCGGCGGCGCTGGAAGCGTGCCAGTTCAATGTGCGGGTCAATGCCGTGGCACCGGGACCGATTGCTACCGAGATGCTCGAGCGCATCGCCGACGGCGCGGACAAGCTGCCGATGGTGGCCGCGACCATTCCGGCGGGGCGCATTGGCAAGCCGGAGGAGGTGGCGGATGCGATTCTGTTCGTGGCGTCGCAGCAGGCGAGCTTCATTACCGGGCAGGTGTTGCATGTGAATGGTGGCAAGACGGCGTTGTAACGCCTCAGGTTGATTTGGGTTGGCTGTGCCGGCGATAGGGGCTGAGCAGCCACTTGACCTGCTCAACCCACATGCGCCTTGCGCCAAGCCCTCGGGCTGCACCCGAACCGCTGGCTGAACCACCGGGAAAACGCACTCAGGCACGAGAAGCCGAGCAACTCGGCAATCTCGCTGTGCGAATGCCGCGAATCGCGCAACTGCCTGACCACCTGTTCCTGACGCACCTGGTCCAGAATCGAGCTGAAGCTCTCCCCATGCCGCAACAGCCGCCGATGCACGGTGCGGCGGTCCACACCCAGTTGCTCGGCCACCTGTTCGACCGACAAACGCCCCGTCAGCAGTAGCTGCCACACCAGCCTGCGCACCGTGTCCACTTCCGTTTCACTCACCACCCCCCGGGCTTCGAGCTCGCGGCGTACCGAGCGCGCTGCGACCGGGTCGCTGCCGGGTAGCGGGGCGTCCAGCTCGGCTGTGCGGCAGACGATACCGTCGATCACGCTGTCGAACTGCACGCGGTTGCCGAACAGGCGCAGGTGGGTCGAGCGATCCTGCGGCGGGCGGTGGCGGAAGCACACCGAGCGTGGCTGCCAGTGCTCGCCGAGCAAAGTCTTGAGCGTGCGGTAGGTGACACCGATCATCAGGTCGACCGACTGGCGGGCCGGCAGATGCTGGTGGGTGATCTGCTCGCTGCGGATCACCGCGATGCCATCGCGCTCCTCGATCAGCACCAGGAAACCTTCGTTGTGCAGGTGCAGGTAGCGCTGCAGGGTCGCCAGTGCCGTGCGCAGGCTGCCTTCCTGGCGCATTACCTGGGCCAGGGGCCCGAGGTTGGACAGCTGGCGGCGCTCGGCCATGCGCAGGCCGAAGTCTTCCACGCAGGCCGCGCTTGCCGAGTTTTCCAGCAGGTGCCAGACGCCGTCGACGCTGATCATCAGATCGCTGCGTTCAAGGCACGCCGGGTCCAGCTGCACCGCGTGCAGATGGGCGAATGGGTCCAGCCCGCATTCGCGGGCGACTTCTGCGTAGTGGGTCAGGCAAGCGCTGACAACTCGGTTGGCCATGCTGGATCGCGTCCTTGAATGCGTCGATCAAGTGTCCCGAAAGGTTAAATCTCGCCCGACCTGTTTTAGCAGACTCAAGGGGTGTCGACAAACGCCAAGGAGATGCCTGATGAACGCCTCGCTCACCGAAGACAAGCTGTCCGCCACACCCACCCTCGACCACCTGCGTGCCAGCGGCGGGATGAACCCCGCCTGGGACAGTTTCGTCAACCTCGATCCGCAATGGGCCGAGCAATTCCTGCACACCGCTGCGCTGCCGGTAAAGCGCGGCCTGATCGACCCCAAGACCTACGAGTTCCTCGCCATCGCGGTGAATGCCTCCTGCACGCACATGTACAGCCCCGGCGTGCGCCGGCACACCCGCAATGCCCTGAAGCTTGGCGCCAGCCCCGAGGAAATCCTCGCGGTGCTGCAGTCCGTCGCCATGCTCGGGATCCACACCTGCAGCCTCGGCGCGCCGATCCTGCTGGAAGAAATGGCCAAGCTCGACGCTGAAGCCGACTAAGCCGTCGGTCCGCACCGACACACCTTCTACAATGACGACAAGGAACACCCCATGAACTTCCTCGATGGCCACCTGTTCACCGAAAACCAGCAGCCGCTGATCATCACCGCGGCGCCCTATGCCCCCTCCTGGGTGCCGTCCGACTTCCCCGAGGACATTCCGGTGACCATGGCCGAGCAGGTCCAGAAAGCCGTGGACTGCTACAACGCCGGTGCCACCGTGCTTCACCTGCATGTGCGCGAGCTTGATGGCAAGGGCTCCAAGCGCCTGTCCAAGTTCAACGAGCTGATCGCCGGCGTGCGTGAAGCGGTGCCGGAGATGATCATCCAGGTCGGTGGCTCGATCAGTTTTGCCCCCGAGACCGAAGGCGCTGCGGCCAAGTGGCTGAGCGACGACACCCGGCACATGCTGGCAGAGCTCGACCCCAAGCCCGACCAGGTCACGGTGACGGTCAACACCTCGCAGATGAACGTGGTGGAGCATTGGGGCTACCAGGACATCCGTGGCACTTCGATGGAAGACCCGGCGGTCTACGAGGCCTACAAGGAAATGACCGTACCGGCGCAGCCGGGCTGGGTCGAGGAGCACGTGCGTCGCCTGAGCGCGGCCGGTATCCAGAGCGCCTTCCAGTGCTACAACCTGAACAGCTTCGAGTCGGTCGAGCGCCTGATGCGCCGCGGCATCTACAAAGGCCCGCTGGTGATGAACTGGGTGGCCATCGGTGGCGGCATGGACGTGCCGAACATCTACAGCCTGGCCAACATCGTGCGGGCCGTGCCGGACGGTGCGGTGCTCACCGTGGAAAGCTCGATGCGCAATGTGCTGCCGATCAACATGATGGGCATCGCCATGGGCCTGCACGTGCGCTGCGGGATCGAGGACAACCTGTGGAACCAGGCGCAGACCGAGAAGATGTCCACGGTCCAGCAGATCGAGCAGCTGGTGCGCATCTCGCGTGAATTCGGCCGGCCGATCGCCACCGCCAGGCAAGCCCGTGAGATCAGCAAGATCGGCGTGTTCTACGACACCGTAGAAGAAAGCCTGCAGGCCAATGGCTTCGCGCCAAACCGCAATGGTGGCCAGCAGGGCTTCCTGCACAAGTCGGCTGCGGCCGTCTAAGCCCGCGCACGCCTGACGTGCACCCCCGCAGGGCGCTCCGCCCTGCGGCCTTCAAGCTCGCTTCACAACAACAATAATATCGATGAGGTAGCAGCATGGCCGCCTATCACCCGTGCCCCGATGACGGTAACGACACCTCTGCAGGCATCCCTCGGCGCTATGCCTGGATGGTCTTTGCCCTGACCTTTGGCCTGTTGATCTCCGAGGGAGGGCCATTGCATGAGTATGTCGATTCGGGCTGGCGCGCTGACCCACTACCTGGAGGTGTGCCAGCAACTGGGGGTCGACCCGGTCCCGTTGCTGGCCGAAGTGGGCCTGAGCAAGGCGCTGCTGCAGCATGCCGAGCACCGCCTGTGCGGCGAGGCGGCGGTGCGCCTGCTGGAAAATTCCGCGGCCGCCAGCGGCTGCCAGACCTTCGGCCTGAACATGGCGGCAGCGCGGCAGCTCTCGGACCTGGGCGCGGTCAGTCTGTTGCTGTGCCACCAGCGCTCGCTGCGCGATGCGCTGCAGGTGTTGCTGCATTACCGTCACCTGATGAACGAGTCGGTGGCCATCCACCTGGAGGAGGAGGGCGGCAAGGCGATCATCCGCCAGGACGTGCTGACGCGTTCGTCCATGCCCAGCCGCCAGGCCAATGAGTTGGCCATGGGCGTGCTGTTCCGGCTGTGCGCCACCTTGCTCGGCAAGCACTGGCGGCCCTTGAGCGTGCATTTCAGCCACCCGGCGCCCGCCAGCTTGCAGCTGCACCGGCGCCTGTTCCCCTGCGATCTGGTGTTCGGCAGCCAGTTCAACGGCATTGTCTGCACCGATATCAACCTCGAACTGAGCAATGGCCAGGGGGACCCTGCGATGGCGCGCAATGCCGAGCGTTACCTGGTGCCGCTGCAGCACGACGGCGGGCCTTTGCTGGTGGCTGGCGTGCGCAAGGCGATCCGCTTGTGGCTGCCCAACGGGCGCGCGTCGATCGATCACATCGCGCAACTGCAGGGTATGAACGTGCGCACCTTGCAGCGTCGGCTGGAAGACCAGGGGCATGTGTTCAGTGCGTTGGTCAACGAAGCGCGCCGCGACCTTGTGCTGCGCTACCTGGGCAATTCCAATTATCCCTTGCAGCGTATTGCCGAGTTGCTGGGGTTCTCGGTACCGACATCCTTTACCCGCTGGTTCATCGCGCAGTTCGGCATGCCGCCGGCGGTTTGGCGGAAGGAGAGGGGGTGGGGGGGGAGGAAGGGCGGTGGTGCGGCTGGGGGGCTGACTTGAGGTTTGTGGTGGTGCGTAAATCGAGCGCCGCCCGCGCGGCGCTCGATCTCATGGTCGCCGAAACCGTCGTGGCAAGCCCAATCAGTACGGCCTGTCCCCAACGATGCCGGCGCGGTTCATCTTGCGATGGCAGGGCGGATAGTCCATGACCGCGTAATGCTGCGTGCTGCGGTTGTCCCAGATGGCGATGCTGTTGGGTTTCCAGCGCCAGCGCACCTGGTACTCGGGGATCGTCGCCTGGCTGATCAGGTAACGCAGCAAGTCGGCGCCACCTGGGTTGAAGTCCTGCCCGTAGCGCACCCGCTCAGGGGTGTGGTAGTTGCTGAAGTGGGTGGTGAAGCTGTTGACGAACAACACCTTTTCGCCCGTTTCCGGGTGGGTGCGCACCACCGGGTGCTCGGCATCGGGGTAGCGTTCCTTGAGCGCCAGGCGTTTCTCGATGGGCAGGGCCGCACCGAAGCTGGCCTCGATGCTGTGCCGGGCACGCAGGCCTTCGATCTTGGCCTTGATGTCCGCCGGCAAGCGCTCGTAAGCCACCACCATGTTCGCCCACACGGTGTCACCACCGACAGGCGGGCATTCCAGGCAGCGCAGTACCGCGCCCAGCGAAGGGTTTTCGCGCCAGGTGGTGTCGGTGTGCCAGGCATTCTCATAACGGTCCACCGGCGTTTCCGGCGACTTGTGGATCTGCACCAGGCCCGGGTAGTCGGGGTGGCTGCCGACCACGGGGTGGTCCTCCAGCTCGCCGAAGCGCCGGGCGAATGCCACGTGCTCGGCGTGGCTGATGTCCTGGTCGCGCAGGAACAGCACGCGGTGCTTGAGCAGCTGTTGGCGAATCTCGGCGAACAGCCCGTCGTCATGGATCGCATCGGCCAGCCTGACGCCGACCAGTTCTGCACCGAGGGTGCAGGTCAGTTGTTCCACTTGCATGGTCTGGCCCGCCCTTAGATGACGAAGATCGATGAGCCGGTGGTCTTGCGTGCCTCCAGGTCGCGGTGGGCCTGTACGGCGTCCTTGAGTTCGTACTGCTGGTTGATCTCGATCTTGATCCGCCCGCTGCCCACGTGGTCGAACAGCTCGCCGGACAGGTCGGCTTTCTCGGCCGGGTCGGCGATGTAGTCGGCCAGCGCCGGGCGGGTCACGAACAACGAACCCTTCATTGCCAGGATCTGCGGGTCGAACGGTTCGATGGTGCCCGAGGCGGTGCCCACGCAGACCATCAGGCCACGGCGCTTGAGCGAGTCGAGCGAGCTCATGAAGGTCGTGCGGCCGACGCTGTCGAACACCACGTTGACGCCCACACCGTCGGTCAGCTCACGCACGCGCTTGGCGACGTCTTCGTGGCTGTAGTTGATGGTGTGGTCGCAACCATGGGCACGTGCCACTTCGGCCTTGGCCTCGGTGGAGACGGTACCGATCACGTTCAGGCCCAGCAGCTTGGCCCATTGCGAGACGATCAGCCCGACACCGCCGGCAGCGGCATGCAGCAGGAGGGTGTCGCCGGCCTTGAAGTCGTAGATGCGGCGTAGCAGGTACGACGAGGTCAGCCCGCGCATGGTCATGGCCGCAGCGGTCTCGCAGCTGATGTTGTCGGGTAGCTTGATCAGCGGTGCGGCGGGGATGACGCGCTCGGTGCTGTAGGCGCCCAGGGTGTTGATAAAGCCGGTATAGGTGACGCGGTCGCCGACCGCGACATTGGTCACGCCCTTGCCCAGCGCCATGACCACGCCCGCCGCCTCGACGCCGATGCCGTTGGGCATGGGGATCGGGTAGGTGCCGTTGCGGAAGTAGGTGTCGGCGTAGTTCAGGCCGACGGCCACATGACGAAGCAGGACCTCGCCTGGGCCAGGTTCACCGACTACGACGTCTTCGTAGCGAAGGACTTCGGGGGCACCGGTTTCGTAGAAGCGTACGGCTTTGGCCATGAGTGTGTTCTCCAGTCTGCATTGTTGTTGTGAGCGTTTGGACACGCTGGAACAGACTGTAGGCCACAGGCGAAGGTGGTGCTTCACATCGGGTGACAGGGGGCTGTCTTTTGATGACAGTCCATTGACCTGTGAAGTTGACGGGCTCTGGTCGTATCGCTCAGGCTCAAGGCTGTCACTGAAACAACGCTCGAGGGAATGAGTCGATCATGAAACTGGCAGAGTGGGCTGAGGTCCAGGAAATCTACAAACGCAGCCGTCGGCAACCGAACAAGCGATTGTTCAACCGGGCCAATGCACGCAGGTTATGGCCGATGTGGGCGGGCTTCGCCTCGACGCTGATACTGATCGCCTTTTTGCTGTGGGCCATGGCCAGGCCGGCCTTGCTGCCCTATGCCTGCATGGCGTTCCTGCCCTGGGGGCTTGCGCTGTACCTGACGCGCGCCGCGGGGCTGCGAACGATGCATGCGCAGGCATTCGCAGACCAAGTGATCGACCGGCAGTCCATTCACCACCGAGAAAGTACCCTGTGCTACACCTTTTTCCTGGAGAGCCTGCGCAATCAGGGATACACAGCGGCGAAGGCGCGCGAGCTGTCGGCGTATTCGGACCTTATCGGCAAGCCCCCGAGGCCGCCGGTGTCGCAGAACCTCGGCTTTGCGTCGCTGGTCGCCTTCATGATTGCCATCAGTACCGAACTCATCAAGAATCTGGATGTGTTCACCCGCCAGGGGGCGGCGGTGGTGATGATGGGGGTTGCCGCCTTGTTCATCTACTGGCTGGTTCTGGATGGCATCTACAGCGGGGCGTACCAGAAGGCCTGGATCAAACGCTATCTGGACATGGCGGCTTGGGACCTGGAGCATTCGACGGCGTTTGACGATGAAGCAGCGCAGGACTGGTCGAAGATACGGGGCCAGACTGCCTCCAGCTAGCCCTCGCGGGTGGGGGCGGCATAGCGTTTCACACGGGGAGCAACTGTCCTGCTCAATTGCCAAGCGTTGACGCGATTGCTGTGGGAGCCGGCTTGCCGGCGATCGAGGGCAAGGCCCTCGCACAGGACTATTCCATCGCCTCCGCCAACCCCTGATCCTCGCCCAGAAAACCCCCGCTCTGGTGCTGCCACAGCCGCGCATAGGTACCGTTCCTGGCGAGCAGTTCACCGTGCGTGCCTTGTTCGATGATGCGCCCTTCGTCCATGACGATCAGCCGGTCCATGGCCGCGATGGTGGACAGGCGATGGGCGATGGCGATCACGGTCTTGCCCTGCATCATCTCGTCGAGGCTTTCCTGGATGGCCACTTCGACTTCCGAGTCCAACGCGCTGGTGGCCTCGTCCAGCAGCAGGATCGGCGCGTTCTTGAGCATCACCCGGGCAATGGCGATGCGCTGGCGCTGGCCGCCGGACAGCTTGATGCCGCGCTCGCCCACCAGGGTGTCGTAGCCGCTGTGGCCCTGGCGGTCGCTCAGTTGCTGGATGAATCCGTCGGCCTGGGCGTTGACCGCGGTGCGACGGATCTGTGCATCGGTCGCCTCGGGGTGGCCGTAGGCGATGTTGTCGCGGATGGAGCGGTGCAGCAGGGAGGTGTCCTGGGTCACCATGCCGATGGCGCTGCGCAGGCTGTCCTGGGTCACCTTGGCGACGTCCTGCCCGTCGATGCGGATGGTGCCGCCGTCGACGTCGTAGAAACGCAGCAGCAGGTTGATCAGCGTCGACTTGCCGGCACCGGAACGGCCTACCAGCCCGACTTTCTCGCCCGGGCGGATGTGCAGGCTCAGGCCGTCGAGCACCTGGCGTTCGCCGTTGTAGTTGAAGCTGACATTGTCGAAGGCCACCGCGCCGCCGGTGGTCACCAGCGCACCTGCGTTCGGCGCATCCTGCACCTTGGGGCCACGGGTGAGGGTGGCCATGCCATCCTGCACGGTGCCGATGTTCTCGAACAGCGAGGTCATCTGCCACATGATCCAGTGCGACATGCCGTTGATGCGCAAGGCCATGGCGGTGATCGCCGCCACCGCGCCGGTGCCGACTTCGCCCAGGTGCCACAGCCACAAGGCATAGCCGCCTGCGGCCAGGATCAGGCCGACCACCAGCGCCTGGTTGACGATCTCGAACTGGCTGACCAGGCGCATCTGGCGAAAGCCGGTCTGCTTGAAGTCTTCCATCGCCGCCCGGGCGAAGTGTGCCTCGCGGTTGGAGTGCGAGAACAGCTTCACCGTGGTGATGTTGGTGTAGGCGTCGGAGATGCGCCCGGTCATGGACGAACGGGCGTGGGCCTGTTCCTGCCCGACCTTGCCCAGGCGCGGCACGAAGTACAGCATCGCCAGCCCGAACAACACCAGCCAGGCAATGAACGGCAGCATCAGTTTCAGGGCGAAGCCGCCGGCCAGGGCGATGATGGCGATGAAATACACGCCAATGCCGGGGACGATCTCGATGACCGTGAACAGCACCTCGCGCACCGCCAACGCGGTCTGCATCACCTTGGTGGTGACCCTCCCGGAAAATTCATCGGAGAAGAACGACAGGCTTTGGCGCAGCATCAGGCGATGGAAGTCCCAACGCAGGCGCAGCGGCAGGTTGATCGCCAACACCTGGTGCTGCACCAGGGTGCGCAGCGCCACCAGCGCGATGCTGGCCAGCAGCACCAGGCCGATGGCCCACAGCATGCGGCGCTCCTCATCATTGACCGCGCCACCTGCCTGCCAGCTGGCCAGCAGGTCGACGATCTGGCCGAGGAAGGAAAACAGCCAGGCCTCGTAGATCGATACCGCCGCGCTGAACAGGGCAAGGGCAAGGATGTAGCCGCGAGCACCGCGGGTGCAGGCCCACATGAAGCGCAAAAGGCCCACCGGGGGCGGGGGCGCCTCGTCGGGCGGAAATGGGTCGAGCCATCGTTCGAACACACGCAGCATGGTAAATCCCCTAATGGTCAAGAGTCGCCGACTTGCGACAGCGGCCTGGCCACCTGCTCCAGGGGCCGCCGCTCGGCCGCCACGCCCCACAGCGCCTGGGCCAGCGCCGCGACGATCATCAACGCCGCGCCGATCAGGTAACCATACAGCCCAATCGCCGGCAAGCCGGCTCCCACAGGCCCGATGTCCGCGGTACACCTGTGGGAGCCGGCTTGCCGGCGATCGGGCCGCAAAGCGGCCCCGGGCGCTTACTTGCCGTGCTTGGCCTGCAAGGCCTTGGCCTGCTCCAGGTGGTGTTGAAGTGTTGGCAATGCATCACTGGCAAAGGCTTTGAGTTCCGCCTTGTCGGAAGACGCCGCTTCCTTCTTGAACAGCTCCACCGCTTTTTCGTGGGCATCGACCTGGTTGTTGACGTAGGACTTGTCGAACGACTCGTCACGCCATTCGAGGATCATCTTCTTGATCTTGTCGGTCAGCGCCGCTTCGTCGGGCACGCTGATATCGAGCTTGCGGGCGATATCCCCGAGCTTCTGGTTGGCCTTGGTGTGATCGGTGACCATCTGCTGGGCGAACTGCTTGATGTCGGCGCTCTGGGATTTTTCCATGGCCAGGTTGCTGGTCACCACTTCGGCGATCCCACCTTCGGTGGCGGCATCGACGAAATCGTCGGAGCTGGCGGCCTGCGCGTGGAAGGACACCATGCTCGCCAACAGCGCAACGCCTGCGAACTTGAGAAATGGATTGCTCATCTGTCACTCCTTCGTTTCAGGGACGCGACCTCAATGTCGCCATCGGTTGAGCCGTGGCAGCTGGCAAAGGTTTAATTTTTCTCATTGTCACCTGCAGCGCACACCGTTGGTCCCCCCGTTGGCAATGCCAATCGAATCCCTGCTGATCGCCGAACTCTGAAAATCAGATACCGCAGCCACCGCAAAATCCCTGTGCTCCCACAAGCACAAGGTGGCGCATTTGATATGAGGTGCCCGGAATGACGGTAATGCGCCCTGTACCCAATCGCCAGTTGGCCGCGCTGGCGGACGATGACCCGCGAACGCACTACCAGGCCATGTTGCACGGACCCTATCCAGCAGGCCGTGGCTGGCTTGCCATTGCGTTGCGCCGTACCGAGGCGATGACTGATGACTTGCCCGATACACCTGAGGGTCTCGATCACTGGTCGGCAACCCACGCGGGCAAGGTTGCCGCAGATTACGCGGCGTACTTGAAAGCGCGGGCCGAGGGGGCACCTCGACGCTACTTTGACAACCGCGCCCAGGCGCTGTGGTTTCTGCAGCAGGTCGCACCCACCAAGCTGGTCGATGGCGCCTGGCTGCATGGCACCCTGCGGCACTGGCATGACCCGCGCTTCCATGGGCTGATCCGCACCTTTCTCGAAGAACTCGGCGACGGCGACCCGCGTTGCAACCATGTGCTGATCTACCAGCGCCTGCTCAGCCGCCTGGGGTGCGCGCAGGGCGTCCCGCTGGACCCCTCCCGCTACCTGCAGGGCGCGTTGCAACTGGCGCTGGGGCAATATTGCGACGACGTCCTGCCAGAGTTGATCGGCTACAACCTGGGCTATGAACAACCCCCGCTGCACCTGTTGATCACTACCCACGAACTTGCCGAGCTCGGCATCGACGCCCATTACTTCCAGCTGCACGTGACCATCGACAACGCCGCCAGCGGCCATGCCCGACGCTCGCTGGACAGCTTGCGCCAGCTTTTGCCCAGGCACGATGCCGATGCTTTCTATCGCCGCGTCAGGCAGGGCTACCGGCTCAATGACCTGGGGATCGATACACCGTCACTGATTGCAAGCTTCGACCTGGAAACCGAATTGTTGGCAGCGCTCGATCGCAAGCGGGTATGGGGCCAGTGCATGCATTCGGACCGTTGCCGCCTGCAGGGCCGCACCATCAACCAATGGCTTGCCGAGCCCGCAGGGATGGCGGGTTTCCTGAGGGCCCTGCAAGCGCAAGGTTGGGTGCGCAGAGGCGATGCCCCGTCGCAGAGCCGTTTCTGGGCGTTGATCGACGGCCCTGTAGCGGCCATGTTCGGCGTCTTCGATGCCTATGAAAAGCAGCTCTGGCATGACTGGATCGCCGACGGTTGGGCCGGCGTGAAGTATCGGCGCGTGCCGCCAGGGCAGTGGGAGAACGAGCTGGCGCTGGAAGCAGAGCCTGATCTTTCGCAGGCCTCGGCCGATGTGGATCGGCTGATCGTTCGCATGTGCGCAAGCCACCACGCCGAGCCGGAAGGGCTGCGCGCCACGCGCGACTTTATCCGCGCTACGGGGCTTGCCCAGGGAGGGCCACGCTGATGTTGCTTGACCAACAGCAAACCCAGGCCGACCAGGCCCTGCTGCTACTGGGGCGCCGACTGTGCGCCGATGGCTACCGTTTCACCTGCGTCACCCCGGCCACCCAGGCGCGGGTCAATGCCAGGTCCGAGGCGAAGCAAGCCCACGACCTGCGCGGCGTATTCGGCTGGAGCCGGCCGTTCTCGCCGGCATTGATCAGTGCTGACGAACTGCAGCAACTGACGGCGGCCGGCGTGCTGCAGTCGCAGGGCGACCTGCTGCGCAGCACCGTTCGCTGGTCCAGCCTCGACGGCCTGTTGCTGATGCACTCGGCCTGGCCCACCGACGGTGCCGATGCCGTGTTCTTCGGTCCGGACAGCTATCGCTTCGCCCAGGTCATTAGCGATCACCTGCAGCACCGCACGCACCCCGTCCAGCACGCGGTGGATATCGGTTGCGGCAGCGGCATCGGCGCATTGCTGATCGCTCGCGCCGCGCCTCATGCGCAGGTCAGCGCGGTGGACATCAACCCCTTGGCCCTGCGCTATACCGCGATCAATGCAGCGCTTGCCGAGGTGGCCAACCTGTCGGTGGAGCCCAGCGACCTGCTCGACGGCATCACCGGCAACTTCGACCTGATCGTGGCCAACCCGCCGTACATGCTCGATGCCGACAAACGCACCTATCGCCACGGTGGTGGGGCTTTGGGCGCGGAACTTTCGTTGCGCATCCTGGAGCAGGCGTGCCGGCGGCTGGAGGTTGGCGGCACGCTGCTGTTGTACACCGGTGTGGCGATTGTCGAAGGCCGCGACGCGTTGCTTGAAACGGTGCGCCAGCGCCTGCAGGGCGCGGCATGGCGCTGGGTCTACCGAGAACTTGACCCCGACGTGTTCGCCGAACAACTGCTCGAACCCGGCTACCAGCAGGTCGAACGCATCGCGGCGGTTGCCCTGACCGTGACGCGCAATGGCTGAGCGCGCCGTGACCACGGCCTGCACGTTCGGCATCGAGGAAGAATACCTGCTGGTGGACCGTGCCAGCGGCCAGGTCCAGGCCAGGCCCTCGCAAGCGGCGGCACGAAGTTGCCGCAAGGTACTGGGCGAGCATTTTGCCGAAGAGATGTTCTGCAGCCAGATCGAGCTGGTTTCACCGGTGTTCGACAACCTTCACCAGGCGCGTGGCTTCTTTGCCGAACACCGGCAGCGGCTCGACCAGGCATTGGCCGAGGAAGGGCTGGCCCTGTATTGCGCCGCCAGCCACCCCAGTGCGCAGTGGCGACGTCAGCAAGCGCGAAGCTCGGCCCATTACCGCCAGTTGTTCGACGACTACCAGGCTGTGGCCCAGCGCAGCCTGCTGTCGGGTTTGCACGTGCACGTTGGCGTGCCCGCCGGTTGCGACCGCATGCAGCTGATCAATCGCCTGCTGTACTGGCTGCCGTTGTTGCTGGTGCTCAGCACCTCCTCGCCACTGTGGTGCGGCCACGCCACGGGCTACCGCAGCTATCGCCGGGTGGTCTGTGGCGAGTGGCCGCACATGGGGCTGCCCGAGCCGCTACCGGACTGGAATGCCTACCAGCGCTATCGTGCACTGCTGCAGCGCACCGGCGCGCTGGCCATGGATGGTGACTTCTGGTGGGCCGTGCGCCCGTCACGGCGCTTGCCGACCGTGGAGCTGCGCATCTGCGATGCCTGCCCGCGGCTGGAGGACGGGCTGGCCATTGCCGGGCTGTTCCGCCACCTGGTCGAGCAGACGCTGTACGCCCGCGACGAACTGCGCCCGATGAGCCGAGAACTGCGCTGGGTCACCCAGGAAAACTACTGGCGCGCGTGCCGCCATGGGCGACAGGGCACCTTCCTTGGCGTGCACGACGAGCAACCGGTGGATGCCTCAGGTTGGCTGGCGCAGCTACAGGCGCTGCTGCCGCCCGACACCGTCGATGCCGAGCGCTCGTTCATGCAGGCCGCGCAAGTCTTGCAGGAAGGCACCAGTGCCGAGCGCCAGCTTGCCTGTTTCAGCCAGGCCCGTGGGCAAGGGGTCGACGTGCGTGGGGCATTGCGCGCCGTGGTCGAACAGGTGTTGCTGGATTCAGGCCACTCATCGATCACGCCGGCCCGCTGAGGTTCAGTGGGCAGAGCCGTTGTCCAGCTCGAAGTCCACTGTGAGCCGGCCAGGCTCCAACGCCATGTCCTGTGAGCGACAGAGCCACAGGTACACCAACGCCGAAACCGCGAGACCTATGGGCATGCTGATGTCCGCACCTCCTAGCAGCTCGGCCACATAGCCGGTGTACAGCCCTGTGTTGGAGAAGGGCAGCATGGCCACGAAGCCCACCAGGTAGGCGCCGATACCCCTCCAGTTCCAGCGTCCGTAGATGCCGTTGGGGTTGAAGATTTCCGGGATCGAGTATTTGCCGTGTCGGACCGCGTAGAAGTCCACGAGGTTGATCGCAGTCCATGGCGTGAACAGATACAGCAGTACCGCCAGGAAATCACCGAACTCTTTCACGAAGTTGTCATTCGCCAGCAAGGCCAGCAGCATGGCCGCACTGCCTACCACCAGCATGGCCATGATGCGTTTGAACAGTGTCGAGGTTTGCGTCTTCAGCGTGTCGATGATGCTGAGCAGGGTGATGGAGGCCCCGTAGAAGTTCTGCGCGGCACTGGTAATCAGAATGAGCACCGAGACCACCACCAGCGTTTTGCCAAAGCCTGCGAACACCATGTCGCCCACCATGATCAGGCCGGCTGCCAGGTTTTGCCCGGGGCTCAGGGCGGCGGCCGCCGCGCCGATCAGCATCATCCATACGCCGCCGATCATGGCGCCCAGATAGGTCCACCAGAACGAAGCACGCACACTGACATCGGCCGGCAGATACCGTGAATAGTCGGACACATAGATCGCCCAACTGAGCTGGTAGGCGGCTGCAACGAAGAACTGCACGAGAAACGCATTCAGGTTGAAATCATTCAATGCGAGCTGGCGTGCGGGCAACTCCATGAAGGCGACCAGGCCAACGGTCAGCACCAGCATCATTGCCACCATCACGAAGGCAAGCCCGCGCTGCACTTTATGGAAAGAGTTGTAGCCCACGATGGCCATGAATATCGCCAGCAGCGAGAACGCCATGGCCGAACCCGTTTGCGAAACGCCAATGAGTTCATGCAAGGTCTGGCCGACCAGCAACTGATTGAATGCGTTGTAGCCAATGTAGGTGACAATCGCCACCAGATACACCAGCAAGGCCCCTATGTAACCGAACTGCGGTCGCGACTGTATCAGCTGCGGCAAGCCCATCTGCGGGCCCTGGGTGGAATGCCCGGCCATGAACAGGGTGCCGAACGCGCACCCCAGTATGATGGCGATAGCGGACCAGATCAGGTTCGCGCCCATGCCGATGCCGATGATCCCTACGGCGAGCGTCGTCAGTTGCGCACCGCCGCAGAACCAGATCGGCCACAGGTGCCACGCCTTGCCGTGACGCTCGGACAGGGGAACATGATCGATGGAGCGTACTTCGAAGTTGAAGCGTCCAGCCGGTGAGGCATTTTCTTTATCAAGCATGATTACAGTACCTGTAGTTATTGTTTAGTACATGTGTCAGGCAGAAAAGCAATTGAATGGATTTCACAAAATCCAGGCGCAGCGATCCGTCAAAGAGACAACCGGGTTGCCTCTTTGCAGCGCTTTTTATGGGTTCAACGTTTCAGGGTGAAACTGCTTTCTATTTCGCTTGCCAGTCTCAGAATGGTTTCCTCATCGCCGAACCTGCCGACCAGTTGCAAGCCGATGGGAAGCCCGTCTTGCATGATGCCGATGGGCACGCTGATCGCGGGTTGCCCGGTGAGGTTGAAGACCTCCGTGAAGGGCGAGAAGGCATAGGCATTGTCGTACCAGACCTGCAGCTCCTGCGCTTTCGCCGCCGTGAAGCCGCCAATGAGTGGCGGGGGGAGGGCAACGGTCGGGGTGATGAGCACGTCGATGTCATTGAACAATGCCGCCATGGTGCGGGAGACGCGGTTCTGCACCTGCCTGGCGTTGTAGACATCCAGTGCCGAACGCGCCTTCGAGGCCTCGTACATGGCGTAGGTGACCCACTCGACATCGGTCTTGTGCAATGGCCGCCCAAGATCCAGCGCCCGTTGGCTCATCAACGCCTCGATCTCCAATTGCCAGAACACGGCTGCAGCGTCGCCGGCGCCGGTGATGTCGGGCCAGGTGAAGTCTTGCAGTCGATGCCCGTCCGAACCGAGCAGATCGACCACGCCAAGTACAGCCCTGGCGATGGCGTCATCGATGTCGGTGCCGTCGGGCCGGGCGCAACTGAAGGCGATTTTCAGTGGCGCGGATCTGCTCTTCAGGCTTTCCAGCCATGAGGCCGGACCAGGCGGCGCTGCGTAAGGGGAGCCGGCCTCGAAGCCTGCCAGTACGTCGAGCATCAGGGCCGTGTCGCGAACCGTTCGGGTGAGCACGTGCTCGCAGTCCAACCCGCCGACGAACTCCCCGACATGCGGGCCTACCGGGTTGCGCCCCCGTGTGGGTTTCAATCCCACCACGCCGCAGACCGCCGCCGGTACCCGGATCGATCCACCGCAATCGGTGCCATGGGCAATGGGCACCATGCCGGCAGCCACCGCGCAGGCAGAGCCACCACTGGACCCACCTGATGCGTACCGAGGGTTTCGCGGATTTCGGCACGGGCCGAAATATTCAGGCTCGGTCACGAAGTCGCCGGCGAACTCGGGCGTCTTGGTTTTTCCCAGCACGACGGCGCCGGCTTCACGCAGGCGTCGGACGAACTCACTGTCGCGCGTCGCTGCAGGTACGTCCTTGTACAGGCGCGAACCATGGCGGGTAGGGAATCCGCGCACGTCGATATTGGTGTCCTTGATCAACACCGGCAGCCCCGCCAACGCACCGCCTTTGGGCTGCACCGCAGCCTGTCGCGCCCCCTCGACATCGACCGAGACCAACGCCCCGAGCTGCGCATCCTGCGCTTCGATTTCGGCAATGGCCAGCTCCACCAGGTCCAGGGATGTGACCTGGCCTGTGTCGATCAACGTTTTCAGGCTGACTGCATCATTGTTCTTGTATTCATCACGCGTCATCACTGCACCTTCAGGTTGTAGCCAAGCAGGTTGTTGAGGAATTCATAAGCCAGTTGTCGTGATTCGCGGATGGTTTCCTCCGTCGGGTCTACCGCTGCCCGCAGCCAGATGCCGTCGATGAACACCGCAATCATGCGGGCCTTCGAGCGAGCAGTGGGCTCGTCCATGGTTTTTGCCAGGGCATGGAACAACAGCGAGTGGCTGCGCCGCGCCACGATGTTCTGAATCCGCTGGAATTGTGCGTGCTGCGGGACCTGCGCCCAGAAGGCCAGCCAGGCCGAGACGTTTTCGCGGGTGAGGTTCAGCGCGCTGACGTTGCCGAGCACGAAGGCCTGGACGCGCTCGTCGGGCGTCTGGGAGGCTCGCAGGTGGTTGAAGATCTCGGCGTTGATGCGCTTGTTCAGTTCGCGCAGCGTGGCCTCGAGCAGCGCGTTCTTGTCGGAAAAGTAGTGGTGCACGATGCCATTGGACATCCCGGAGCGTGCGCTGACCTGAGCCATGCTGGTGCCCGCCAGGCCCTGCTCGCCGATCAGGCTCAGCGTGGCCTCGACCAGCTGCTTCTTGCGGATTTCCTGCATTCCTACCTTTGGCATGGCGCTGTTCCTTTTTTCATTGGTCGCTCAATGAAAAAAAATTAGCATCCACTTTCAGGCCGGAGCAAGGAAAAAAACCAGTGCCTGACCAAGTGACAGGGAGATGGCGGTCACGCCTAAATGCAGGTCGTTTTCATGAAGCCATCACGACCTGGACCACGAATATCGCAACCAAGCGGCCGTGCAGGCAAAACTTTCATGAGTCGCCTTGAGTCTTTCAGTTAGTCAGACTAATACTAATTGACTGCCGGAAGAGGGATGATCATGCAGACGCGTTTCGTGGTGGTACCCGCCGTACCTCTCCAGAAAGAGATTTTTCCTCGTCGTGCCGGTTTCCCCAGCGCCCTGGGGGAGGGCTACGACCTGTACGACACGCAGGACAAGGTGCGGTTGAGCCTGAACTACTCCACGCGCGCCGAGGCTGAGTTCGACTGTGCACACCGCAATGGCTGTCAGGGTACGAATACGTCGAGCGTTGTCGGCGCTGGTTGAACAGTCCCCATTCACCGTTTGAGCCCTGTTTCCGCGTAGCCATCCTTGTCCAGGGCATTGATTGACGCGTTGTCCGGGCTGCGCTGGGCCAGGCGGGGCGCCACCGGGTCGGGCCCCCCTATGAAAGCAAGCTGGCTTTCCAGGTGTGGGGGCAGGGGGGGGAGGTGCTGGTGCACACACCCAGTGCACCGGTCATCGACCCGCCGCCCACCGCGCCCGGGTTTCACGATTTTGCCAACGGCGACAAACAGTGGCGTGGCTTCGTCCTGCCCGTGCCCGACAAGCACTGGGTGATCTGGGTCGGTGAGCGTGATGATGTGCGCTTCGACCTGATCGACCGGATCGTGCGGCATACTTTGTTCCCGTTCCTGATCGGTAGCCTGGCCTTGGCATTGCTGGTCTGGGCCGCTATCGGCTGGGGGCTGCGCCCGTTGCAGAACATGGCCGACGTGATCCGCGGGCGGCACGCCGACTCCCTGGAACCCCTGCAGCTGGTGCCCTTGCCGGCGGAGCTCGAACCCATGCAGGCAGCCATCAACCGCCTGCTGGCGCAGATCGAGGACCTGCTGCACCGCGAGCACCGTTTCATTGCCGATGCCGCCCATGAGATGCGCACCCTGCTGGCCATCCTGCGCCTGCATGCACAGAATGCCCAGGCGGCCATTCACGACGCCGAAAGGCAGAAGGCCCTGGGCTACCTGATCGGGGGCGTCGATCGACTCACTCGCGTGGTCAATCAGCTGCTGACCCTGGCGCGGGTACAGCCGCGATTTGGCCAGGTTGGCGGAGCCGAGGTGGTGACCGAGACGCTGGCCGAGCTGACCCCGTGGATACTCGATCACGGCCTGGAGCCGTCGCTGGAGATCGGCGAGGGCGATCATCACCTGACGGTCGATGCCGGTGCGCTGGCCATTGCGCTGCAGAACCTGATTTCCAATGCAGTGGAGCATTCACCCAGTGGTGGGCGCATAACCGTCTCGCTCAAGCGCCTGGACAAGCGCTTCGAACTGGTGGTTGAGGACGAAGGGCCGGGCATCGAGGACGCTACCCTCAGCCGTGTGTTCGAGCGCTTCTACAGCCGCAACAACCCCAACGGGGCAGGGCTCGGGCTTGCCATCGTGGCAGCGATCATGGGCCGGATGGGCGGGCAGGTGCGCCTGGGTAATCGGTCCGGTGGTGGGTTGTCGGCGACGTTGTCGATGCCGTTGCCGGGGTGAGCATCGGGGCGCCTGGGCTCGAGTGATGGGCCAACCAGGCAACAACACTGTCAGGGTGATCCAGCAATGACCACGGACGCCCTCATGTGTCACCTGATCAAGCACGGCCGGATCGCGCCGTATCTCCCCCCGCGCCATGGCTTCCTTGCTGGGGCAGGGGTTGCGCAGTGTGATTTGCTCGGTATTGGAGGACATGCTAGGGCAACTGGAACAGCCAGCCTTGCTCGACAGCCGGGTTGGGATGGCTGTCGGTTGCCTGCGTCCTTCGGCACTCGACTGACAGAGCGTCCAAGTAGAACCCTTGAAAAGGCGATTTATGACGCCTGGGTTGTTTGTCTGTATTCGTCAAACTCAATGCGTTATGAGTTTTCTTTCTTCTTCCTGAGAGGGATCGTTTTCGTCTAATATTCGAAACGTGAAAACGCCTTGGCATACCGAAAGAAATTCATCTTTTGATATGTATTTCAACACCTTTCCTGTCTCAAGAGTTTGTGATTTGGCTTCAATGCCTAAAATATTCTGGCCTTTGTTCAGGAAAAAAATATCCGGGCGTCTGTCAATAAAATACACAAGATCTCCAGTTCGATCCACTTTCCATACATGGGTGTAATGATGGGTTATCTTGTCTGATAATAGTACTATGTCGCTCGCACTCAGCATATTCCAAATCGACTCTTGGTCAAGTTCTGCACTTGATTGTTCGGACGCTTTGTTTTTGGGTGAGATTAAATAGGTGCTCACATAATTTAATGACTTGTTGAGGTCTTTTAATGCGTCTCCGGCCCCTACCGCACCCTCTACCTCGCCCTCGATCACATCCTCTTCTTCATCGTGTTGTGTTGCTGCTTGCTCGTCCTTCTCAGAATATAATTTATCGTCTGGGTCCTGTAATCCTAAGGCAGTCTGTAAGGAAGTTTCCAGCAACCACCTGGCGTGCCACGAACGACTGGGAACCAATAAATTCCCTTCCTTCACTAGCGGTGAAGCTTGCTCGATAGTTAATAACTTTCCTGCCTTCTCGAAATAATTTGAAAAATTGGGTGATTCTGACATTTCAACCATCAAGGCTGTGTACCTCTCATCTGCTTCCGAGAATCCGATCCTGGCCCAGTAAACTGCCTCGGTGTGATCACTTTCTTCTTGTGACGACTTCCACAAGATGGTCGCCAGTACAAACGCAGATTCTCGATCACCTAATTGCGAGGCGAATCTTAAATATTTAATGGCTTTTTCTGGGTCGTAATGCTGGCGTACATAATTTTTTGCAAGTACCACATTTGCATCTGTACTTCCCTTTGCTGCAGCCTGCTCAATTAAGTTGAGCCCGTCCTTGGCTTCTCCTTTTACCTTGCCATCAAGTATTAGCATTCCCAAATACAAACTGGCGGCGTTGTATTCCAGCTTTTGCAGCTTTCGCAGGATCGCCTCCGCCTCTTGGTACTTCTCGTTTTCAATTAAAGTGCCTGCCTTTAGCATGCTCTGATAAGGCGTCTCTTCTGGCCATCCTGGGGTGGGTAATAGCAATGTCGATATCGTGAGCCAGACGCCTAAGAGGAATTTATTCGTTGTATACATAAAAAGGCCCTAGCTTTTCTTCGTTTTCAGAGCTCCCGCCCGTAGAATATTTTATTGCCACTTCAAAAGAATAGAGTCCTGTATCTACAGGGATGACATACCCTACGAGCAGTAATGTGTCTTCATTACTATTATCCATTAGCTTGAAGTACACGGGCGGGTCCACATCCAATATGTCGCTGGACGGACTCTTCTGTTGAGCAATCGCTCCGTTCTGGAGTACCCAAGATGCTTTGAGTATTTTTCCATCGCTGACAACGACCCTGAATACATCAGGCGTTGCCGGTCCGGCACCTCTGATTTTATCAGTATCAGCCTTATAGCTTAGCTCTTTGTTCTTGCCCGGTGAGAAATGGGTTATAAGAAGTTTTATTTTATCTATCACGATGGTTTGTGAGGATTTTCTATCATGGCGTAGTGGGAGGGTGATTTTCGCTCCCGCGATGTAGATAACGTCTTTATTCACGAGTGCTGGCTCATAGCCATTCAAGGCGGATACGAATCCGTCTTTACGCTCATCAACGAGAAGGCGTGGATATGTAGCTAAAGATGGTATGAGGCGAGACGCACTGTCTGTAATTTTCTCAATGTTACCAGTCAGTGTCGCAATAAAGGCGATTACCGCGGCTGTCGCCAGCACGTAATTTCTGACGCTGTTCGCGGGCTTTGTTCCTGTCAGCTTTTTTAATCTTTCTGGGTCAATATCTGCATCATTTCCATTCTCGTTACCCATGATTCCTTCCTCTTGAAATCACAAGATCAATGAAATACTGACATCAATTTTAGCTCGATTTTTTTGAGTCACCGGGTAATTGAATGGGGTCTCCGACCCGGTGCCGCCGGTGCACTACACGCCACGGGCAGCAATAGGTGTTCAGTCCCAGAGATTCAGGGTGGCTGGTTCTATTGCTGCGGAAACCGGCAAGTCCCGCTCCCGAGGTACAGCCCAGAACTGAAGGCGGGCGACATCCCTGTGGGAGCCGGCTTGCCGGCGATGAGGCTGGCCCTGAAACCCTTGGATGGGTGCTCACTTTCAGTACTTGATATCCCTGGCTTTCTGACGTCCTTCCTGCTTGGTATTACGCTTGTCCTGTCGGCAACGGGCATTGCTCTGGGCATCGGCCGCTCGACAATCCTGTTTGGTCTCACGCGCATCCTGGCGCGTTTCCTGCCTGACATCGCGTGCGGCACGACGCTTCTCGGCTCTGTCGGTGGCCGCCCAGGATGCTCCGTTCGCCACCAGGAGAAAAATCATGGCCAGCCAACCTAATGTCCTGTGCGTTCTCATCATCTGATCTCCAGGCGCTCGATCTCGGACTGTAAGTACAGCTGATTTTCGAGCGTCCCGCAGGCCAGGACACAGTCATTCATCCAAGCGATATCCAGTGCTCGAGTCAGAGGGGTGGGCCAATCAGGAACTGTCCGCCATTCGGAAGCACAGATTGACGGTTGTACCCTTGTTCTTGCTGGTGGACAGGCTGGCGTTTCCGCCAAAGCGCTGCATGATCAGTTTCACCAGCATCAACCCGATGCCAAACCCGCCCTGCCTGATCGCACAACGTGGTCGGAACAGCGCTTTCTGCTGGGCAGCGGTCAAACCCTTGCCGGTGTCATGAAAGATGATGCTCAACCGCTTGGACGAATGCTGATCGATCTTTATGTACAACGTTCCCCCGTCCGGCATGGCATCCATCGCATTGGAGACCAGGCTGTCCAGCATCTGCACGAGCAACTGGTGATGGCCCGTCACCGGCAGCGTGCTGGTGGCTGAGAACTCCACATGCACATTGGCGCTGTTCAAGGGCAGTTCAAAATTGCGCAAGGTCTCAAGTACTGCCTCGACCGGATCGACCTTGCCGATTTCACCTTTGATCGAGGTGGACGCAACATGCAGCTCCTTGATCCAGTCGGACATGCGATCGACCTGGCTGATGATGTCCCCCATGTTCTTGCAGGCAGCTTCACTGCCGACCTCCAGGGCCAACTCGGCACTGGAGCGGACCGCGGCGAGGGGGTTGCGCAAGTTGTGGGCCACGACGCTGGTCACTTCGTTGAGCAAGGTGGCCATTTCGTGGTCGATGTTCTTTTGCGTCCGCGAAGGAAAGACATTGCCAAGCCGACCCGTGAAAGAGAGCAGGCCCAGATAGATCAACGCTGTGCCCATCGAGCAGGCGAGCCACATCGCCAGGTAACCCGATCGTGTGCTGATCAGCCACCCTGGGGGTTCTGTATAGAATTCCACGACCGCCGGTACTTGCCCCGCTTTGTTCACGAGCGGGATGTAGTTCTCGATGAACATGTTGCTTGGCTTTCGAGTGAACTGCTGCTCCTCACGACTTCCATTGACCTGGTGGTAGCTTGCAACGACACCATCCTTACCGGATTCCGTGCTCTCGAGTTCGTCGTTGTCCTCGATTTGATGGCCGATCAGCTTTGGATTGCTGGACCAGACAATGACTTTGTCGGGTGCATAGACATTGATCAACAGCGTATCCGACTGACGGGCAATGTTGCTCAGGCTCTCGAAAAACAGGCGTCGAGACTTTTGACGATTGACCTGGTCTTCCTCGGGCAAGCGGCTGTCTGCGCGCGAGTCGAGCATGTCGCTCGTCTGGTACCCCACCAGCCCCATGCTGGCGGTATCCACTGCGCCCAAGGCCTGGATGAACTTGGCAGTGAGTGCAGTACTTTGCTCGGTGCTGGTACTGACAATCACGCTGGTGGCTACAAGTCCGACCAAAGCGGCAACTGAAATGATGCGGGCCTTGATCGGCAGCGAGTGTCTTCGGCTCGCCTTGAGTTTCGCCCAAAGCGAGGCAGCGCCTTTGAGTGGCAAAGCGTCAAGCTTCGGTGGCGCACCGCGCATGAAGGCGTCATTTGACGCCTGCGCCTCACTGATTGCCATCGGCTGTCCGGTGATCCGCTCGGGATCACATGAGGCGTGTTCATCCCGACCGGGTTTCTCGAATGCCGAGGTTGGCGGGTTACTCTCGTGAGTTTGCTGCATGCGCATCACACCTCGAGATTGTGAAAGAACAATCTGCAATACCGATGATGAAACTTGCATGCACCATGCCAGGCTCGATAGCTGGCTGCGCATCAGTCGAGGCTGCCCTGGTGCGCGAAACGCGCCCCCAGAAAATCCCCTCATTTGGGGGATATTGGGTCATCAGTCACTCGAATGGGTGTGTTGCAGGGGCTCAGACAGAAAGTGGCTGGGGAGGGCGGTGGACCGATCAGGTCGCGAACGATCAACCCAGCTCGATCTTCGCGATGCCGTCCTCCTCTTCGAGCCTGTGCAGCGACTGTTGCTCAGGCGGCGCCCTTGGCCTGCTGTTCCAGGTGCGTCTGCAAGGTCGGGTCGATTTGCAGTGCGCTGGCCAGTTCGTCAAGGTAAGCCCGCTCGGCGTCCTGCTGGTCATCCACCAGCATCACGCTGGCCAGGTACATCTCCGCGGCCATGGCCGGGTCCTGGGCCGACTGGGCCACCTCGGCAGCATCCAGTGGCTTGCCGACTTCCTCATCCAGCCATTGCTGCAGTTGCGGGTCGTCGGTATGACGTTTGATTTCAGCGTAGATCAGCTGTTCTTCCTGCTGGTCGATGCGACCGTCAGCCTTGGCTGCCGCAATCAGCGCGCGCAAGATGGCATGGCTGTGATCCTCGGCCTCGGGGCCGGACAATTGATCGACCGTGCGCACCGCCTGTTGCGGGGCTGCCGCCTGGCTGCGCTGCCAGGCCTGGTAGGCCTGGAACGCCATCATGCCCAAGGACGCCAGGGCCGCGTAATTGGTGCCACCGCCGGAACGACCTTGGGTATAGCCCCCAGCGCTGCCGCCACCGCCGCCACCGCCGCCACCACCCAACAGGCCGCCCAGCAGATCACCCAGGCCACCGCCACCACCGCCGCCACTGGATGCACTGCCGCCGCCGAGCAGACCACCGAGCAAGCCGCCCAGACCGCCCAGGCCGTCTTGCGATGACATGCCGCCGCCTTGTTGCGCTTGCGAGCCCTGGCCGGCCCGCAGTAACTGTTCGAGTAGATCGCTGGTGTTCATGGCTCCGTCCTCGGTCGGTAGTCGTTGCCCAGACAAGCAACGATAGCCCCGTCAAGGCGATCTGCCATGACCGTCTGGCCGACGGGAAATCCGTTCATCCCGGCGAACAGAAAGTGAATGCGATATCGTGTGGCGCATCGTCATCTTCTCGACTCGCCAAGGACGCCGATGCCCAGTTCCCTCATCGTAAAGGGTCAATCCCGAACACTTGATCGTACGGAGCTGACCGTACCCTGGTGGAGCTTCACCAAGACAGTCCTGGCAGCCACCGCGCTGACGTTGGTGCGCGATGGCCTGGTTGCACTGGACGACCCGGTTGCTGGTCAGTCTTTCACGTTGCGCCAGCTATTGCGGCACGAGGCCGGGTTCGCCGATTATGGCGAACTTGCGGCGTATCACGCCGCCGTGGCCAACGGTGAACCTGCCTGGCCAGCCAATGAAATGATGCAACGCCTGGAAGGCGATCGGCTTCGCTACAGCCCTGGCACCGGTTGGCGCTATTCGAATGTGGGTTACCTGCTCGTTGGCAGGCTCATCGAACGCCTGACTGACCTGACGCTCGATGATGCCGTGAGCCAGCGTGTCCTCGCCCCGTTGGGCCTTTCTGACGTTCGCTTCGCCAAAACGCGTGAAGACCTGCACGCCCCTTCGAACTATGACCCCGGCTGGGTCTACCACGGCTTGCTGATCGGCCCGGTATCCCAGGCGGCGCTGTTGCTGGATCGACTCTTCAGCGCAAACCTGCTCCCCACCACCTTGCTCCAGCAGATGCAGGCAGCACGGGCATTGGGCGGCCCGATTGCCGGGCGCCCATGGGTCACAGCGGGTTATGGCCTGGGTGTGATGAAGGGTTCCATCGACGGCGGGAGGGTGCTGTGCGGACACACAGGCTGCGGGCCTGGCAGTGTGATTGCCGTCTACCGTGCCTGCGATGCCGAGGCCTCGGCCTGTTGCGCCGTTTTCGAGGCAGGCGCAAGTGAAGGTGAGGTTGAAGCCCAGGTTGTCGAGCAATTGATGCTGGCTCTGTGCTGACGGCACAATTTCCTGTGGGAGCAGCGGTGAACTGGCCTAAGATTCTGGACACCTTCATCGAGCGCCATGATGGCGCCGATACACGGACATCTCTGCCGAAGGAGTCACACCATGTCAAAGCTCTATCCCAGCATCGATCCTGAGGGCCTGGTCGAGTACTCCGTCCGACTTCCAGACCTTCCGCATCGGGCTGTTCGGACTGGAAAAACTGCGTAATATCGAGCGCACGGTCAGCACTCTCGCACACGCACTGGACGAGGTGATGGACAGTACCCGTTGATGCAATCCGACAGAGCTCGCCGATCTTGGCGAGCCACTGTCTTGCTCAATGCCCAGAAGCTGTCGCCCGCCGCCCCCTCTGTGGGAGCCGGCTTGCCGGCGAGAGGCCTGACCTGCAGTCAGCAACCATCACAGGCCCCCAGAGCCCGACTCCCACGCGTGCTCAAGCCACCTGCACAGTTGTTGTCTTCAGGTCACTGCCCACCTGCTCCCGAACCTTGGACACGATATACGCCCCGATCGGAATGGCCGAGGTCGCCGCCGGGGAGGGCGCATTGCAGACGTTCACGCTGCGGGCCGTGTTGACGAACAGGAAGTCGTCGATCAGCTTGCCTTCGTTCGACACCGCCTGGGCACGTACGCCGGCCGGGTAGGGCATGAGGTCTGCCTTGTTCAGGCTCGGGCAGTACTTCTGCACGGTCTTCAGGTAGGCACCCTTGAACAGCGAGTTCTTCATCTCGATCAGCCCCGGGCGCAGGTTGTCCCGCAGCACTTTGCGGATGCCGCGGTGCCCGAGCATGCTGCCCAGGTCGCTCAAGGAAATATCCGACTTGCGATAACCCTCGCGCTTCATGGCCAGTACCGCATTCGGCCCGACAGTGACGGTGCCATCGATCATGCGGGTCAGGTGCACGCCCAGGAACGGCATGGACGGGTCCGGGATCGGGTAGATCAGGTGGTTGACGATCTGGTTGTGCTCCGGTGGCAGCAGGTAGTACTCGCCACGGAACGGGCAGATGGTGAAGCTGGGCTGCACACCGAGCATGCGCACCACCCGATCAGCCATCAGGCCCGAGCACGACACCAGGTAGCGGGTGGTGTAGGTGCCACGGTCAGTCTCGACGACAATCGAATCGGCCTGCTCGGCCAGGCCGGTGACCTCGGTGCCGAACTGCACGGTGCCGCCTTTCTTCTGAAATTCCTTGCTCATCTGCGCGGCCACGGCGGCATAGTTCACGATGCCGCTGGAGGGCACGAAAATGCCGCCCAGGCCAACGATATTGGGTTCGCGTTCGTGCAGTTCGCCGGCCGACAGCCAGTGGCGCTCCAGGCCATTGGCTGCGGTGCGTTCCCACAGGGCACGCATGCGCTCCATCTCCAGGTCGTTGGTGGCGACCAGCAGCTTGCCGCATTCGTCATAGGGAATGCCGTGCTCATCGCAGAAGCGCTTGGTGGCCTTGTTACCCTCCAGGCAGAACTTCGCCTTCAGGCTGCCGGGCGTGTAGTAGACGCCGGCGTGGATCACGCCACTGTTATGGCCGGTCTGGTGCTGCGCCGGGCCGCTCTCCTTTTCCAGGAGCAGCATGCGTGCCTGCGGGTACTGGTCGGCCAGTTGCATCGCCGTCGACATGCCGACGATACCGCCCCCGATGATCACGAAATCGTACATGGTTCTGTTCCTTGCCGATGGCCGCGGCGCTCAAGCGCCGAGGCCATCGCGCACATTAGTTGGAGGTCTGGCCGCGGTGATGTTGCATTTTCGGGAAGCTGATGTAGCCACGCTGGCGCATCAGTTCGCGACGCAGGCCAGGGTGCGCGACGAAACGGTCACGGCCATGCAGCCAGAACAGGTTGTTGATCAGCAGGAACGAACCGACCGCGACCGGGATCGACACCTTGCTCGCGCTGTTCTCCAGCGACTCGCCCAGCTGGAACAGCCAGGTGCCTTCCTCGAAGTTGTCCGGCTGCACGAACTGGTCGATGTAGCGCATGGTCGGGCGGCCCACCGAGTCGGTGTCGAACACGGCGTGGAACACGTCCTCGCGGGTGTTCTTGCTTGGCGGTGCGGTCCAGCGCATCACGCGGCGGGCCAGCGGGTGCTTGTAGTAGGTGTCCAGGTCAGCCCAGTCGTCCAGGTGCTGCAGCAGCGAGTTGCCGCCTTCCATGTTCTGCTCGTCGATCTTCATCATCAGCACGTAGTCGGTGATCTGATTCACGAAGGTGCCGTCGTTGTGCAGTTCCATCACCCGGTGCGGCTGGCGCAGGTAGCTGTCGGAGTTGTCGATGTTCTCGACCACGAAGCGCGCATAGAACTGGCCGCTCATGGCATCGAAGTTCGAACGGCCCAGCAGGTGGGCCACGGCGGTGGAGAGTTTCACCATGTCTTCAGCCTGGGCCACGGTGTCCAGGCCCTCGGGTACCACCAGCAGGCCCCCGGTGCTGCGGTCGAGCAAGGTGTTGACGATGACCGGGCGCAGGGTGCCCTGGCAGATGTCATCGAGGATCTTGCCCACCTGGAAGCGCAGGAACGACTTGTACTCCAGCGCCTGTACCGGCCATTGCGCGACGGCGGCGACAAAGGCATCCACCGTTTCCTTGCTCAAACGCAGCTCCAGCAGACGGTCGGACTGCGGCGTCGATTGCAGGGTGAAACCTTGCAGCAGGGCAGGTTGTTCAAGTGCGGGCATATCGATATGGGTGATGGCGTTCATGGCGGTTCCTGGGATCAACTGGTCAAGTGATGGCGCCAAAATATCGCTGAAATCTTAAAATGTCTACATTTTAGTGAAACGTAATAATTAAATGAGTTTGTTAACGTTCTGCGTTGCCGGGTGGAGTTGGGTATGATGGGCGCGCCTAGCAAGAGAACCCCCTGGATGGACCTGACAGATCTCGCTGAAACCGCCTCCGATGCCGCCTATTCGCGCTTGAAGACCGACATTCTCCGCGGCGTCTACCGCCCCGGTGAAAAGCTGTTGATGAGCGCCTTGAAAGACCGCTATGCCGTCGGCGTGGGGCCGATGCGCGAGGTGCTGGCGCGGCTGGTGGGCGAGCGGCTGGTCAGCGCCATCAACCAGAAGGGCTACCGGGTGGCGACCATGTCGCTGGACGAGATGGTCGATGTCTATAAAGCCCGGGCGCATCTTGAGGCCTTGATCGTCGGGCTGGCGGTGGAGAAGGGCGATGAAGCCTGGGAGGCGTCCATCGTCGCCTGCTCGCACACGTTGTCGAAGGTGGTCGAGCTGCACACCCCGCAGGAAATGGTCGATATCTGGGATGCGCGGCACAAGGCGTTTCATAACGCCATTGCCAGTGGCTGCGGCTCCAGGAGCCTCTTGCAGGCGCGGGCGTTTCTCCAGGACCAGGCCGAGCGCTACCGGCAGATCTGGCTCAAGCGCACGGTGCTGTCCGAAGAAGCGTTGCGGCTCAAGCGCGAAGAGCACGCCGAACTGGTCAGCACCATTCTCGGGCGCGATGCGGCCAAGGCCAGCAAGATGATGCTGGAGCACTTGATGACGCCGGTCCCGATCATCACCCGCATCATCGAGCGCGAAGCCGGCATCCTCTAGCGTTGCTGTTCCTGCCTGGCGCGAGCCTTCGCGCCTGATATCACCCCCTGATCACCCTGATGGCGAGCGCTGGATTTCATCCAGCGCTCGCTTTCGTGTGTCCGCGCTGCTTGACTCGTGAAAATATTCATGTATTTTTTCATGAAAAATAAGTTCAATAATTTCACGGCGGTGCTGAGCGATGACGTTGCACGAAGAGGTCGAAGCCCTGGCGATCCTCATTCACGACCTGCGCAAGTTCAAGAACCTGACGCTGGGCGAACTGGCCGAGCGGGTGGACCGTTCGGTGGGTTTTCTTTCCCAGGTCGAGCGGGGTGTCTCGCGCCCCACCGTGGCTGACCTTACCGCCATCAGCGAAACACTCGGCGTTTCGACCGCGTACTTCTACAACCTGAGCAAGCCCCGCGAGATCAGCTGGGTGACGCGCCCCCACGAGCGGCGCACCTTGTACTTGGCCTCGGGCATCACCGATGTGCTGGCCTCACCCACCATCGCCGGCGCCTTCTCGATGCTCGACAGCCGCCTTGAGCCAGGTGCGACCAGTGGCGAGCAGTACCTGAGTGACCGTTCGGAGCAGGGCTGTTTCGTCCTCGAAGGCGAACTGACGGTCTGGCTGGACGACGGCGACGCCGTGACCCTGCAGGCCAACGACAGCTTCCAGCTGCAACCCCACGCGCATTTCCGTTACGCCAACCTGACGGACAAGCTCACCCGCGTGCTCTGGGTCTTCAATTGAATTCGTTCACATAACAAGGACAAGAAGATGAGTGTCATCTTTCCGGATCTGTTGACTGAAGTACGCGCTTTCCGAGCAGCCCACCCTGAGGTGCGCTATGTCGACCTGATTGCCCTGGATATTCCCGGGCACTTCTATGGCAAGCGCTACCCCATGGACATGCTGGAGAAAGTGGCCGCGGGCACCCCGCTGAAATTGCCACAGAACTGCGTATTGCTGGGCACCCAGGGTGGCCTCTACCCGATTGGTGACTACTGCTTTGCCGACGGTGACCCGGATGCGCCACGGCGCCTGGTGCCGGGTACCTTGAAACCGGTGCGTTGGGAAAAGGAAGTGATCGCGCAGATGCTGATCACCTCGGACGGTACCGCCAAGCCTATCGAGTTCGAGCCCCGTGAAGTGCTGGCGCGGGTCATCGAGCGCCTTGCCAAGCGTGGCATCCGCCCGGTGGTGGCCTTTGAACTGGAGTTCTACCTGTTCGACCGCAAGCTCAAGGACGGCCTGCCGCAGTTCCCACGCGATGGCGCGACCGACGATGAAGACGACCAGCCGAACATGCACATCGAACGGCTGTCGCGCTTTTCTTCCGTGCTGCACGAGATGGTCGACGTTGCCAATGAGCAGGGCGTGCCGGCGAACGTCATCACGGCCGAACTCGGTCCTGGCCAGTTCGAGATCAACTTCTCCCATAGCGATGACCCGCTGAGTGCGGCGGACTGGTCGGCGCTGTTCTGCCGCAGTACCCGCGGCGTGGCGATGAAACATGGCCACCGCGCAAGCTTCATGAGCAAGCCTTACCTGGACGCCCCGGGCAGCGGGATGCATGTGCATGTCAGCCTCTACGACAACGAGGGCAACAACATCCTCGCCGGCCGTGAGCAGCGCAACTTGCGCCATGCCGTGGCAGGTTGCCTGGAGCTGCTGCCGCACTGCATGCCGATCTTCGCCCCCAACCACAACGCCTATCGCCGCTACGGTGCCATGGTCAACGCGGCAAGCCGTGCGAGCTGGGGCTTCGAAGACCGCGATGCGTGCATCCGCATTCCCGAGTCCGACCCGCGCAACCTGCGCATCGAACACCGCCTGGCCGGCGCCGATGCCAACCCGTACCTGGTGCTGGCAGCGATCCTGACCGGGATGGAACATGGCCTGGATCGGGGCGTCGAGCCGATTGCACCGTTGAACGACAACCGCCAGAGCGGCATCGACTTCCCCAAGGACGCCCTCGGCGCCGTGGCCGCCATGCGCCACCACCCGGTGGTCAACGAAGGGCTGGGCAGTGAGTTCGTGATGGTCTATTGCGAGAACAAACGCCAGGAACAACTGGATTTCCTGAATGAAATCAATGCGCGTGAATATCGCTGGTTCTTGTAAGTAGCGATGTTCAAGCCATAAGCGCTGCACCCTCTATCCACACGTTTGACCCTAACTTGCAACAGTGATTTGCCGGAGGATGATAGATATGCCACGTGTGCCAGTTATCGGCATCACCGCATGCACCAGCATGATCGAGCAGCATGCGATTCAGAAAATCAGTGAGAAGTACGCGCGCGCTGCCGCCACTGCGGCGTGTGGTTTGCCTATCGTGATTCCCAGTCTCGCTGAGTTGATGGATACCGCCGACATACTCGACACGGTGGATGGGCTGATCTTTACCGGCTCGCCGTCCAATATCGAACCGTTCCATTACAACGGCCCGGCCAGTGCACCGGGCACCCATCACGACCCCCTGCGCGATGCCACGACCCTGCCGCTGATGCGTGCGGCCATTGCCGCGGGCGTGCCGGTGCTCGGCATTTGCCGTGGTTTCCAGGAAATGAACGTGGCACTGGGCGGCACCCTGCACCAGCACGTGCATGAGACCGGCACCTTCATGGACCACCGTGAAGGCAAGGATGAGCCCGTGGACAAGCAATATGGCCCGCGCCACAAGATGCATATCCAGCCCGGCGGCCTGATGGACCGCATGGGCATACCGCCGGTCATCGACGTCAATTCCATTCACGGCCAGGGCATCGATGTGTTGGCCCCCGGGCTCAGGGTGGAAGCCATTGCGCCGGATGGCCTGGTGGAAGCGATCTCGGTTGCAGGCAGCAAGGCATTTGCGCTGGCCGTGCAATGGCACCCGGAATTCCAGGTCATGGACAACCCGCATTACCTGACCATGTTCCAGTCGTTTGGAAGAGCCTGCCGGCAACGTTCGGTATTGCGCCAATTGATGTTGAAGTCGGCCTGAATACTGGCCGCCTTTTGGATAAAAAAGTTTCCCCGCAGTTCGACTGCGACCATTTGATGGAGATAGACCGATGAGTGAAAAGAATTCGCAGACTCTGGCCTGGCAAGCGATGAGCCGTGACCATCACCTGGCACCGTTCAGCGATGTCAAGCAGCTGGCCGAGAAAGGCCCACGCATCATCACCTCGGCCAAGGGCGTGTACCTGTGGGACAGCGAGGGCAACAAGATCCTCGACGGCATGGCTGGCCTGTGGTGCGTGGCCGTCGGCTATGGCCGTGACGAGCTGGCCGAGGTGGCCAGCAAGCAGATGAAGGAACTGCCGTACTACAACCTGTTCTTCCAGACCGCGCACCCGCCCGCGCTGGAACTGGCCAAGGCGATTGCCGACGTCGCCCCGCAAGGCATGAACCACGTGTTCTTCACCGGCTCCGGCTCCGAGGGCAACGACACCGTGCTGCGCATGGTTCGCCACTACTGGGCGATCAAGGGCAAGAAGGAAAAGAAAGTCATCATCGGCCGCATCAACGGCTACCACGGTTCCACCGTGGCAGGCGCGGGCCTGGGCGGCATGAGCGGCATGCACGAACAGGGCGGTCAGCTCCCGGACATCGTGCACATCCCGCAGCCGTACTGGTTCGGTGAAGGCGGCGACATGACCGAGGCCGAGTTCGGCGTGTGGGCGGCGCAGCAGCTGGAGGAGAAGATCCTGCAGGTCGGCGTGGACAAGGTCGCCGCCTTCATCGCCGAGCCGATCCAGGGCGCGGGCGGCGTGATCATCCCGCCGTCGACCTACTGGCCGAAGGTCAAGGAGATCCTCGCCAAGTACGACATCCTGTTCGTCGCCGACGAAGTGATCTGCGGTTTTGGCCGTACCGGCGAGTGGTTCGGTACCGACTACTACGACCTCAAGCCCGACCTGATGACCATCGCCAAGGGCCTCACCTCCGGCTACATCCCCATGGGCGGCGTGATCGTGCGTGATGAAGTGGCCAAGGTGATCAGCGAAGGCGGCGACTTCAACCACGGCTTCACCTATTCCGGCCACCCGGTGGCGGCGGCGGTGGGCCTGGAAAACCTGCGCATTCTGCGTGAGGAGAAGATCATCGAGCAGGTTCGCGAACGCACCGCACCCTACCTGCAACAGCGCCTGCGCGAGCTGGCCGACCACCCGCTGGTAGGCGAAGTGCGTGGCCTGGGCATGCTCGGCGCGATCGAGCTGGTGAAGGACAAGGACACCCGGGCCCGTTACCAAGGCAAGGGCGTCGGCATGATCTGCCGCCAGCACTGCTTCGACAACGGCCTGATCATGCGCGCCGTGGGTGACACCATGATCATCGCACCACCCTTGGTCATCAGCCTCGAAGAAATCGACGAGCTGGTGGAGAAGGCCCGCAAGTGCCTGGACTTGACCTATCAGGCAATCCGTTAAGGGCAGGGCACCTCGGCAGGGGCGCATTTGCCCTGCCGAGGTGCCTGCAGGTCACGCGCTTGATTTGTGCAATTATTCAGGTATTTTCCATGCCAATAATTCCGCAATGACTGGTCGCGCTTGATCATGGTTCACGAAGAAATTGAAGAGCTGGCCACACTGCTTCGCGACCTGCGCAAGTTCAAAGGCCTGACACTGGGCGAGCTGGCACAACGCATCGGCCGTTCGGTGGGCTTTCTCTCCCAGGTCGAACGCGGCGTGTCGCGCCCGACCGTGGCAGACCTGACAGCCATCAGCGAAGCGCTCGGCGTATCGACCGCCTACTTCTATAACCTGGACAAACCCCGCGACCTCGAGTGGGTAACGCGCCCGCATGAGCGGCGTACGCTGCACCTGGCCGGGGGCATCACGGATGTGCTGGTATCGCCCACGATCACGGGGGGGTTCTCCATGCTCGACAGCCACCTCGAGCCAGGAGCCACCAGCGGCGAGGAGTTCCTCAATGACAGCTCGGAGCAGGGCTGCTTCGTGCTCGAAGGCGAGCTGACCGTGTGGCTGGACGAGGGCGAACCGGTGACGCTGTACGCCAATGACAGTTTTCAGCTGCAATCCCACGCCAGTTTCCGTTATGCCAATTTGACCGACAAGCCGACGCGGGTGTTGTGGGTATTCAATTGATGCTGCTGCACTAAGCACCACGCCGGGGAACGCCATCTGCCCGTCGGCGCGGTAGTAGCCCTTCATCACGTTGGGCCCGCGTAGCTACAAGCTGGCGAGCAAGTCGTTGAAGTACGCCGACTTCCTCAAGGCAGGCGCCATCGAGCCGCAGTACGTGCGCTACGAGAAGCACCGCGTCTGGGTGGTCGAGGCAACCCTCAAGCCCGGCGCTCGGCACGTCTATGGCAAGCGGCGCTTCTACCTCGACGAGGACACCTGGCAGATCGCGCCCGAGCTGCTGGAAAAAGTTTGCAGGTAGGCCCGTTTCCATCGCGCTTGGCCATGCGCGCCGAACGCATCACTTCACTGTCAGCGCGACGTGCCCTCGATTGTTGCCATAGCAGTTCCACGCATCATTGGCGTAGGCGTAGAGATACCCTGACCGTTTTGGTGTGTAGGTGCGTTCCTTGCCGATCTCGAATATTTCAGGCTTGATCAGATATCCCTTGGCGTCGACCCCATCGCCGTTGGCGATCGCCCCGATCAGGCTGAACCAGGGGAACTGTTCATGGCGCTTGGTGAAACTGAAGTTGGCATCGTCGTTCCTGAACAGCTTGCTGTACCAGGACTCCACTTGCCCGACTGCGCTGGCCACCAGTTGGGCGACCTCCGCCGGCTGGAAATTACCGTCATTGGTGCCAGCCGGGCCGCACTTGATCGAGCTATCGAGCCATTCCCCGGAGGCGCTGAAGCGATAGGTGCGGCCGGCCTCCAGCCACAAGCCCGTTTCGTTCCAGAGGATGCGAGCGGAAATGTCGATCACCAGCGGCAGCGGCGGCGAGATGAGGCGCGATTGCCGGTAAGGGTGTTGGGTGATGGGCGGGTCGTCCTGGCGCTTGAGCGCGGTTGCATGAAAGCTGGCCTTTTGTGCCTTGAGGTTGGGGATGCTGCGCGGCTGCGTGGGCAACAGGCTGAACACGCCATCGCAGGAGTCATGCATCATGTCGTGGAAGTCAGGATGAATCTGCTTGATGGTCTTGGGGTTGAACGCCAGGCCACAGCGCGACGCTTCGTCGATCATCCACTTCAAGGCGCCGTCAGCCAGGCCGTTTTCGCGGTAGCCGCCGCCCACGTCGCAATGCACGCCGGGGAACCACAACTGTTGCACATCACAGTTTGCGGGCACGTCTGTCCACAGGGTGGGCTGGAAGGAGGCACGGCGCTCGTCCATCGCCAGGGCATGACGGCCCGTCTGCACAGAGGCGTGGAAGGCGGTGTCGTGGAAGGTGTAGCGATTGCGGTCATCGAGCAGGTTGAGCAAGGCCATGTCGTCCGGTATGCCCAGTGCGCCGACGGTGTCCCACACACCGATGAAGCGGATTGGAATGCTGGCGCCTTTGGCGTTATGGAATTTCCAGCCCAGCTTGATCCAGTCGTCGCGATCTTCGAGTTTGCGTCGGTAGCCGAATTTCATCAGGCGGTCGAGGCGTTGCCAGACCTCCGCTGCTTCCAGGTCGGCGATCTTCAGCAAGCCGCAACTGTTGATCAGCCCGCTGAGGCTGCGCACGGTGTAGGCACCGCGGCTGAAGCCGAACAGGTAGATGTCCATGCCCGGCGCGTAGCTATAGCAGAGCTTCTGGTAGGCGCTCTTGATGTTGTCGTCCAGCCCCGACCCCGTGCCGCCGCCCAGCGCCTTGTCCCACCATTTGCCGGAGGTGCCGACACCGGGGTGGTAGTACTTTTCCTGATGGGCGCCGGTGGCGTCTTCGTCCGCCACGGCGTTGTGCAGCCTGACCACGTTGGTGGGTGCCGGGACACCCTTGTCCAGTTGCTCGGGGGTGTTCCAGGTGCCGTCGCAGCAGATCACGAGGTTGGGCATGGGAGCGTCCTCTGTTCGGGTTGAGAGTGTGATGACCTAGGCATGTATCCAGAACGCACTTTCGGCAAATTGTTCGCCGTTCCACCAATTGGCATTGCCGGTTGCATATTCGAAGTTGCGCGCCCCTGCCTGGCTCTGCAGCGGCGCGACAACTTCGCCGGCGGCACCGCGCCGGGCGCTGTGGGTGGCATCCTCGGGCACCACCGCGACGATGTGCCCGGAGCGGCCATCCTCCTTGCGCCGGGCAACGATCAGGGCCACCGCGCCCTGGTTGGCGGCCTGCTGCAACTTGCTGAGGGTGCCGGTCTGCCGCCAGCCGAATTCGCTGCCGAAATCGCGCAGCCAGCGGAACAGGTCGTTGGCCCGCATCTCGGTGATCGTGGCGCCGATCAGCGGGGCGACTGCCTTGCCTTGCGCCAGGTCCAGCAGCGCCTTGGCCGTCCACCAGGTGCGTGGCAGGTACACCCCGGCGAGGTAGCAGTAATCGTGGCAGTAGATGTTGCAGAAGGTCAGACCGTCATGGGGCTGGTAGCGCTTGTTGGCGGGATTGTCGACGCCCAGCCATTCGATGATGGTGGCCAGTTCGGTGCGCAGCGCCTGCGGCGTGTCGCCCTGGCGTTGCGGTTGGCCGCGTTCGTTCAATGAATGCGCTCCAGCAGGCGCGGTGCGTCGGGTGACCTGGTTCGGCTTGTGCGGCATGTATACCGCGACGATGCCAGTGGAGGGGTTCGTGGGGGCGGGCAGGGTGACAGGCACATCCTCGATCGATTCATCCGCAACCAGGTACTTCTGGGCGACGAAGCCGTGCAGCAAGGCGCCGAAGAGCGAGGTTTCGATTTCCCGGAAGCCGTTCTGCGCACGGCTGCCGACAGCACGAACCGGATGGCCGTCGGGCAGGTTGCCGATGACGTTGGCTTTGGACGGTTCGCTGATGCGCGGTTCACTACGCACGCGCAAGGTGCTTTCGCGGGTGTCCACCCGCAGGAACGCACCCGTGGCCGACAGCGTGCTCGGGGGTGGCAACAGCGCAAGGCCTGGCGCAGCAGGCGCAAGCAGGGGAGGCGCACCGTCCGGGGTGACGGTATGGGCGAGCTGGATGAAGTCGAGCAAGTTCTCGCCGTAGAACCGTTTGCCATCGAAGAAGCCCTGGCGCAGCCCCTTTTTCGGATTGAACCCGCCAGTGTTGTAGGCGATGCCGACCGATGCCAGTTGCAGGTCGCTCAGCGATTGCGCCTTGGATAGCCCCAGTGTCGTCAGGCCGCGCTTGAGTTCCTCCAGGCAATGGTCGAGCGCACCGTCGAACTGGGCGTAGCGCTGGTCGAGAAAGTAGTCGGGATCGTCCTTGAAGAACTGCAGGTCGCGCTGGAAGATGCCGAAGCCGTGGCAAAACTTGTTCTGCCGTTTCGCCACGGGAGCGAAGCCTTGAACGTGCTGGGCCATTTCGACGAGTGACTGGTGGGCGAGCTCGAACATCTCCTGGCCGCGCGGAGCGGCCAGCAAGGCGGCCTTGTCTCTGGGAAAGGCCTTGCGGCCCTTGTCGGCATCGAGCGTGTCGCCGACGCACAGCCGCAATACCTCTGCTTCCGGAAGGTCGTGGCGCAGGGTCGGCCAGATCTCGCCCGACTCCTGGCAGGCGATGGCGGTCAGGAAGTCCACGGTCAGCGGGGTACCGACCAGGGCAGGTTGCAAGCGGTTCTGGAAGTGCGACTTGAACCATTTGACATCGTTTGCAGTGGGCATGATGAGCTCCTCTGCCGGCCCGCAGGCCGGCGTGTGGGTGCATCAGAACTTCGCGTAGTTCAACGCATCGACCAACGCCGAGCCACCGATGCCGGTCAGCGACAGCAGCAGTGCGCGTACCACCGGCTCGTCGGCATAGCGGGAGAAGGCGCCGGTGTTCAGCGCCACGATGCGTTCGCGAATCAGGCGGAACTTGGCGGACAGCGGTTCTTCGCCGGCGATTTCAAGCAGGTATTGGTCGATGCGTTGCAGGCCGAGCGTTCTGGCTTTCTCGGCCGACCGGCGCAGGGAAAGTGCCGAAAAAAGCAGGATCAGCCCCGTCAGCGTGAAGGTGATGATCATCCCTGGCGGGGTGGGCCAGTTGTCGAAGTAACTGCTGCGGGAAACGATCAGGATCAGCAGCACGATGGTTGGCGCGTAGATCAGGCGGCTGACGGCGGCGGTGCGCTTGGCGATCAGGTTCAGGCCGAACCATTCGTCGATGCTGGGGTGTGCGGCCTTGTGCAACGAATGCTGGTGGTTGCCGAGAAACAGGGATTGCTCCCGACGCAGCTTTCTTGGCCAGTGCCAGTGCTCTTCACTGAGCTGACGTATAAAGCCGGTCAGCAGCCAGTTGGCATCTATTACCCAGAAAACCAGCAGGTTGAAGGCCAACAAGGAAGGTAACCAAGTCCACATTCCCAACGACAAGTTGCCCCGTATGGGCGTGCCGGCGAAGGGCCATATCACGAACAGCAGGCTGGTGAGTACCACGAAGACCCAGCAGCTCAGGGCCGCGCGTAACAACCTGGCCCCGAAACTTCCGCAAATGCGGTGCTCGCGCCAGTACCACGCCAGCCTCCTGGGGCGTGGGTTGGTTGGAGTGTCGGGGGAGAGCGGCAGGAATACATGGTGTATCCACAGACCAAGCGCGTCGAACAAACGGTTGAATGGCCGTAGTTTGCCATCTCGGGTCAGGTGCCGAAGTTGCTGCCATAACCCGGCCGGAAATTCGCTCGAAATGGGGCGCAGGCGATATTCACGCTCGATTTCCTGGCAGTTCACACGCAGGCTGCGCGCTCCCCATAGCACTGCGCTGATCGATATGAGCACCGCGAGCAAGCGCAGGGCCAGGGTCGGCCAGGCACTGATGCCTTCCAGGAGGAACATCGGCTCACCCAGGCCATTTTCGGTCAGGCTTCTGCGTTGCTGGTAGGCGCATAGCAATGCCAGGATGAAAACCACCAGCGGTACCAACACATACCAGGCATTGGCGTCGAAGAGGCCGCGGGCCGCAACACCGGTTCGGTCGATGCTGGTCGTGTCCTGGGCCCGACGGTTGAGGATGGAGCCGATCAACCCCAGCACGACCAGGCCGAAGGTGACCCAAAGCATCTCGACCAGCCAGAAGCGCATGGCGACCCACGCAGTCAGCGCAGCCGCGCCATACAGGGCTGATGGTATCCATGCACTCAATCCCACGCGTTTCTCGCCTCTGCTGCAGCCCCACCAACTCAGTGACAGACCGAGTATCACCAGGATCAATGTCAGCGGGCCCGCCTGGAACAACGACAACGTTCCATGCAACCGGTCTTGCTGTGCCTTGGAAGGGTCTGGATAAATCGGCGGCGAGGGATCCTGCAGGCAACGCAAGGCCATGATGTCCTGCGGGCGAATATACGTGCCCTGGGCAGAAACATTGTCCAGAGGCGAGCAGTCTGGCGGGCGTCGCTTGGTGGAGCTGCTGTCGAGCGGTATGAAGCCGCTGATGCCGACCTCGTAGATGCTCGGCGACAAGATGCCGGCCTTGCTGAAATTGAACTTCGATTTTTTGGCATGGAACGGCTCGGGCGCCATCGCTGCCAGTACCGAGACGAACACTGCGCTCTGCAGGCTGTCGCGAAACGGTGGCATTTCCTGTTGCAGGGCACGGGTCAGTGTCAGGCCATAAGGCGATGCCAGTATCAGGTTCCGCGTTACCTGGGATTGCTCGCTTTGCAGCATGCGCGCATCCAGATCGGTGGAGAAATACAACTTGTTCGGCATGCTGCTCTTCAGCGCCTGCAGCACCAGCAGCTTGTCGTAGGTATCCAGGCCCAGCACGCCGATGGCACCGATGCCGTTCTGGCCGGCAGCGAGGAAGGCCTGGTCCTGCATTTTTATGTGATCGGCGAGACGTCGCAGGTAGTCCAACTGCGAGTTGCCGTCCGATTTCTCCTCCGGGCCGAGTTCGATCGGGCGATTCTGCTTTTCGGTCTTCTGCTCGGTCTTGGCGATGGTGTCCTCGGGTAGACGGCCGTCCAGGCCACGCAGGTAGCTGTAGCGCAGGACCCATGGGTCGACCCGGTACTCGTCCAGCGGTGGCAGCGATGGTCGTTCGCCGATCCTGATGCGGAAACTTTCGATCAGAGCGCGGCTATAGAAACTGTCCCATTCGGAAACCAGGGCAATGCGATTGGCGTTATGCCAGTTGGAAAAGCACAGGCTTTCCTTCTCCTCGGTGCATCGGGCGCCTGTCGCTGGGTCGACATTGCGCAGCTTGAGTTCGTCCAGCAACAGATGGGCCATCATGGTGTCGTCGCTGATCGTGCGTACCAGCTTGAGGTCCCTTGGCGACGTTTGCTCATCGTGGTCTTGCGTGTAGTAGCTGCCCACCAACAGTGTTTTGTCTGCCGTCGCCAAGGGGGAATAGATTTCGATGTTCTGCCAGAACTGCGCCGGTTGGTTTTTCCCATGCTCGATGGGCTCGCCTGTGGTGCTCAGGCCACGACGTGCATAGGCCTCTTGCAGATACATGCTGCGCAGCATCGCGGAGTCGGCAGGGCCAATCACCTTCAGCGTGTCGCTGCTCGAACTGTCGCTCAATGCCGTTCGTAAGTTATTCAGCTCCCCTAGCGGATCTTGCGTTGCCGAATTCTTGGCGAGCACATCCTGTTTGAGCCAGAGCAGCCTCACGCGCCCTTCAGGTGCCTGTCTTGCGCTGTCGCGCGGGTAGGCTATCAGCGGATCGGCGATGAAATCCTCGTAGGGGACTTCCACATCCGCTGCTTGCGGCTCTGCTGCAAGTTCCAACGGGTTGGATTTCATGGCCAGACACCGCACATGCTGCTCGTCCTCAGGCACCAGTCGAGCGCTCTTCAGACCCGCCAGAATGGCATAGCGCATCCGCCGTCGAAGCTCGACGGTTTCGGCATAGGCGCCATCTTCCACCAACGCCACGATCAGCTGAGCGGGTTTCTGGGGTCGAGCCTTGGAACATGGCGTCGGCGGTGGGGTGTCGGTCAGGGCCTTGACACGTTTGCGGTAACGCTCCAACGCATCGAAGGGGTCTTGCCACAGGCGGGCTTCGATAGTGGTGTGCGGCTGGAACTGGGCACCTTCGGGGCGCGTTTCCAGAAAGGGGGCGCGCGACAGGGCAAAGGCAGAAACGACAAGGCTCAGTATCAGCGCACTGCCAGGCAGCCAGACGGCATAGTTACTCGTCGAATTGTTGTTGCTGTCCATGGTGCATTACCTGAATCAGGTCGCCCTTGGCACAGGAGCGGGACCGGATCCAGAAGCCACGAACAGCGGCTTGCACTACGTCGATGGGGTCGGACGTGCGGAGCGGCAGACATTGGACTCTGCTGAGAGAGGCTGGCAAGTTCAATTCTAGAAAGTTCAGGCGAGCTGGCAAGTTGCCATTTTAGTGCAGAGTCTGATTTCTGATGTTCGGTATATTTCTGGTCGCTAAACAGCGCAAAGTGTATCAGTGAAGTTACAGCCGAGTTGGGCTGCAGTCCCTGTCAGCAATCCGAAAAGTGCGTAGACCCTCCGTGCTACGCTGCGTCCAGACCCTGCGAGATACGAACCCATGTCCATCGCCGACAACCTGATCGCCTTCACCCTGGCCGCCACGCTCCTGACTCTGACCCCGGGGCTGGACACAGCCCTGATCCTCCGGACCTCTGCAACAGAGGGCCGCCAGCAGGGCCTGCGTGCTGCCCTGGGCATCAATGCCGGCTGCCTGCTGTGGGGCGCCGCCGTCGCCTTCGGCCTCGGCGCCCTGATTGCCGTTTCCGAACTGGCCTATGACGTCCTGAAGTATTGCGGCGCAGCCTACCTGGCCTGGCTCGGCATCAACATGCTGCTGCGCCCGCGCCATTCCATGGCAGCGACCGCTGCCAATGGCCAACTCGCTCGCAACTGGTTCCTCAAGGGCATGATGGGCAACCTGCTGAACCCCAAGGTCGGGATCTTCTACGTGTCGTTCCTGCCCCAGTTCATCCCGCAGGGGCAGCCGCTGGTGGCCTGGACCTTCGGCCTGGTCGGCATCCACGTGGTGCTCGGGTTGCTGTGGTCCATGGCGTTGATCGGTGCGACAGAGCGCCTGGCCGGCGTGTTGCGCCGCGAGAAGGTCATCACGTGGATGGACCGCACGACTGGCCTGGTCTTCGTCCTGTTTGCCGCCCGCCTGGCCCTGAGCAGGCGCTGAACCGCACGATACGGGTCAGCCCAGGACCTGGCGTCGATAAGCGAGGGGCCTGCGCTTGCCAACGCTTGAGTCAGGACGCTGAGCGGATGGCGAGGACCACGCCGTTGGTGATCTGCACCAGCACATAATGGTCGCCCATGCGCACCCAGTGGCTTTCTTTCTCGGGGGCTGGCAGGCCTTTGGCTTTCCAGTCCTTCACAGCCTGGTCGTCGCGCTTGTATTGATCGGGCGCCTTGTCGCCGACCTTGATTTCACGGTTGTGGGTTTGCGGGGCGGTGATGCTTTCTTCAGTCGAGGGCGCAGCTTTGGTAGCTTGATCGAGCGGGCAATGGAGGTCCTTCTCGTGACCATGCTCGGGGTCGTGCTCATCGAGCATTGGGACTGGCGGGCATTGCCGGTCGCCCTAGCGCTTTTCCTGCCACTATTTCATCAGGGGGTTGCGGCTGCGCCGAGGCTGGAACAGGCATCCGATACAGGAAGTGCTCTTCAGTCTCGAAGACGCACTGTTTCAAAAAATCGGCATTGACCAGAGAGGAACCCAGGCTGTTCGGCACCGGCAGCAGATCGTCAGCCATGGGCAACTTGAACCTAACGATCGCAACGACAGTCATCTAACCGACACAAGGACACTCTAATCTCGGGAAGGAACCTGCCGGATCCAAGCCAGTCAATTACAAAAGGGCAGCGCATGAAGGCAATGGACACTGCAACAGCCAAGCGAAAAGGCATCAAGCTGCGCGCCACGATCATCTACCGCAAAGACGGTGAGGTCTTGTTTGTTCGCAAACGCAACGCCAAGTGGAACTTGCCAGGCGGACGCGTTGAGCGAGATGAGACGCCGCTCGAAGCGGCTATGCGAGAAATGGCCGAGGAAACCGGCCTTGCGTTCGATGAGCTTCGCTACCTCACGATGTACCGGGAAGACAAGGTCATCCACTACCTGTTCGAAGCCCGCAAGGCAGACGATAAACCGCGCCCCCGAAACGAGATCGAGGCTTGCCGTTGGATCAAGGCCAGGGATGTGTCGAAGCGCCGAGTGCGACGCCCGATCAAGACGATCCTCAAGCGCTGCGCCTGATCAGATCGGTCAGTGCCTTGGTGACGACTTTCCGTTGTCACCTGAACCGTTCGTTTCAGGGCCGTCGTGGTCCTGTCCAGACCCGCCACACCACACTGTCCAGCCAGGCCGGTCAAAGACTGTCGGGATCCCCGAAGAACATTTGAATCCGCGACCGCAACCACCGCTCCGCCGGGTCATTGTCCTGTGCCCCTCGCCAGGCCATGTGCAGCTCGAAACTGCGCACCTCAAGCGGCAGCTCCTCGGCACGCAACCCCCCGGCCGCAGTCAGCGCATCCGCCGTGTAGTCCGGCACCGTGGCGACGATATCGGTCCCCGCCAGCAGGCTTCCCAGACCGTTGAACTGGGGCACCGCCAGCACCACGTGGCGCTTGCGACCGATTTCCTCCAGCGCCTCGTCGATGAACCCGGACAGGTCGCCGGCGAACGACACCAGCGCATGCGGGCGGGCGCAGAAATCGTCGAGGGTGATGCTGCCCGGCACGCTGTCGGCGCGCAGCAGCTTGGGCATGCTACGGCGCAGCACCTTGCGCTTGGCGTTGGCCGGCAATTCGTTGGTGTAGCTCACGCCCACCGAGATTTCCCCCGAAGCCAGCAGGGTAGGCATGAGCAGGTAGTTGACCCGGCGCACCACCAGCACGATGCCTGGCGCCTCGGCGCGGATGCGCTTGAGCAGCATCGGCAGCAAGGCGAACTCGGCATCGTCCGACAGGCCGATGCGGAACACCGCGTTGCTGGTGGCCGGGTCGAATTCGGCGGCGCGGCTGACGGCGGTGGAAATCGAGTCCAGTGCCGGGGAGAGCAGGGCGAAGATCTCGTGCGCGCGCGCCGAAGGCTCCATGCTGCGACCGGTACGCACGAACAACGGGTCGTCGAACAGGTTGCGCAGGCGCGACAGCGCCGCACTGATCGCCGGCTGGCCAAGGAACAGCTTCTCGGCCGCTCGGGTCACGCTACGCTCATGCATGAGGGTTTCGAACACGATCAGCAGGTTGAGGTCTACGCGACGCAGGTCGTTTCGATTCATCGGTGCGTTTCGCCTTAAGTGGGGCAGGGGTGAATATTAAGGCCAAAGGCTGTTACCCTGCACCGATTTCCGGGGGCCAATGCACAGGAATGTCAGGTGCCCAATCGATGACAGGCATGTCGACTATTAACCGCCACTGATGGTCTAACGGCCAAAGCCCGGATAAAGTTCGTGGTAATACGAGGTTCACACAGGCGAGGTATGCGATGTCCCGCATGATCCGTTTCCACAAGTTCGGCGCTGCCGATGTGCTCCGTTGCGAGGAGCAGGCCGAACCGTCCCCTGGCGTTGGCGAGGTACAGATTCGCGTAGAGGCGATCGGCGTGAGCTGGTACGACGTGCTTTGGCGGCAGAACCTGGCACCGTCCCAGGCCCGCCTGCCGGCCGGGATCGGCAGCGAGATGGCGGGCGTGGTGATGGCGGTCGGCGAGGGTGTCGAAGATATCGCGGTCGGCGATCGGGTGGCCAGCTTCCCGGCCGCCAGCGCCAACGAGCATCCGGTGTATGGCGACGTCATCGTCATGCCGCGCACGGCAATCACCCGTTATCCGGACGTGCTCACGCCGATCGAGGCCAGCGTGCACTACACGCCGCTGCTGATCGCCTATTTCGCCTACGTCGATCTGGCCCGTGCCAAGGCCGGGCAGACCGCTCTGGTGACTGACGCCAGCCACTGTGCCGGCCCTGCGTTCGTGCAGCTGGGCAAGGCGCTGGGGCTGAAGGTGTTCGCCGCCACCAAGGAGCCCGAGCAGCGCGAGTACCTGCTGGGGCTGGGGGCGGACAAGGTGATCGTCACCGAAGAGCAGGACTTGCTCATGCAGGTCGGCAAGTACACCGAAGGCCGCGGTGTGGACATGGTCCTCGATGGCATGGGTGGTCCGCAGATGTCGTTGCTCGGCGATGTCCTGGCGCCGCGTGGCAGCCTGGTGCTGTATGGCCTGCAAGGGGGCAACCAGACGCCGTTCCCGGCCTGCGCGGCGTTCCAGAAGAACATCCAGCTCCATGTGCATTGCATCGGCAACTTCACCGGCAAGCCGGAATTGGGCATCAGTCAGGATCAGGTGGCCTTGCAACGTGCCTTGCGCGATATCAATCAGTTCACCGCCGATCAACTGCTGACACCGCAGATCATCAAGGTGTTTCCGTTCAGTCAGGTGGTCGAGGCTCACCGCTGCATGGACGAGTGTCCCTGCGGTGGGCGGGTGGTGTTGGACATGGCGCAGTCCTGAGAAAGTGACAGTGCAAGAAGAACCCGGGCAGAGCCCGGGTTTTTTCTGCCTGAAATATAAGAAAGTTCCCACGGCGTAAGTTCAATATTCCCATTGCTCTTTCGAGTTAGACTTATTTTTCAATTCGTTTTCTCCCGGGCGACTTCCTGTTTTGGAATTACGTAAGTGAATGTGTTGGAATTTTCCGCAGACTGAATGGTTTTTTTACCGCCATCTGTATCTTTTATTCATTCGGCGACGATTGATAATGGCGTAATGACAGTTAACGCAAGGAGCGTGTGATGGAGAAGGGGAGGCCCCGCGCTGGGTCGAGGTGCCAAGTGGTAGGTGCGCGAAGGGGATCTTTCTTCTCGATGGCTTGGCGACAGCGTTTCGCTACTTCAGTTTTTTACAAATAACTATAGGAAATTTCTCCTGTCGATTTCGCCGCGCCGTTGTTCATGCGAACAATACGGTGCGGTGCATGACTGAAGCGGTGAGGTAATCCCGTGAGCCATATTCACGATCAGGCTATGCATTACATCTACCAACAAGTGCTGGAGCGTTTGCTCGCCCATATGACGCAACCTCAGCGCGCCTCGCTGCAATTGCTTATCCAGCGTTTGCTGGTGGCGGCCGGAGGCCCGGACTACATCGGTACTTTCAGGTTGCTGGTGATACAGGGCGGCGATAACCGCAGCGCCCGCTTGCTCGCGATCTTGCGGGCGGCGCAGTTGAGCATCGCCTTGCGCGCACCGGTGACTTTCCAGCTGGAGGTGCGGGTAGTGGGCGTACCGGCACTCAGCAGTGCCCTGCTGGAACACCATCAGCGCAGTTTCGATGCCCTGTTCATGCATGACGACCCGCGAGTCAACTTGCAGATGGTCATGTCGGGGAGCGTGGAGCCTTTCAATCGTAACGTCGGTGCTGGTGAGCCCTGGGCACTGGCGCGCGATGCCATGTTGCTGTTCGGGCACTTGATCGACCCGCGGCCTGAAGCGCTGCTCGGCAGCCGCCTGCACCTTGAGCTGGCGGCCGCGGTGGGGTTGGCGTGCGACGGCCAGCCCTGTGCAGATGCGCTGGTGACCGCCATGCCCGCGAAGCAAAGGCGCCGCTACCTGGCCTGGGCTCGCCGGGGCTTGCGTCTGACAGGGGGCGCCGGCCCGGTCAAGGTGACCCCCTGCGTTGCGGCCTTGGCCGATCGATTGAGCGAGTTGCACGGGCTGGCCGGCCTGCCGGTTGGCGAGCCCGAAATGCCTGACCACGAGCAGCCCGATGAAGCAGTGATGCGGCTCTTGTCCATCGATGATCTTTTGCCCCAGCTGCTGGATGAAGGCGCGCTTGATCGGATGATGGAGCTCAAGCTCGAGCCTGCGCATGACGCCACACCGCTGGCTGCCTATCTGGATCCCGTGGCATTGGCGCAGCTGCGGGCGTTGTGTTCGCGCTGCCTGGCGCCTGCTCGTGCGCGGGAGGCATTGCGGCTGCAGGATCAAGGAGCGTCGAGCGCGCAGCACAGGCCACAGTCGGTGCGCTTCTCTCAGGTGCATGGCGCCGACCAGGCCCAGCTCATCTGCATGCTCCATGGTCCGTTCGCCGACCGCGGGCGGGGGTTGGAGCGCTTCCTGCAGTGCCGACACCCCGACATGCTGGTGGCATTGCCGTACCTGCACCGTGCGTTGCAAGGCAAACCTTGCCCGGATGCGGTCAAGAACTGGCTGATCAATACCAGCGGCCTTGCGCTTCGACATTTGCGGGCAATCTACGGCGGGCATCTTCAGCACGGCACTCGGCGGCTGCTGGCAGGGCTGGCGCGGCGCGATGTGCAGCTGCGCTTGCTGGACCGCCCGGCAGGCCGAGAGGCGTCGCGCTGATGGGGCGAGAGTTCGCCTACCACAAGGTGTATCGCTACCTGCAAGCGTTGATCGACCAGGCAGAGCGGGGTGGCGAGCCGCGACTGCCTTCGCTGCGGGCTCTGGCCCGGCGCCTGCGGGTGTCTCTGGCGACTGTTCAGGCGGCTTACAGCCTGCTGGAAAATGAAGGCCGGGTGCGCTCGGTGGCGAAATCCGGATACTTCGTGCAACCCAGCGTCAAGCTGGGTGGGGCTCGCCTGGGCCGTTGTCTCGAGCCTGTGCTGCCAAGCCTTGAGCGCACGCTGTTCGCGCACGAACGTCGCCTTGCGCGCCAACGTGCCCAAGCCTTGCCAGTGCCACCGAGCATCGCCGGCGCGCGTCTTCGCGAGGTGCTGGCGCAGCGCTATAGCCGTTCGGGCAGCCAGCCTTGGAAGCCGGAACATGTGCACCTTGGCCCTGACGTACAGGCATTGCTGGAAACGCTGCTGGCGGTATTGGCGCTGCAGGGCGGCATGGTCCTGGTGACATCACCCTGTTGCTGGCGCTTGCTGCAGGTTTTGCAGCGCGCTGGCATGCAGGTGCTGGAAATGCCTCAGGGCAGCCATGGCGGTTTCGACCTTGGCAGCCTGGCACAGCTACTGGAGCAGGGTTCGGTGCGCATGCTGGTCATGCCCTCGTGCCTGGGCCTGCCCGGGGGGCGCATGATCGTGTCGCACGATCAACAGCAAGTCGCCCGGCTGCTGGCGCGACAACCGGTTTGGCTGCTTGAGAACGACCTGGACAGCGAACGCTGTTTCAACCCGCCTGGCGCGCGCTTGCGTGACTGGGTCGATCAACGTTGGTTGCTGGTGCTGGGCTCGCTGGAAGCCGTGGTTGGCGCCGAGGCACCCTATGCCTACGTGCTGGGCCGGCATCCGGCGCTGGGCGAAGCGTTTGACCGGCGCGCCTACCAATTGCCGCCGTTGCGCCAGCAGGCCCTGGCGCAGATGTTCGCCAAGGGTGAAATCGACGATCACCTGAACCGCCTGCGCGTGGATCAATCACTGCGCATGCGACAGTTCTGTCAGCAGTTGCAGGTGCACCTGGGAGGCCAACTGGACTTTGCCATGCCCGAGGGCGGCAATGCCGTGTGGGTGCGCTTGTTGCAGCCTGTCCCCGTGGATCGCCTGGTGGCGGCGATGGCGGGTACCGCCTTGGCAGTCATCGCCGGCGCACGGTTCAGCGTGCAGGGACGTTACCAGCACTGCTTGCTGCTGACCTGGACGGGGCACGGCTCAGCTGCGCTGCGCGAGGCGCTGTGCCGGCTGGGCGATGCCTTGGCGCAGGACGGCGGGCGCCATTCGTCGGCAGGGTTGATTGCGCTCGGGCAAGGCGAGCAGTGACGCTTGCCAGTGCTGGTTATCTGTATGTATAAACAGTGCCTGTTCCTCTTTGCCTGACGTGCCTTGTGATTGCCCATTCCGTCGATGACCCGCTGTACTACCTGCATAACTTTCGCCAGGTGTTGCAGTGGGTCGAACAACGCTATGCCGATGTGCTCGACGCCCAGGAGCTGGCTTTCCTGCAGGCCTTCGCCGCACTGGAGCAGCCGGCCCAGGCGCTGATGGTGCGCATGGTCATGCGCAAGGGCGAGCTGTTTCGCAGTGATCGTCTCGACTATGCCGAAATCGGCGATACCCGCCAGGCGCTGCAACCCCTGCAGGCGTTGGGCTGGGTACGCGAGCCCGAGCAGTTGAGCGTGGAGCAGTTGTTCGCCTTGCTGCGCAAGGACGAACTGGCCCAGTGTTTCGCCAGCCAGCTGAGCCGACCGCGCGCCGCCAAGCGCGACCTGTTCGACCAGTTGCAAGCCCTGGACCTGGCGCCCAGGCCGCTCTCGCAATGGTTCGCCCTGGCTTCGGTGAGCATCCTTGAGTGGTGCCTGCAGCCGTTGTGCGACCGCATGCGCTTGCTGTTCTTCGGCAACCTGTATCAGGACTGGTCGGAGTTCGTGCTCGCCGACCTGGGCCTGCTGCGTTTCGAGCAGGTGCCGTTCAGCGCTGGATCACGCGCGCTGCAACAGCGCAGCGACGTCGACCTGGCGATGAGCTTGCACCGGTGCACCGAGCGCCTTGAGCACGGTGAGGCCCCAGCGGCGATCCTCGATGCCCTGGCCCCATGGCGCAGCGACAACCCTTGGTTGGCACGGCGCCATGGGCGCTTGTTGTTCGCCCTTGGCCAGCAGTGCGAGCGCCTGGGTGATTGGGACCAGGCCCTGGCGGTGTATGCCCGCAGCAACCACGCACAAGCGCGCATCCGCCAGGTGCGGGTGCTCGAGCGCAGTGCGCGCTGGCAAGAGGCTCAGGCGTTGGCCCTGCAACTGGCCGCGGCACCGGCCAACGCACTGGAAGTACAGGCACTGGAGCGCATGCTGCCGCGCCTGGCGCGCAAGCTGGGCGGGCCGGCGCAACCGCGAAGGCGCACCCAGACCCCGCAACTGATCGAACTGGAGCTGCCACGCGAGCTGGCTGCTCTGGGCGTCGAGGAGGCAGTGCGGCATCACCTGGCACAGGCTGGCGGCCAGGTGCATTACGTGGAAAACACGCTGTTCAACAGCCTGTTCGGCTTGTTGTGCTGGGATGCGATCTTCGCCCCGGTGCCGGGCGCATTCTTCAATCCGTTCCAGGCTGCCCCCCAGGACCTGCATGACAGCGATTTCCAGCTGCGCCGCCAAGCCCTGTTCGACGCCTGCCTGGGGCGGCTCGACGATGGCACGCATCGCCAGGCGATTCTCGACTGCTTTGCCACCAAGTACGGCCTGCAATCGCCGTTCGTGTTCTGGCAGGTGCTTGACCAGGCCTTGCTCGAGCAGGCCTTGGCCTGCCTGCCACCTGCACACCTCAAGCAATGTTTCCTGCGCCTGCTGCAGGACATCCGCAGCAACCGCGCCGGCATGCCCGACCTGATCCAGTTCTGGCCCGAGCAGGGCAGTTACCGCATGGTCGAAGTCAAGGGGCCGGGGGATCGGTTGCAGGACAACCAGCTGCGCTGGCTGGCATTCTGCGCCGAACACGGCTTGCCGGTGGCAGTCTGTCATGTGCGCTGGAGCGAGCCGGTGTGAGCTATCGGGTAGCGGTGCGCGCCCTGTGCGAGTTCAGTGCCAAGGTCGGTGACCTGGACTTGCGCTTCACCCCGTCGCCCACGGCCCAGGAAGGGATCGAAGGCCACCGCCGGGTGGTGGCCAGGCGTGCGGCCGGCTATGAGGCGGAAGTCGCCCTCGAAGGCGAGTATCGAGGCTTGCTGGTGCGCGGCCGGGCCGACGGCTACGACTCGGTCGCCAATCGCCTGGAGGAGATCAAGACCCACAGGGGCGATCTGGCCCGACAGCCGGCCAACCATCGCCAGTTGCACTGGGCCCAGGCCAAGGTCTATGGCTGGCTGATGTGCCAGGCGCGGCAGTTGCCGGCCATCGAGGTGGCGCTGGTCTATCTGGATGTGGACAACGACGGCCAGACGCAGATCAGCGAGCACTACAGCGCCGAGGCCTTGCGTGCCTTCTTCGAAACCCAGTGCCAGCGCTTCCTGGCCTGGGCCCAGGCCCAGGAGCGTCGCCTGGCCGAGCGTGACCAGGGCCTTCGCGACCTGGCGTTTCCCTACCCGCAGTTTCGCCAGGGCCAGCGCGAGCTCGCCGAGACCTTGTACAAGGCGGTGAGCACCGGGCGTTGCCTGATGGCCCAGGCCAGCACGGGCATCGGCAAGACCCTGGGTACGCTGTTTCCCCTGCTCAAGGCGATGGTCCCGCAACAGCTCGACAAGCTGTTCTTCCTGACCGCCAAGACCCCGGGCCGGGCGCTGGCGCTGGAAGCCCTTGCGCACACGACCGCGGCCTCACCGCAGCCGGCCCTGCGCACCCTGGAGCTGATTGCCCGGGACAAGGCCTGCGAACACCCCGGCAAGGCCTGCCACGGGGAGTCCTGCCCGCTGGCCCAGGGCTTCTATGATCGCCTGCCTGCTGCGCGCACGGCGGCCGCGCAACGGCCCTTGCTGGACCGCGACGGCCTGCGTGAGGTAGCGCTCGCCCATCAGGTCTGCCCGTACTACCTGGGCCAGGAAATGGCCCGCTGGGTGGATGTGCTGATAGCCGACTACAACTACTACTTCGACGCCCACGCCCTGCTATTCAGCCTGGCCCAGACCAACCAGTGGCGCACTGCAGTACTGGTGGACGAGGCGCACAACCTGGTCGAGCGCGGCCGCGGCATGTACAGCGCCAGCCTCGACCAGGGGCAGTTGCTCGCCTTGCGCCAGAGCAAGCCCCAGGGCCTGGCAAGCGTGCTGGACCGGCTGAATCGGCAGTGGAATGCCTTGTACAAGGCGCAACGGGCGCCTTACCAGGCCCGCGAGCGATTGCCCGATGACTTCCTGCGTGCGTTGCAGCAGTGCATCGGGTTGATTCAGGAGCGCCTCAGCCAGCGGCCCGCCGAGCTCGACCCGCAGGTGCTGCAGTTCTTCTACCAGGCCCTGCAGTTCAGCCGGGTCGCCGAGTTGTTCGACGAGCACTTCCTGTTCGACATCACCCTGCGCGAAGGCCCTCGCAAGCGCAAGCTGGCCAGTCTGTGCCTGCGCAACGTCAACCCGGCCCGCCTGCTCGGCCCGCGTATGCAGGCGGCGCGCAGCGTGACGCTGTTTTCCGCCACCCTCAGCCCGCGGCATTTCTACACCGACTTGCTGGGCATGCCGGCCGATACCGCCTGGCTGGATGTGGCCGCGCCATTTCGTGCCGAGCAGCTCGAAGTGCGCATCGCCAGCCAGGTGTCCACCCGCTACGCCGAGCGCCAGGCGTCGCTGGCACCGATCGTTGCGCTGATCGCCGAGCAGTACCAGCGCCAGCCCGGCAATTACCTGGCCTTCTTCAGCAGTTTCGAATACCTGCAGCGGGTCGCCAGCCTGTTGGCCGAGCAGCATCCGGCGATACCCGCGTGGGCTCAGGCGCCGGGCATGGATGAGGCGGCGCGCCAGGCGTTTCTCGACCGTTTCGTGGCCGATGGCCAGGGAGTCGGCTTCGCCGTGCTCGGCGGGGCTTTCGGCGAGGGCGTGGACCTGCCCGGGACCCGTTTGATCGGGGCCTTCGTTGCCACCCTCGGGTTGCCCCAGGTCAACCCGGTCAACGAGCAGTTCAAGCAGCGCCTGGGCCGCCAGTTCGGCGCCGGGTTCGACTACGCCTACCTGTACCCTGGCGTGCGCAAGGTGATCCAGGCGGCCGGCCGGGTGATTCGCGGCGACCAGGACCGTGGGGTGCTGGTGCTGATCGACCAGCGTTTCGCCGAAGCGCGCGTGCAGCAGATGTTTCCTGGCTGGTGGCGAACGGCCAGCGAATAATCCCCGACGGGCCGTCGCGCGCCTTTGCAACTCCCAGTACACTGCGTGTTCCAACACCCACATCTGTTGAACTCGAGGTTTCTGCATGACGCTCAGTCCTTTGGCAGGCAAGCCGGCTCCGGCCAGCGTGCTGGTCGATATTCCCCGCCTGCTCACCGCTTACTACACCGGCCGCCCAGACGCTGCCGTAGCGGTCCAGCGCGTGGCCTTCGGCACCTCGGGGCACCGGGGCAGTTCGTTCGACCTGAGCTTCAACGAGGATCACGTACTGGCGATCACCCAGGCCATCTGCCTGTACCGCCAGGAAAAAGGCATCGACGGCCCGCTGTTCATCGGTGCCGATACCCATGCACTGTCCGCGCCGGCTGCCGCCAGCGCCCTGGAAGTGCTGGCGGCCAATGGCGTGCAGGTGATGCTGTCCAAGGACGATGAGTACACCCCGACGCCGGCGGTGTCGCATGCGATCCTCTGCCATAACCGTGGCCGCGAGCAGGGCCTGGCCGACGGGATCGTCATCACCCCGTCGCACAACCCGCCGCAAAGCGGTGGCTTCAAGTACAACCCACCCAATGGCGGACCGGCAGACAGCGACGTGACCAAGTGGATCGAGGCCAAGGCCAACGAACTGCTGGCTGCAGGCCTTGTCGGGGTCAAGCGCATGGCCTATGCCCAGGCGCTGCAGGCGTCGACCACCCAACGCCATGACTACATCAGCCATTACGTGGCCGACCTGGAAAACGTCATCGACTTCGATGTCATTCGCGCCGCCAACCTGCGCCTGGGCGTCGACCCGCTGGGTGGGGCAGGGGTGCGCTACTGGTCGGCGATCGCCGAGCGCTATCAATTGAACCTTGAAGTGGTCAACACCGAGGTCGACCCGACCTTCCGTTTCATGACCGTCGACTGGGACGGCCAGATCCGCATGGACCCGTCCTCGCCCTATGCCATGCAGGGCCTGATCGGCCTGCGCGAGCGTTTCGACGTGGCCTTCGCCTGCGACCCGGACCACGACCGCCACGGTATCGTCACCGCAGAGGGCTTGTTGCAGCCTAACAACTACCTGGCCGTGGCCATCGATTACCTGTATCGCCACCGCCCGCAATGGCGCAGCGATGCCGCGGTGGGCAAGACCGTGGTGTCCAGCGGCCTGATCGATCGGGTGACCGAGCGTCTGGGGCGTGAGCTGTATGAAGTGCCGGTGGGCTTCAAGTTCTTTGCCCAGCGCCTGTTCGACGGTTCGTTGGGCTTTGGCGGCGAGGAAAGCGCTGGTGCTTCGTTCCTGCGCAAGGACGGTTCGGTCTGGGCGACCGACAAGGATGGCCTGATCCCGGCGCTGCTGGCTGCCGAAATGACTGCACGCACCGGCCGCAACCCTGGCCAGGCCTATGCCGACCTCACGGCGGCACTGGGCAAACCGTTTGCCACCCGGGTCGAGGCCAAGGCCGATGCGCGGCAGAAGGCCGCGTTGAGCAAGCTGGCGCCAGAACAGGTCAAGTCGACCGAGCTGGCCGGCGAGCCGATCGTGCAGATTCTCAGCCACGCCCCGGGCAACGGCCAGGCGATCGGTGGCCTCAAGGTGATGACTGCCAACGGCTGGTTCGCCGCGCGGCCTTCGGGGACCGAGGACATCTACAAGATCTATGCAGAGAGCTTTATCGACGAGGCGCACCTGCAGCGTCTGGTGGGCGAGGCCCAGGTGCTGGTGGATGCTGCGATTGCCTGATTGATCTGTGAGGGGCCGCAACGCGGCCCCGGCCACTCAAGCGACATCGACCAGCACGATCTCACTGTCTTCCACGGCAGTCACCCGCAGCACTTGCTCATCCTCGATGGCCACCCCATCCCGGGCCTTGGCCCGTACGCCGCTGACCTCCACCAACCCTTTGGCCGGCACCAGGTATCCCCGGCGCCCGGCATCGAAGGCGTATTCGGCCGTTTCACCCGCTTTTAGCGTGGCCGCGACCAGGCGCGCATCGGTACGGATCTGCAGGCTGTCCTCATCGCCCGAGCGGCCGCTGGCCAAGGTCACGAAACCTTCGCCACGTTCGCCTTTGGGAAAGGGTCGCGTGCCCCACGAAGGTGCATCGCCAACCCGCTCCGGCACGATCCAGATCTGGAAGATCCGGGTATCGACTTCCTCCAGGTTGTACTCGCTGTGCACGATTCCGCTGCCCGCGCTCATCACTTGCACGTCGCCAGCTTCGGTACGGCCCTTGTTGCCCAGGCTGTCCTGGTGGCTGATGGCGCCTTCGCGGACGTAGGTGATGATTTCCATGTCGCGGTGCGGATGCGGTGGGAAACCGCTGCCGGCGGCGATCAGGTCATCGTTCCAGACGCGCAGGTTGCCCCAGTGCATGCGTGCCGGGTCGTAGTACTCGGCGAACGAGAAATGATGGTGGGCGTCGAGCCAGCCGTGGTTGGCATGGCCAAGGCTTTCGAAGGGTCGCAGTTGCAGCATGGTCGTGCTCCTTGAATCAGTGGAATGAAGCCATGATGCGCCAATGAAAGATCGAAAATAAGCGTAAATATCGACTCATAACAATCGACTCAGTCGATTTAACAAAGCGTTGTAAATTATCCGGTTCATCGCCTAATTCACTGATCTGAAAGCATTCGCTGGCGATTTGTGGCGGATGAGGCGAACATGCCTGCTGATTCGATTTTCAACGGAGTGACCGTGCCCCACGATCAACCCCAGGCCCTCGCCGAACTGACCCCGCCCGCCCAATTACCTTGGTTTCGCCGCCTCGCTGCCCGCCTGTTGGGCCGTGGTTTGACCCGCCTGCAGGCACAACACCGTGAGTCGTGGTTTCTCGGCCATGCCAACGGACAGCGCAGCGGTCATGCCGAAGGCCTGCGCGAAGGCTTCGAACAGGGGCGGGCAGAGGGATACGAGGCGGGCCGCCAGGTGCTGGTGATCCGTGATTCGCGCCCCGACAGCGCCGCCGTGCCGGGCCAGGACGACAACCTGTTCGATGACTGGCGGCTGCCACTGACGGCCGAACTGAAAAAGCGCTTCAAGGCCGACGTGGCCCAGCGCCTGCCCGCGCAAGCCCAGCCCAGCGCCGCGCAATGGAAGCTGATCTTCAGCGACACGCCGTCAGCCTGCGTGGTGGCTGGCGCGGGGGCGGGCAAGTCCACTTCGCTGGTGCTGCGCATCCTGTTGTTGCGCCACTACCTGGGCTTCGAGCTCGATGCCATGACCGTGGTCACCTTCACCCGCGAGTCGCGCAAGGATTTCATCAAACGCCTGGTGCAGGTGTTCGCGCTGTGGCAGCTCGACCTGCCACCGGCCCGCGCCCGCGAACTGGTGCGCACCTTCCATTCGCGCATTCTGCCGCTGGTGCGCAGTCTGCCTGGCTTCGGCCAGCTGCGCGCCTTCGAGACCCTGGGCAACGAAATGCCAGCTGGCCGCGAAGCGGAAGCCGACAGCAATCCGTTCGACTTGCGCCTCAACGATGCCCAACGTCAGCAACTCAACCTGTGCTACTTCGACCTGCTCGCAGGCAGCCCGCGCTTTGCCCAGATCGTCGCCACCTTGCGCCGTGAAGCTTTGCAGCTCAAGCCGCTGGACCCTGACCATCCCGACGTGCAGAAGCGTGTGCAGGTGACGCAACTGGCCGCCCAGCGCGACGAAGAGCTGTGCGACGTGATCGAAGACCTGTGGTTCGCCGCAGGCGCGTGGCCCATCAAGGGAATCGAACCTTGCCGCGAAACGGTTGAGATCCGTGGCAGTCGCTTCCACGTCCATGGCCGGCTGGAAGGGCTGGATGCCTGGGTGGTGCTGGGCTTCGACCCGGCCGAAAGCGCCCAGTACCAGCGTCCTGGCGCGAAGCTCGCGGTACGTGCGGAATGGGCAGTCAAGCGCACCTTGCTCCAGGCATTCTGCGACAAGCCGCTGATCTGGCTCGACAACTATGCCATGGCCCGGCGATTGGCCGCGTCGCTGGCCGGCGATGCGGTGGCCGGCCCGGGCTTCGAGTACAAGGTCAAGGGTGAGCTGGCCCCGGCCCCGCTGCTCGATGCCTTTGTCGGTGCAGCCAACTTCATCGAGAACCTCGGGCTGGAAGTGAACACGGCCGTGGCGGCCATGAGCTTCCCGACGGGCGACAGCGATGCACTGTTCTTCGAGGCGCTGGCCTTGTACTGGCAAGCGCTGGAGTCGCACTTGCTGAACCAGTCACCTCCGGTGATGAGCTACAACCGCATGTTCGCCCTGTTCGGCGAGAACAACCCCGAGAACCTGCAACTGCTGCCCGACCCGCTGCTGCGGCCGCTGGCGCACTTGATGATCGATGAATTCCAGGACGTCTCGCCACAGATTGTCAGCTGGTTGCGCGCCAGCCTCCGGGAGATCCGCCGCCGTGGCCCGGCCATGCACACCGGGCGCCGTGCCCAGCATTCATCGTTGATGTGCGTAGGCGACGATTGGCAGTCGATCTACGGCTGGCGGGGCAGTTCGCCAAAGTACTTCATGGAGTTCACCAAGGCTTTCCCGTCACCGGCCAACACGCGGGTGATGCTGGTCGACAACTTCCGTTGCCAGCAGCAGGTGATCGACGCGGCCGAGCACCTGGTCAAGGGCGCGCCGGCCATTACCGGCAAGAAGGCCCGGGCCGCGGGACCCGCGGCCGAGCTGCCAGGCTCGCCGGTCAAGGTGTTCGAGCGCGACGAGGCGGCGTTGGGGCAGACGCTGGTCGAGCATTACCAGCGCGGCGAGTCGGTGATGATGCTGTACCGCAAAGGTAGCGACAAAGCCCTGATGGACGAGCACCTGCAAACGGTATTGCACGCCGAGGCCGCGCTACCGGCCGAACAGCGGCGCCTGCGCCAGCTCACCTACCACAGCGCCAAGGGCCTGCAGGCCGATGCGGTGTTCATGCTCGGTGATTGCCAGTACCTGACCAGTTCGCCGTACAAGAACCAGGTGTATCGCCAGGCCGGCCTTGGCCGCGCCGGCGATGCCCAGCCGTTCGACACGGCGCAGAAGGAGGAAGTGCAGCGCCTGGCCTATGTGGCGGTGACCCGGGCGGTCAGGCACTGCTACTGGCATGTGGAAGCGGCCAACGGCGACGCGGCGACGGCGCCGCGTGCCTCGAGCCAGGTAGATGGACGGCAGGCGTTCTTCGAAGACCTGCGCGGCCAGTAGCGAGGTTCAGTCGTTCCAGTCCTGATCGCGGGTCAGCTGTTCGAACAACGCCTGACGATCCTGATCGCGGCCGGCGTTCAGACGCCGGCTGGCCTGGTCGTAGGCTGCGCTTTCCAGGTCCATTCTGCGCAATTGGCCAGCATCATCCAGCGGCGCCTCGGGCATCACATCGGTGATTGCCTGCAAGACCGCCTGATCCAGCGACGTTAGCGCTTCGTTCTCTGCATCCAGGCAGTAGTCCAGGTACTGGATGCCCTGGTACCAGCGTTCGTCCAGGGCCATGAAGTGCTCGGCAAAGTGTTGGCTGAGGTAGCGCTGCCAGCTGGGTTGTCGGGCAATCCAGTCCCTGCGCCCGGCGGCCGTTTCGTCGAGCGCGAGGACCGCGTGTTCGACGTTGCTTGCCACCCGTCCTGAAATCATGGCTTCGGTGCGGTAGAGCATACCTTGGCTGGTTTCCGGAAAATCCAACCCCAGCGCCAACAATTGGCGCAACGCCAGGCGGATTTCGATCAGGTCCGTTCCGCCCTGCAGAAGGTCATCGTCAGTGAGCCTGTCGAGTTCGTCCAGTGCCGGAACGGCCAGGTCCGTAGGCTGCGCCTCGGGGGGAAGTCGTTCCAGTTCCAGCAGACGAGCTTGGCGTGCCAGGCGGGCGAGTTGAATCCGCTCGCCCAGTGCATTGACCATTTCGCGGCGATAGAGCTTCCTGAAGAAATTGAACAGGTAGGCGGGGCGGTCGGCTTCTTCGGCAAGCTCCCTGAAGGCCAGTGCTTCGAGTTCGAGGGCGCTGAAGCCATCGGTCCCGGCGTCGCCGCAGGTTGGCGGATAATCTTGCGCGACGGTGTCCAGATGCGTACGCAGCTCCTCATCTCGACCGGCCTGCTCAAGCAGTTGCCAGACTTGGTCAGTCAACTCGGGCAGATTGTTCTGGGCCTGCGCCGAACCTGCGACGCGTTCGACCACGTCGCGTAGATGGCGATTGGCATCCCCTTCGAACAGTTCGTTCCAGAGCGCGCGCTGTTCATCGTTGGCATGCTGCGGCCAGAAATCTTCGGCAGCGGCCGCCAGCTCGTTTTCGCTGTCGATGACGACCCCCGTGGCACCTAGCCTGCGATTGCTCTGTGCATCCAGGTCATTGGCAGTGAAGTCCCAATGGCCATTGTCTTGTCCTGAGCGTACGGCCTCGGCGAAGGGGCTGGTGAGAATCGGCTCGAGGTCCACCAGCTCGGCAATGGGGTTGTAGCTCAGGCTCAGGTAGCGCAACTGCAGGTCAGCTTGCGTCATCAGCGCCGTGAGCCCGCGTGGCCAGGTCCGCAGCAGGCAGTTGCGCAGGCGAAGGTTGGCCAGGCGGGTCAGGCCGGTCAGGTCGGGTGCGTGCTGCAGGGGGTTGTTGGTCAGGCGCAGGTCGCGCAGGCGGGTCAGGTTGGAGAAGCGTGCTGCCAAGGCTGGGGTCAGGGCAATGTCGTTATTTTCCAGGTCAAGGCGCTCCAGGGGCAACTGTATGATGGTCTGTAGATCTGCATCGGAAATCTGCAGCCTGTTGAGGCGCAAGCTCAACCGCCGCAGGCGGGTCAGGCCAGCCAGGCGCTGGCGCATGCTCTCGGTCAGGGCGCCTAGCTGGTTGTTGCCCAGTTCCAGCGCTTCCAGCTGGGGGGTGGAGGCGAGCGCATGAAACACCTCTTCGAAGTCCAGCTCAGGGCTTTGCGCCAGGCGAAGCGTGCGCAGTGAAGGGAAGCTCTGGAAGAAGTCCGCCGGGATGTGGCGGATGCCAAGGTTGCGGATGTTCACGGTGGTGATGTGATCGAATCGCGCGGACAACGACGGCAAGGATTCGATATCCAGCGCTTGCAGGGTCAGGGTGTCAGGCTCGTCCCGGCGCCAGGCGCTGTTGATCAGCTCGCGCAACACGCCACGTTCGGCGCGCTGGTCTTCGGGGCCTTGGTTCTGCCAATCGCGCAGGCTGTTGTCGAGTGTGTCGCGTTGGATTTCCAGCGCACGGATCTGCCCAGCGACATCGCCGCGCTGGCGCAACTGGCCCAGCAAGGCATTACGCTCGTTTGCATTCAGGCCTGGATAGAGCGCGCGTAGCCGTCGATCAGCCGTGTTGGGCCAACGCAGACGACCGCTGAGCGGATAGCCAGGGCGCCCATCGGCCAGGCGCATCGGCGAACGATAGCCAGGCCTGATCGGCTGCTGGCCGATCAGCCTGGCCGCATGGGGTCGGTCGGCAGCAGCGATCTCGAAGCGTTGCAGCGCATCGGCGTCGGGATGTTCGGTTTCAAGGGCTGCGTCCAATACCGCGCTATCGGTGTTGGCCAGCTCTGGCCGATAGAGCCCCAGCAGGGCCTTGTCCAGCCGGGCGTGAGCTTGCAGCGCCCGGGCCTCCTCGGCAACGCGCAGGGGCACTCGGCCATTGCCCAGGTGCAAGCGTTCGCTGGCGCTGGTCCTGGCCATGATCTGCGCGATGGCTCGGTGGGGCACGCTGGGAAACTGCGCGGCGATGACCTGGGCTTTCTCGGACCGGACGGTGGCATGACGGGTGTACAGCCGATCGAACAGCGTTTCGCGTTCGGTTTCAAGGTGCCGTGCAAGCTTTTCGCTCAACGCCTTGGCCTGATCGGCCACATCGGTACCTTGAGGTAAAAGCCTGTCGATGGCGTCATCATCCAGTTGCGCCACGATCCGCTCACTGAGCTGGCCGTTCTCCAGTTCACTGCGGTTGATCTCGATCGCCACCGGGTGGGCTTGATCCACCTGCCCGTAGAGCGTGCTTTCTCCCCAGCTTTCCGGCCCACGGTAGGCCTTGATCACGTACTGCTGCGGCCAGCCATCGAGCTCCGTCAGGCTAGGCAGCGCAAAGTTCTTGTAAGCTGCGAGCGCCTTGCCATGGCGCACCCGGTCGATGATGTCGTCTACCTGGCGGTTAGACCTCAAGCGGTCGATGACATCGGCCAGCAGCGCGGGGGGGCGTTGTGCGCCAACCTGGGCATGACGCAGTGTATCGCTGCGCTCGCCGGTGCATTTCATCGCTGCGTCCAGTTCTGTGTCATCGAGGCCGTCGCTGATCGGCCCCAGGCGCCGCAACAAACGGTGCTGGTCCCATTCAACAGGGTTTTCATGAACCGAGCGCCAGCTGCCTGCTTCGTTGTCCACCAAGGCTGGTCGGTAGGCTTGTGGGTTTTGTGGGTGGTTTATCTGCCAGCGGCCGTCCTCTTGCACCTGTTCGTACAGTTCGCCATCCAGTCGCACGTAGTAGCGGCCATCCAACGCGTAGCGGCCCATAGAGTCGGGTTCAAGGTGCGGCGGAATCGAGGTGGTGTTCACATAGTCTTTCACGGAGCCGTTCCACAACTGGTCTTTACCGTCCTTGACGATACTCTGCAGGCCATCGACGAATCCGGAGGCTTTCAGGGCCACCGCGCCTGCGCCTATCGCACCGACGACCGCGACGTTCAGCAACACCGATTCCAATTGCGCCAAGGCCTGTGCGTTATCGCCTTCCTCCCAGGCCGAGATGCCCTCGAAGACACTTTCCATGATTTGCGAGGCACCGAGGGTGAGCATGATCGGGTTCAGGCAAGGCACGAACATGGCCGCGACGTTGAGCACGGTCATGCCCAGTTCGAACCAGTGTTCCAGGTTGCGCAGGCGTACGTTGGCGTCCACATCCGCTGTGGGGACTGCGATTCTTCGCGCATCGGCCTTGAGCCTGATCAGGTGATTCGACTCCAGGGACGCCCACGGACGGACAGGCAAGGCCTTTTCGATGACTTCAAGATGCGTCGAAGTGTCAGGTATCAGTGGCTTGTCGGGCGCTTCGTCGGCGTTGCTGAACAGTTGGCCCATGAGCGTGGTGTTCAGCTCGGCTTGCTGCGCCTGCAGGGCAAGGGCCACGAAGCGTGCGCGGTAGGCGGTGTCCAGCAATTGCGTGCTCAGGTGTTTGTAGGCATCGCCCAAGGAGGCGAACCCTCTGATCGGGTCTTCATCGACCGGGTTGTAGAGGAATACCGGGTCATGCTTGCCGTTGGTCTTTGGCGCGATGAACAGCAGTTCATGAATAGGTACGCCGAGCAGCAACAGCTGCCAGCAGCGCAGGGGCCGGCCCTCATAGGTCGTCGGAGCGTTGGCATCGTCTGCACATATCCCGTGCAGCGCCAACGATTGGGGGGCACTGAGCAGGCCCTTGCATGTGGCGATACGGACCTGGACGCGAAACTCATCGCGTCGTGCCTGGACAGCCAGGGCATGAAGCCGGTCTTTGTTTTCGCCTTCGAACACCGTGCCCAGGTGTTCCTGATAGCATTGGCCAAGGTCCAGTGTGCGGCACGCTTCGATGAAGCGAGGCAGCGTCAGGCCGGTGATTGGCATGATGTCCTGGCGGCTGCGCTGCAAGCGGCTGAACCGCGTGGTGTCGGTGGCGCCCTCGAAGTTGTGCAGGGCCGCTTCCAGCAGGCTGCGGTACTGCGGGGCGCCATCGGCCACGATCTCGTTCTGTTCCGAAGGTACCCCAGGGCCGCCCGGTAAACCTTCCGGTTGCTTGATCTTGGTCGCTTGATGCACGTACTGCGCTTGGCTGACCGGGGTGTCGAGTTTCAAGTGATCTTCGAGCAGCGGTGTGCAGTACTCGGTGATGCCTTGCAATGGTCTCAAGGCAGCCTGCAAGGCATTGCGGCTGTTGTCGCGTTTGGCGATGGCCCGCTGCAAGGTTTCGCGGGTGAGGCTATCGGCCTGGGTGTACCAAGGGTAGGCGACACCCTCTGCATCCAGGTAGTCCTTGCGCAGGCTCTGCACGATTCGGCTGGCGTGATCAGGGTGCAGGGCCTTGCTCCAGTCGGGCAGGGTACGGACCATCTGCGCATGGTGATAAGGCGTGTGGGTCATGTTGGCGCTCCGGAGAAAGGAGCCGCTATGGGGCCGCAGACCATCAAGTGCCGTGCGGTATATAACTGCTCGCTGCGGTCGGTCACGCATATGTGGTTGTCGGCAAGGGGCCAGCGGCGTCCGCTCGGCTGGGTCATGGTTGGCTGCCGGCCTGACGAGTAGACGCCAGGCACCAGTCAGGGAGAGAGAGCATGCGTTCGCCGTTCAGTCCCAAGGATCATCTGCTGGATCTAGACGGTATCGAGATTGCCGTGCGTTGTTGGGGGCCGGAAGACGGCATCCCGGTGCTGGCCTTGCACGGCTGGCTGGACAACGCCGCGTCGTTCGAGCGCCTGGCACCAATGCTCGAAGGCTGCTTCGTGGTGGCGCCGGACCTGGTCGGCCATGGCCGTTCCGACCACCGCCGCCACGACAGCGGTTATTACCTCTGGGAGCATGCCGAGGACATGCTGGCGGTGGCAGACAGCCTGGGCCTTGGGCAGTTCCACGTGCTGGCCCACGGCATGGGCACCGGCATTGCCTCGCTGCTCGCCGCCATGACCAGTGGCATTGCCAGCATGATCTTCCTCGACGGCATGGGCGCTCCTTTCACCGTCGCCGAGAACGACCGCGTGCACCATCTGGCCCGCGCCTATCGGCTCAAGCGCATGGTCCAGCGCAGCCAGTTGCAGGGCTTTGCCGAACCCGGGGGCTGTTGCTTCGACAACCTGGAAGCGGCCCTGGAACAGCGCCGCAAGCGCCTGGATGGCGAGCTCTCGGAAGATGCCGCGCGGCTGCTGGCCCTGCGCGATCTGTTGCAGGTGGGTGAGGGGTACTGCTGGCGGCATGACCCACGTCTGATCCTGCCCGAGCCGATGCCGCTGACCGAGCGCGAGGCCTGCGACCTGCTTCGGGAAATCCGCAGTCCGCTGTACCTGATGCTCGGCCGCCAAGGTGCATATGCCGAGGGTGCGTTCGAGAAGCGGCAACCAGCCTTGCCTGATCACGCCCGGGTTTCCTGGCACCCTGGGGGGCACCATCTGCATTTGGAGGCGCCGGAGCGCGCCCTGGCCGAGCAGATCCTGCGCATCCTGAGCCGCCACGATGGCGGGGTGCTGCAACGCCAGGTCAACGAGTAGCAGGATGGTCAGCGCGCCGCTTCCTGGGCTATGGTGGGCAACGCCATCGCGCCAGCGCCCCAAGGAGACCCGGCATGCGACCGTTCACCCTCAAGCACATCGATCACCTGGTTCTGCGGGTCAGTGACCTGCAGCGCAGCGTGGCGTTCTACCGCGACCTGCTGGGCTGCACCGTCAGCCGGGAGCGCGAGGACTTGGGGATGGTCCACCTGGCGACCGGAACGGCCATGATCGACCTGGTGACGCTCGACGGCCCGCTGGGCCGTCCTGGTGGTGCGGCCCCAGGGGCCGAAGGGCGTAACCTGCATCATTTCTGCTTGCGCATCGAGCCGTTCGACGAGCCGGCGCTGACGGCCTACCTGCAGGCGGCCGGCGTGGTCGTGGAGCCAGCCGAGAAACGCTATGGCGCAGAGGGCGAGGGGCTGTCACTGTACTGCTTCGACCCCGATGGCAATCAGGTCGAGCTCAAGGGCCCGGTGGGAGAGCAGGCATGACAGACGTCACTGTGCGCGAGCACTGGGTCGACACCGTCGACGGCAGGATTTTCGTCCAGGACTGGCTGCCGCGTTCGGCCCAGGGGGTACCGATCATCCTGCTGCATGATTCGCTGGGCTGCGTTGCCCTGTGGCGTGATTTCCCCGCGCAGCTTGCTGCGGCCACCGGGCATCGGGTGATTGCCTATGATCGGTTGGGGTTCGGCCGTTCCGATGCGCACCCGGGCAAGTTGGCCAGGGGTTTCGTGGAAGCACAGGCGCAGGAGGAATTCACTGCGCTGTTGAATCAGCTCGGGGTCGACCGCTTCATTGTCTTCGGCCACAGCGTCGGCGGTGGCATGGCGGTAGCCTGTGCAGCCGAATTTGCCGGGCAGTGCCAGGCGCTGATCATCGAATCGGCCCAGGCCTTCGTCGAAGACCTTACCCTGCAGGGCATTCGCGAGGCCGATCGCCAGTTCGCCGTCCCGGGGCAACTGGAGCGCTTGTCGCGCTATCACGGGGACAAGGCCGAATGGGTCCTGCGGGCCTGGGTGGATACCTGGCTGTCGCCGGCATTCGCCGACTGGAATCTCGATGCCTTGCTGGCCAAGGTGCACTGCCCGATGCTCTGCCTGCACGGTGACCAGGATGAGTTCGGCTCGCTAGCGCATCCCCGGCGCTTCAGTGAGTTGGCTGCAGGCCCCGGCGTGATGCACGTGCTGGCCGGTTGCGGGCACGTGCCGCACCGGGAGCAGACCGCTGTGGTGCTGGCAGAGGTGCAGCGGTTTCTGGGGTGATGGCATCCGTCGATGCTGGCAAGTGGATATCCCGCTAATCCCGATTATGCTTCAGGTACCTTGCTGCGATTCGAGGCGGCCCGCCTCGTCGTGCTTCGCGCGATGCAAGCCTTGGGGCCTGGGTGCGACGGTGAACTGGGTGTGAGGTACTCCGGCCTGCGATAACGACAAGACGGAGGCAACCCATGGCGGTTCTCGACAGCGCATCCACGGGCAGTAGCGCGCCCCAACGCGGCATCACCAAGGAGGAGCGCAAGGTCATCTTCGCCTCTTCCCTGGGCACGGTGTTCGAATGGTACGACTTCTACCTCTACGGCTCGCTGGCGGCGATCATCGCCAAGCACTTCTTCGCCGGCGTCAATGAAACCACCTCGTTCATCTTCGCCTTGCTGGCATTCGCCGCAGGCTTTGCCGTGCGGCCGTTCGGCGCGATCGTGTTCGGTCGCCTGGGCGACATGATAGGGCGCAAGCACACCTTCCTCATCACCATCATCATCATGGGCCTGTCGACCGCCATCGTCGGCCTGTTGCCCAGCTATGCCAGCATCGGCGTGGCGGCTCCAATCATCCTGATTACCCTGCGCCTGTTGCAGGGCCTGGCCTTGGGTGGCGAGTATGGCGGTGCGGCCACTTATGTCGCGGAGCATGCGCCGAAAGGCCGGCGTGGTTTCTTCACGTCATGGATCCAGACCACCGCGACGCTTGGGCTGTTCCTGTCGCTGCTGGTGATCCTGGCCTGCCGTACGGCCATGGGCACCGAGGCATTCGAGGCGTGGGGCTGGCGCATACCGTTCCTGCTGTCGATCCTGCTGCTGGCGATTTCGGTGTATATCCGCATGCAGCTCAACGAGTCGCCGGTGTTCATGAAGATGAAGGCCGAAGGCAAGGCCTCGAAAGCGCCACTGACCGAATCCTTCGCCCGCTGGGACAACCTCAAGGTGGTCATCATGGCACTGCTCGGCGGTACTGCTGGCCAGGCGGTGGTGTGGTACACCGGGCAGTTCTACGCGCTGTTCTTCCTGTTGCAGACCCTGAAGATCGACCCGCAGACCGCCAACCTGCTGATCGCCGGCTCCTTGCTGATCGGTACGCCGTTCTTCATCTTCTTCGGCAGCCTGTCCGACCGCATCGGCCGCAAGAAGATCATCATGGCTGGCTGCATCATCGCCGCGCTGACCTACTTTCCGATCTTCAAGGCGCTCACCGAGTACGGCAACCCTGACGTGTTCGTCGCCCAGGAGCAGAACCCGGTGGTGGTGGTAGCCGACCCCGGCCAGTGCGCGTTCCAGTTCGACCCGGTGGGCAAGGCCAGATTCACCAGTTCCTGCGACATCGCCAAGAGCTTGCTGGCCAAGCGGGCGATCCCTTACGAGAACCAGAAGGCCGAGCCAGGCAGTCTGGCGCAGATCCGTATCGGCGAGCGGGTGATTCCGAGCTTCGACGGCAGCAGCCTGGCGGCGGCCGACTTGAAGACCCAGAGCGACGCCTTCACCGCGACCCTGACGGGTGCATTGAAAGAGGCCGGTTACCCGGAGAAGGCTGATCCTGCGAAGATCCATTACCCGATGGTGCTGTTGCTGCTGACCATCCTGGTGATCTACGTGACCATGGTCTACGGGCCGATCGCGGCATGGCTGGTCGAGCTGTTCCCGGCGCGCATCCGCTACACCTCGATGTCGCTGCCTTACCACATTGGCAACGGTTGGTTCGGTGGCTTCCTGCCGACCGTGGCCTTTGCCATGGTGGCGGCTACCGGGGATATCTACTACGGGCTGTGGTACCCGATCGTGATTGCGCTGATGACGGCGGTGATGGGGATCTTCTTCATGCCCGAGACCAAGGATCGGGATATTACTCACACTTGAGTCTTGGGTAATGGTCGCTGGCCCTATCGCCGGCTTGCCGGCGATAGGGCCCGAGCAGTCAGTCGTAGTATCCGCGCAAGGTGTAGGCATAGCCAATATCTACAGCCTTGGCTTCGCCCCGGCTCCAGCGCTTCTTCATCACGAACTCGAACGCCGGCTCGTACAAGCCGTCACGCACCAGCGCACCGCCCAGCACCTCGACGTCGTACCAGCCATTGTCCAGCTCGACGATCGGCCGCCCCGGCACCTGGTAACGGGCCAGCAGATCACCCAGGGTCTTGGGCGTGAAATGCTGCAGGATGCGCCAGGTGTACAGCATCACGGCGCGGTGCTGCACCTGCAGCACATAGCCATTGCGTCGATGCTTGAGCCGGCTGCCGGGCTCGAGCAGGGCGGGCGGGTGGCCATCGAGGGTGAAGATGATGTGGTAGGGCAGGTTGTCGATCCCCGCCAGGGGCAACACCACGCCCCGTTGCACGGCCAGGTCGCCGCTGTCGCCGTGGGTGAATTCACGGGCCAGGTCGTCGGGCAGCTGGTGGGTCTGCTTGAAATGGTCGAGCAACTGGATGTCACCGACCAGAAAGTAGTCGACCAGGTCGTTGAGCACTTCGCTGAATTCGTGGCGCATCTGTTTTCCTTGTTGTGGCGCACGGGTAACAGCAGCCAATGTAGCGAATGGGCCCCCGGCCTGCCAGCGGCCGTGCTCAGTGCTTCTGGGCGATCTGGATCAGGTTGCCGCAGGTGTCGTCGAATACTGCAACGGTAACCAGGCCGAGGTTGGTTGGCTCCTGGGTGAACTTGACACCGGCCTTGCACAACCGTGTGTACTCAGCCTGGATATCGCGCACACCGAACGAGGTGGCGGGGATGCCATCTTGGCGCAGGGCAGCCTTGTAGGTCTTGGCAGCAGGGTGGGTATCGGGCTCCAGAACCAGCTGGACGCCGTTGGGGTCGTTGGGTGAGGTCAGGGTGAGCCAGCGGTACTGGCCCATGGGGATGTCGTCCTTGGGCTCGAAGCCGAGCACGTAGTGGTAGAAGGCCAGGGCCTTGGCCTGGTCGTCGACGAGAATGCTGGTGACCACGATCTTCATAGGCATACACCGTACCTGTGGCTCGTAAGCTTCAGTAAAGACGCTCTGGATCATTTCACCACTAAAGCGCGTTTTCAGAACATGGCGTAGGAAAAGCACAGGCCGAACAACGTTTAGCCCAAGCAATGCAGGGTGTACGGGGGCTGGGCGTGATCGGCATCTGGAGCCACATAGCGGCTTACATTTGCCTTGCGGACGCCAGCCCGGTGGGCGGGCAAGATGCTGCTGACCATCCAGCCTACTAGGAGCGTTACCATGCGTTTGATCAAAGTTGCCCTGTTCGGTTGTGCGTTACTCACTGGCCCGGCGTGGGCCACCGCGTTGTCTCACGGCGAGGCCACGGCGCTGGCCAGCAAGGTGGTCGAGCTTGCCACCCGGCAAGGCTACAACGTCAGCGCCACGGTACTGGATGTCGAGCGCAATGCATTGGCCACGGTCAGGTCCGAACAGGCCGGACCCTACACCCCGAGGGCCTCGTTCAAAAAGGCCTATACGGCGCTGGTGGTTCGCCAGCCTACCCAGCTGTTTATCCGAGACACCCTGCAGAAACAGCCTGAAGACCTGGAGAAATTCATCGTTGCCAACATCCGCGACAGCGATCACCTGATTTTCCTGCCCGGCGGGGTGCCGATCGTCAAGGATGGCCGTACGCTCGGGGCAATAGGGGTGGGTGGCGCGCCTGGCGGCCACCTGGACGATGCGCTGGCCAAGCACGTGCTGACGGACATGGGCTTCACCTACTGAGCAAAAACCTGCTCAAGCTATAGGCAAATCCTTCATCAGGCCGAGGCGCCAGCAGCGCGGCGTCAAGGTAAAGTGACAGGAAAATTCCCACGGCGCTGTTCGGCGCCAGAGAGGTGCCTGTGGCTTCCTACACCCTGCGACAACTCAAGTATTTCGTCACCACCGTCGAGGCCGGCAGCGTTGCCGAAGCTTCGCGCCAGCTGTACATCGCCCAGCCTTCGATCTCCACGGCGATCAAGAGCCTGGAAGAAAGCTTCGGTGTGCAGCTGTTCATTCGCCACCATGCCCAGGGCGTATCGCTCACGCCCAGCGGCAAACGTTTCTACGCCAAGACCAAGTCGCTGCTGCAGATGACCCACGAGTTCGAGCAGAACGCCCTGGCCGACAACGACACCGTGGCCGGGCAGATCGACATCGGTTGTTTCGAGACCGTGGCACCTTTGTACCTGCCACGATTGATCGCCGGTTTTCGCCAGCGCTACCCGGGCGTCGACATTCGCCTGCGCGATGGCGAACAGCAGGACCTGATTCAGGGCCTGACCGCGGGTACTTTCGACCTGGCTTTTCTTTACGATCATGACCTGGATGGCACCATCGAGGCCGAGCCGTTGATGCCGCCGCAAAAACCTTATGTGCTGCTGCCGGAAAAACACCGCTTCGCAGGTCAAGCGCAAGTATCGCTGCGCGACCTGTGCCCGGAGCCGATGATCTTGCTGGATGTGGCGCCAAGCCGTACCTATTTCGTCAGCCTGTTCAACGAGATGGGGCTGACGCCGAACATCGTGTTCAGTTCACCATCGATCGAGATGGTGCGCGGCATGGTAGGGCAGGGATTTGGGTTTTCTCTGTTGGTGACGCGGCCGCACTCGGCGTACACCTATGACGGGCAGAAGCTGGTGACGCTGGATATTACTGAGCCGGTAGCGCTTTCGGGGCTGGCGGCGGCGCGGCTGAAGCGGGTGCAATTGACCAAGCCGGCGCAGCTGTTCGTGGATTTCTGCCGGGAAGAGCTGGCCAGGTTCTAAACGCTTCGTAGGTAGTTCATTTCCAGATGGGGGGGAGGGTGGCTTGGCGTTAGCGTTGTCCAGCTATCCAATCTCGGTACGGGGTGATACCTATGAAATCCATGGTTTTGGCTGCAACACTGATCGCTGCAGGCCTGGTGCAGGCTGCAGAACACGCGCCGCCGGGCAGCGAGGCTCAGCAAACCGGCGCCATGCACAGACTCAAAGTCGATGCCTCCACCGCTCAGGACGCTGATGCGCCCGTGAAGCTACCCCAACACAAGCGCGGAATCGGCCCAGTCGTGGGTATGCCATGTGAAGTGGGATACAGGCTGGTCGGCGATGACTGTGTCATGAGCAATGTCGAGTTCGAATGATCTCGATGCCCATAAGGGCCTTGGCTGAACCCGACATCAGCGCAGTACTTGTGGGAGCCGGCTTGCCGGTGAATGGGGCGCAACGCACCCCACCCATGTCACTGGATCACTCCTGATCCGGCACCACCGCAATCACATCGATCTCCATCAGCCATTCAGCCTGGGCCAGGCCCGCCACCACCAACCCGGTGGAAATCGGGTAAACGCCCTTGAGCCATTTGCCCACTTCCTTGTACACAGGCTCGCGGAAGCGCGGGTCGGTGATGTAGGTGGTGGTCTTGACGATGTGCGACAGGTCCGAGCCTGCTTCTTCAAGTAGCTGCTTGACGTTCTTCATCGCCTGTTCGGCTTGCGCACGTGGGTCACCCAGTCCCACCAGGCGCCCTTCGAAGTCTGTACCGACCTGGCCACGCACATAGACGGTGTTACCCGCCCGCACGGCCTGGCACAGGTCGTTGTCCAGGGTCTGGTTCGGGTAGGTTTCCTTGGTGTTGAACATGCGGATGCGAGTGTGAGTAGGCATCAGTGGGCTCCGAGGGTGCTGACGTTGCTGATCAAGGTTTGTTGTTGGTCATCCGCTTCACGCTGTTCGCGGTCGCGGTAGGCCAGGTAGGTGCGCTGGGTGGCGATGTGGCCGGCGACATGCTTGGCGTCGTGCCACACGCCCCAGATGAACGACGAGCCGCGGCGCGACAACCAGGGCAGGCCGAGGAAATACACGCCTGGCTCGCGGGACACGCCGCGCTGGTGCTGCGGTTTGCCATTGGCGTCGAAGGTGTCGACCTGCAGCCAGCTGAAGTCCACGCCATAGCCGGTCGCCCAGATGATGCTGGTGACGCCGGCCTGGGCCAGGTCCAGTTGCTGCAATGGGTTGCTGATGCACGCCGGGTCGGGCAGGCGCTTGCGGGCCTCGGGCTCTTCCGGCAGGTCCAGGCCGTTGCGCTCGATGTAGGCGTCGGCGGCATCGAGCAGGGCCAGGTAGTTTTCGTCGCCGCGCTGGATGTTCTCGGCCAGGTTGTCCTGGAAGCGTGCCACGCCGTTCTCGAACGACTGGGTCAGGCCGACCAGGGTCATGCCCTGGTGGGCGAGGGCGCGGAAGTCCACGGTGTGGCCGCCACGGGCGCCGCTGACGGCGATGGTCACGTGCTCGCGGCCAGGCTTGGCGATCTCGGCATCCCACTCGCCCAGCACGCCCAGCCACCAGCAGAAGTCACGGTTGCGGTAGGCACGTGGCGGACGGTCATGGGCGCCGACCGACAGGTACACCTGGCGGCCTGCGCGCATCAGCTCTTCGGCGATCTGCACGCCGGAGGAACCGGCACCCACCACCAGCACGGCGCCTTGCGGCAGTTGCTCGGGGTTGAAGTAGGCGGCGGAATGGATCTGGTGCAGTTGTTCATCCTTGGGCGCGATGGCCGGGATCACCGGGCGCTGGAACGGGCCGGTGGCGGCAACCACGCGGTTGGCGCGGATAACACCCTCGTTGGTTTCGATGGTGAAGCCAGGGCGGTCGGCATTGCGCACCACCTTCTTCACCTCGATACCGGTACGCACCGGCAAGTTGTACTTGCGCACGTACTGTTCGAAGTAGTCGGCAACCTGGTCCTTGCCGGCGAAGGCGTCGGCGTCGAGGTTGAATTCCAGACCCGGGAAGCGGTCGTGCCAGACCGGCCCGTTGGCTACCAGCGAGTCCCAGCGGCCGGTGCGCCACGCTTCGGCGATGCGCTTGCGTTCCAGTACCAGGTGCGGCACGCCAAGCTTGCTCAGGTGTTCGCTCATGGCCACGCCGGCCTGGCCGGCGCCGACTACCAGGGTGTCGATTTCGATATTGTTCAGTGTCATGTCCGAGCCCTTGTTCAGGCGGTTTTTGTCAGGTCGGTTTTGGTGGACCGCCGTTACCTGGGGCCAGACTAGGGACGCCGCACAAATCGCGAAAATAGTATTTAGCTTGGGCTTGCCGATAAAACGACGAAGGCCTTGAAAGGCAAGGCCTGCAACTAGGGTTTGCGGTGTTTTTCCAGTGTTTTGCACGGGCGTTTCCGGGCTTAGTTTTTTCCTGTTCAAGGCACAGGAAAAAGGTCGTTTCGCGCACGGGAGGGTTCTGTTCAGATTGCCTGCAATCGCACAGGACAACAGGAGTCTTCACATGACCTTCTCCATCATCGGACGCTGCCAGGAAACCGGCCAGGTCGGTATCGCCATCAGCTCGTCGAGCATCGCCGTTGGCGCACGCTGTCCGTGGGTGCGTGCCGGTGTCGGCGCCGTCGCCACGCAGAACATCACCTTGCCTGCGCTGGGGCCGCAGATCCTCGATGCCCTAGAGCAGGGCCAGTTGCCGCCTGCCGCGGCGCTGGACCGGGTGCTCAGCGCCAACGGCTGGAGCGAGTATCGCCAGGTCACGGTCATCGACAGCCAAGGCCAGGTTGCGCTGTTCACCGGCAAGGAAGCCCTGGGCGTGCACAATGCGGTAGCCGGAGAGCAATGCGCGGCGGCCGGCAACTTGCTGTCTTCGATGCAAGTGATCGAGGCCATGGTGCAGGCCTTCGAACAGGCCGGTGGCCACCTGGCCGATCGCCTGCTGGCGGCCATGCATGCGGCGATGGCCGCCGGTGGCGAGGCGGGCCCGGTGCACTCGGCGGCGCTGAAAATCGCCGGCGAGCTGACCTGGCCGCTGGTTGACCTGCGGGTGGACTGGGCCGACGAAGACCCGATCGGTGTGCTCGACGGCTTGTGGCAGGCGTATCGCCCGCAGATGCAGGACTATGTCACCCGCGCCCTGGACCCGACGACCGCACCGAGCTACGGGGTGCCTGGCGATGAGTGAGTTCAGCAGCCGTGCCTTGTTGGCGCGGCTGGTCGGTTTTGCCACGGTCAGCCGCGATTCCAACCTGCAACTGATCGGCTTCGTGCGCGACTACCTGGCCGGGCTTGGGGTGGACAGTGAACTGTTCCTCAATCCCGAGGGTACCAAGGCCAACCTGTTCGCCACCATCGGGCCCAAGGATGTGGGTGGTGTGGTGTTGTCCGGGCACACTGACGTGGTGCCCGTCGATGGCCAGGCCTGGACCGTCGAGCCGTTTGCCCTGACCGAACGCGAAGGGCGTTTGTATGGTCGCGGCACGGCCGACATGAAGGGCTTCATCGCCTCGGTGCTGGCCGCTGTGCCGGCGTTTCTCGCGCAACCGCTGCGCATGCCGGTGCACCTGGCGTTTTCCTATGACGAGGAGGTCGGCTGCCTGGGCGTGCGCTCGATGCTGGCGGCACTGCAACAGCGGCCACACAAGCCGCGCTTGTGCCTGATCGGCGAGCCCACCGAGCTCAAACCGGTACTCGGGCACAAGGGCAAGCTGGCCATGCGCTGCCAGGTGCAGGGCGCTGCGTGCCATTCGGCGTATGCGCCTTATGGGGTCAATGCCATCGAGTACGCGGCGAAGCTGATCGGCAAGCTGGGCGAGATCGGTGATGCCCTGGCATTACCCGAGCACCATGACTCACGTTTTGATCCGCCGTTCTCGACCGTGCAGACCGGTGTGATCAACGGCGGCAGGGCGTTGAACATCGTGCCCGAGGAATGCGCGTTCGACTTCGAGGTGCGCGCCTTGCCGGGGTTCGAGGCCCAGGCCGTGGCCGACCAGCTGCAGACCTATGCCGAGGCCGAGTTGCTGCCGCGCATGCGCAAGGTCAGTGCGGCCAGTGCGATTCGCCTGGCGCCCTTGAGTGCCTATCCGGGGCTGGCCACATCGGCGGACAGCGAGGCGGCGCGCCTGGTGGCGTTGCTCAGCGGTTCGGAGGATTTCGGCACGGTGGCGTTCGGTACCGAAGGGGGGCTGTTCGAGCAGGCCGGCATCCCGACGGTGGTGTGCGGGCCGGGCAGCATGGACCAGGGGCACAAGCCGGATGAGTTCGTCAGCGTCGAACAGTTGCAAGGGTGTGATGCGATGCTGCTGAGGCTGGTGGATTACCTCAAGCAGGGCTGAAGGTTGTGGCCGCTGAAATGCGGCTACCCGGTAAATGTTCCTATGGAAACGTCTGAAACTTATCCGTCGCCACAAATGCTTACAACGCTGTCATACCCCCTCGATCCCATGCCTGACGGGTCTTCTCATGCGCATCTGCAGACCCGTCGGGGCAAGGGCTCGGCCATATCCTGAGGCCCTTTGGGTCGTCCTCGATAAAGCAATTAGCCATCACCCCGTACGGCTGGAAGCCTTGGTTTCAGTGGGGTGCAGCACATTGACAGCGCTTTTTCCCCGGGTATTAACTCTGCGCGGTCCAAGGCCAGAGCACGGAGCACCGCACTGGCGGGCTGGCCACATTGTCAGGGAGATACCTTTGCCATGCGCATTGCAGCACATGGCCGCCTCGCCTCTGTCGAGCAAGGCGGCCGGCCATGATCAGAAGAACAAGCATCTACGACCGCCTTTCAGAAAGGCGTGAAGCCGCTGAAAAAGCAGCCAGGGAACAGGCCGAACGTGACGCCGCCGCCGAAGCGGCCTTGCAAGCCGCAAAGCTGGCAGAACGTGCCAGACCGCTGCCACTGGTACCCGAGCGCAACGAACTGACCCTTGCCGGCTTGCGCCTGGTCATGCCGCCAGGGTTCGAGCTGCGCGATTGCACCACGACACTTCAGGTCGGGCAGCATCAGGTCACCCTGCACACGCAGCGCAGCCCCCTTGCACAGGGGCAGACACTCGATCGGGAGCTCGAACAGCACCTGGCAGAGGCACGCCAGCGTCACACCGAAATCACCCTCATCCGCAAGCAGGCCTGCAGCTTCGCCGGTCACGACGCGTTGCGCCTGGATTACCGCTTCTGCAACGCCGATGAGGCCCGGCACTGCCAGGCCGTGATGCTGCTGGTCCCCGGAAGTCCCGGCCAGGAAGCACAGGCGCTCACCCTCTCCACGATCGTCGACCCCGACCAGGAGGCGTTGGCCAGCTGGTTGATCACCTTCGATGCGATGGTCGCCAACATCACCTGCGCCCCCGCAGCTGCCCAGGAGTAGGTGCCATGTTCGAAGCAGCACGCTGGGGCGACGATATCGAGCACACATCGGCGCTGACCGGGTTCCTGGCGGGTGCCGTGGCCGGTTTGGCCATGGTCGCCGCCGCCTCGTTCATCATCGGCCCCGCCGTGGAGCGCGCCTTGGGCGGGCTGCTCGGCAACCCGGTGGACCTTACCTGCGGGCGCAAGGTCCTCACGGACGAAGCCGATTTCGTCATCCCCGGCCTCATGCCCATCGAATGGTCACGGTTCTATGCCAGTGACCTGGACACCGGCAGCGTGCTGGGGCGTGGCTGGACATTGCCCTGGGAACAGAGCCTGCGCCGCAACGGCTGCTTCGTGTACCTGAACGACAACCAGGGCCGCAGCGTTCCTTTCGTCGATGTCGAGCCGGGTGAGCGCATTTACAACCCGCACGAACAACTGACGCTGGTCCGCACTATCGGTGGGCACTACATCCTGCAGACCCTCGACAACCTGTTCTTCTATTTCGGCGAAGTGCCCAACGACAACCGTGAAGTGCCCCTGCAGCGCCTGGAAAACGCTCTGGGCCATTACCTGCACCTCACCCGCAATGCCGACGGTTGCCTCACCGACATCAGCGCACCTGGTGGGATCCGCCTGCACCTGCACTACGAGGCCCCTTTCGGCCGCCTGACCTCGGTCAAGCGCATCGTTGACGATGCTGCCGTGGAAACCCTCGTGCAGTATCGCTACGACAGCGCAGGCCAACTGGTCCACGTCACCAACCGCAACGGCGATACCTCCCGCACCTTCGGCTACGACGATGGCCTGATGGACCGCCACAGCAATGCCCTGGGCCTGATCTGCGAGTACCGGTGGGATGAGATCGAGGGCCAGCGGCGCGTGGTCGAACACTCGACCAGCGATGGCGAGCATTACCAGTTTCGCTATGACACGGCTGCCCGAACCAGCTGGGCCACGGATGCGCTGGGCCGCGAGTTGCAGATCCAGTACAACGAGGACAACCGCATCATCGCCAGCCGCCAAGATCACCCGCGATGCGCATCAGGCATTCGACTACGACGACGCGGATCGCCTGCTGAGCATCCAGCGCAAACCAAGCGGCATCGGCAAGCAACTCGGCATCAGCGAAGAAACGCTGGGATACCGCTACGACCTGCTCGGCCGGCTGACGCAGGAAATCACCACCGACGATGTCCTGGCCTACGAGTATGACTTGCTGAGCAATCTGACCACCCTCACCCTGCCGGACGGGCGCAAGCTCAACCACCTGTACTACGGCAGCGGCCACCTGCACCAGCTGAACCTGGATGGCCAGGTGATCAGCGATATCGAGCGCGATGACCTGCACCGCGAGGTGTACCGGACCCAGGGCAAGCTCACCAGTTGCTTCGGCTATGACGCCATGGGGCGCAAGGCCTGGCAGTTCGCGTCGACCTTACCCGCCGACAAACTCTCCCAGGTGCACAACGCCGGGATCCACACATCGTTGCTGGTGGAGCATGCCTACAACCCGATCCACCGGCGATACCAGTACGACCCGGCAGGTGAGTTGACCCGTACGCTCGACAAGCTGCGCGGGGAGATCAAGTACGACTACGAAGCCAATGGCCGGTTGCGCAGCCGGGATACCGGCTCACTGGTAGGCAGCGAGGAATTTCGTTACGACCCGGCCGGGAATCGCCTGGACTTCAATGCGCGGCGGTTTGCCAAGGTCAGGGACAACCGGATTCCGAACTGGCAGAACCACGAATTGAAGCGCTTCTGGTTTTGGAGGCACCTCCGAGCCTCATAGTCAGGCTCAAATTGGAGGTGCCAACGTCTTGCGATTGACTAGCGAGCGATCCGCTTCAGATGTCTGACTACTGTATCAACGCCGCAAAGCGGCCCCAAGGATTCAGAAGGTCGCCTTGACCTGCAACCCGACCACCAGCGCATTGTCGATGTCTTTGCCGGAGAAGGCCCCCGGCTCGATGATGTACTGCACATCCGGCCGCAGGTTCAGCCACGGCGTGGCCTGGTAGCCATAGCTCAGTTCGATCAACTGCTCGGCGCTGTCGATGTTGGGGAACGGTTGCCCGGCATTGGCGGTGGCATCCTCCAGCACATCCCGGCTGCGCGGGTTGGGCACGGCGCGGCCATAACCCAGGGCCAGGGTGTCGCGCGGTCGGCTTGCGAACGGCTTGTACAGCACGACACCTGCGCCATACCACTTGGTGAACGGCGATGCCGCCTCGCTCGAGGCCGAGTACTGGCCGAAGGCATGAAGACTGCGGCCTGGCGAACCGGCATCGTTCCACACCGCCTGGTCGACCAGCACATAGTGGCCGCCACGGCCGGACACGTCCTCGTCGCTGCCAATACGCTTCACGTCGGAGCTGTCGTAGTAGTAACCCAGCTTGTACTCACCCGGCAGCTCGCCCTGCAGCTTGTACACCAGCTCCACCGGCAGCACCGTACCGGTGGTGTGCTTGGGCCCCAGGTGCCAGGCACGGCTGGAGTTGCCGTTGCTTTGCGGGTCGACGTTGAACGCCGCCACGCGCAACTGCCAGGCGGGCGACAGGTCGTATTTGACCCGTACGCCGAGGTGGGCGTTGGGGTAGTTGGTCCAGCCGCTGCCACCGGACATGTTCAGCGGGTGGCCGCAGAAGCCGGCGTTCATGAAGTTGCACAGGATGCCGCTGTCCAGGCCGCCGAGGTCGTTGCCCATGGCCATGTAGCCGAGCTTGACGTCGAGCGCCGGGGTGAACAGGGTGCGCTCGTAGCTGAGCTCGGTCAGGCGGGTGTACAGGCCACCGTAGTTTTCCTGGATCGGCAGGCGGTTGCCCACCAGGTCTTCCGAGGCGCTGTTGCCGCGGCGGTCGTTGAGGGTCAGCTGGACCTTGCCGCCGTTGTCCAGGCCGTACAGTTTCGACAGGTCGAACTGCACGCCGAGCTTGAGGTTCTGCGAATAACGGGCGGAGCGGTGCAGTCCACCGTGGGCGTTGTAGGCGGTTTCACCGCTGTAGTCGCCGGTGAACCTGATGCCGTCATCTTCGAGCTGGTGACGCAGGCCGCCCCAGTCGCCGGTCATCGTGTTGCGGGTCATCAGGTCGCCCTCGGCCAGGGCGGTGGTGCTGGCCAGGGCCAACAGCAGGGGAGCAATAGTGCGAAAAGCGGATGGCATTGCGGGGTCTCGATTGAACGTTTAGGGCCTCATCGCCGGCAAGCCGGCTCCCACAGGTTGTAAACAAGACCTGGTGGGAGCCGGCTTGCCGGCGATAAGAGCGACGCGATTTACGGCAAGGCGTAGGCCATTACATAGTCGCCACGGTCGGTCGACTGACGGGCACCACCGGCGGTGACGACCACATACTGCTTGCCGGTCTTGGGCGAAACATAGGTCATCGGGCCACCCTGGCTACCTACCGGTAGGCGGGCTTTCCAGACTTCGTTGCCGTTGCTGCTGTCGTAGGCGCGCAGGTAGAAGTCCTGGGTACCGGCAATGAAGATCAAGCCACCTTGGGTCGACAGGGTGCCGCCCAGGGTCGGCAGGCCGATCTTGATCGGCAGGTGCATGCGGATGCCCAGGGGGCCTGTGTCTTCCACGGTACCGACCGGCACCTGCCAGGCGACCTGGCGGGTCTTCATGTCGATGGCGGTGAGGGTGCCGAATGGTGGCGCCTGGCACGGGATGCCGGCCACCGACAGGAAGCGGTTCTTGTTCACCGCATACGGGGTGCCCTTGAGCGGCACGGCGCCCATGCCGGTGTTCAGCGCCTCGCCACCGGAGGTGGCCTGGCCCTTGTTCTGCGACGGGATCATCTGGATCCACAGGCCCAGGCGCATGTCGTTGACGAAGATGAAGCCGTGCACCGGGTCGGTGGAGATGCTGCCCCAGTTCATGCCACCCAGCGATCCCGGGAAGCTCAGCGACAGGTCGGTACCCGGCGCGGTGTACAGGCCGTCGTAGCGCATTTTCTTGAAGTCGATGCGGCACAGCAACTGGTCATAAGGCGTGGCGCCCCACATGTCCGATTCGGTCAGGGTCTGCGCGCCGATTTGCGGCATGCCCACCGATTTGGGCTGGGTCGGGGAATAGGGCTCGTTGGGGATGTTGCTTGGCTTGACCGGGACTTCATCGACCTGGGTCAGCGGCTTGCCGGTGGCGCGGTCGAGCACGTAGATCTGCCCGGCCTTGGTGCTGATCACCACGGCAGGCACGCTGTTGCCGTCGTCCTTGGTGAAGTCGATCAGGCTCGGCTGCATCGGCAGGTCGAAGTCCCACAGGTCGTTGTGCACGGTCTGGAACACCCACTTCTGGTTGCCGGTGGTGGCATCCAGGGCCAGCACCGATGCGCCGTAGGTGTGATCCAGCTTGCTGCGTTCGACGCCGTAGATGTCGGTGGACGACGAGCCCATGGGCAGGAACAGGGTGTTCATCGCCGGGTCGTAGGACATCGGTGCCCAGCTGTTGGGGGTGCTGCGCACGTAGGTGCTGTCGCCCTGGGGGGCCTGGCGATCTTCCGGGTTGCCCGGGTCGAAGGCCCAGCGCATTTCACCGGTGATCACGTCGAAACCACGGATCACACCGCCAGGCATGTCGGTCTGGACGTTGTCGGCGACACGCCCGCCCACCACCACGGTGGTGCCGGCCATCAGCGGTGCCGAGGACAGCTGGTAGTAAGAGTCCGGCACGTTACCCAGGCCTGCCATCAGGTTGACCTGGCCGTTGTTGCCGAAGCCTTGGCAGAACGCGCCGGTGTCGGCGTCGACTGCGATCAGGCGGCCGTCGATGGTGTTGGTCAGCAGCCGACGCTGGCAGTTGGCACCGGCCGGCACGCTGGCGACGGTGATCGGCGAACTGTTCGGCTGGGTCGGCTGGGCGATCGCGGCCGTGGCGTCGAAGTAGGCCATGCCGCGGCAGCGCTGCCAGACCTTGGACTGGGCGTTGATCGCGTTCTTCCACAGCTCCTTGCCAGTGTCGGCGTCGAGGGCGATGAGGTTGTTGTGCGGGGTGCAGATGAACACCTTGTTGCCGACCTGCAACGGGGTCAGCTGGTCTTCGGCACCGTTGCCGTCGCTGATGGCGACATCGCCAGTGTGGTAGGTCCAGGCCACCTTGAGCTTGTCGACGTTGTCGCGGTTGATCTGGTCAAGTGCGGCGAAGCGGCTGCCGCCTTCGGTGTTGCCGTAGTGGGCCCAGTCCTTCTGCGCCTTGCCGGCTTCCACCGGGGTCATGCCCGGGCCATTGCCGGTAGGGGCGACGCTTGGGTGCGCGACGAACATGTTGCCGGCAGCGATCACCAGCACCACGGCCAGCACGCCTGCGATGCCGTAGGCACCTCGGCCGGTGTTGCCGCCATTGGCGCGGGCAAGCAGTGGGTAGACCAGCGCCACCACCATGCCGATCGCACCGAACATGAACAGGCGCGAGAACAGTGGCCAGAACACCAGTCCGGCGTCGACCAGTGCCCATAGCGCGGTGCCGACCAGAAATGCAGCGTACAGCCAGGCACCGGCCTTCTTGCAGCGAGCGATGAGCACGCCGGCGATGGCCATGGCCAGCCCGCCGACCAGGAAGTACCAGGAACCGCCCAGGCCGGCGAGCTTGACGCCGCCAGCCACGAGCAGCAGGCCGAGCAGGGCGATGATCACGCCCAAGCCGACCAGGATGATTTTTGTGGCGCCAGAGGCGCGCGGTGTTTCGTTCATGCCAGGGATCTCAGCAGGTGGAATGCGCGCAGTTTAAGCCCTTAGCAAGCTAATTAACAAGTTAGTACAAAATCTCATGAGGCTGATTGTCGCAGGGTGAAACTTGCCAAGTCGTGGCTAAAAGTTTAGATCGAGGAGGGAAAATTGATTGAAATTCGTTGTTCTGGCGAATTGCTCAGCGGTAGAAAATGGCGAGCCAAAGCGTGGTTTCGGCTGTTGAGGTCCACTCCACCCGATGCCGGCAATGGGCGGGAATATCGAGGCAATCGCCTGGCACCAGCAGCCGTGTCCAGTGCTCGTGCTCCAGGTGCAAGCCGGCGCGACCCGTGAGCAGCAGGATCCATTCACTTTCTTCCTGGTCGTACCAGAAGCCCGGCGCACTGGCCTGCCCGCAGGAAACGATGCGTTCGATGCGCACGCCGGGCCGCCGCAGAAGTTGATCGACGCGCTCGGCTTGAGCGGGGTCGCAGGCGGGCACAAGGGCCAGCAGGTTGGTCGGGATCATTGCCGGTCTCACCATGACGCGTTGCGTTCACTATGGACGCGGCCCGGGCTTCTTGCCGCCCTGCAAAGCCCTATCGGCTGAGCGGCAGAGCAACGCCAATCAACGCGAACAGGCTGCCGCAGCAACGGTTGAAGCCCTTGCCGCCCTTGGTCAGCCAAGGCCGAACACGGAACGCCAGCCGTGCCAGCAGGTACTCGACCATGAACTCCACGCTGGCGAAGGTCGCCGCCATCACCACGAACTGCAGCAGCAACCCACGTTGCGGGTCGATGAATTGCGGCAGGAAGGCGCCATAGAACAACAGCACCTTGGGGTTGGCGATGGCCGACAACAACCCTTGGCGGAACAGGCCGACATTACCCAGGCGGGCGGCGCGCTGGCTGTGCTCCAGCTGCAGGGCAGGGCTGCGCCAGAGCTGGATGCCCAGCCACAACAGGTAAGCCCCGCCTACCCATTTGAGCACGGTCAGCACGGACGCCGAGGTCTGCAACAAGGCGCTCAGGCCGAACATGGCCAAGGCGATCAACGCGCTGAAGCCGAACACCCCGCCCACGATCGTGAACAAGGTGCGACGCGCGCCGTAGAGTGCGCCATGGGTCAGGGCCAGCAAGCTGTTGGGGCCTGGCGTCAGCGACAGGCCGATGCTAGCGAGCAGATAGATCAACCAGGTGTTCAGTGCCATGTGAAGTGCCTTCGAGTTGCAATGCAGATGAGTCTAAGGGACGACCAGGGCATCGAAGGGTATCATCTGGTCATTTGATGGTACTTTTTGGACGCTTTGCCATGTCGCCTGATATCCGCCTGCTCATCGTGCCGTTGCCCGAATTTGCGCTGTTGCCCTTTGGCGCCTTTCTCGACAAGTTGCGCTTCAGTGCCGACGATGAAGACTACAGCCGCCAGCGTTATTGCAGCTGGACGCTGGGCAGCCTGACGGGCGAGCCCGTGGCGTCGAGCAGCGGGGCGGTGCTCCAGGTGGAGGCCATCGGCGAACAGCGGCTGGCGGACTACGACTACCTGGTGCTGTTCGGCAGCCGCAATGCCGAGGCCACGGCGAGCCTGGCGCCGCACTACAACAGCCTGCTCAAGCGTGCGACCCGAGCTGGCGTGAAGCTGGTCGGCATCGACAATGCCGCGTTCCTGATGGCGGCCTGCGGTTTGCTGGACGGGCACAAGGTGGTGGTGCACTGGCGCCATGAAGCCGAGTTCCGGGCAAGCTTCCCGCACCTGAACGTGCTGCGTGAGCAGTTGTACTGCATCGACAGGGGGCGTATCACCTGCGCCGGCGGTACGGCCGCCATCGACCTGGCGGTGGAGTTGCTGTCACACGGCTGTGGGCGCGCACGTGCGCTCAAGGGGCTGGCCGACATGCTGGTGGACGAGTCCCGCGACAGCCGCCATGCCCTGCGCTCGCTGGAAGCCGGGGCAGGGCAGGGGCGCCAGGTGCAGCGCGCCCTGGCGTTGATGCGTCACCATCTGGCGGCGCGGCTTTCTATCGAGCAGCTGGCGGTCGAGCTGGGCATCAGCCGGCGGCAGCTGGACCGTCAGTTCCAGGCCAGCCATGGCATGAGTGCCAAAGCCTGGTGGCAGGAGTTGCGCCTGCAGCAGGCGCGCTGGCGTTTGCTCAATTCCAGCCACAGCCTCGGGCAGATCGCCGATGAGGTGGGGCTGGGCGATGCCAGTTACCTGGGACGATGCGTGCGGCGGCGCTTTGGCTGCACAGCGCTGGCGTTGCGCAGAACCGCTGTGTGAGCGAGCCAGGGTCAAGGCGTTTACAGAAGCTGTGGGAAAACCTGCGAGAGAAGCTGTGGGAGAACTTGTGGGAGCCGGCTTGCCGGCGATGAGGCCTGGGTAGGCAAAACGGGCCTCATCGCCGGCAAGCCGGCTCCTACAGGGATCGCGTCGCTGTCTTATTGCGGCGTACCGAACAGCCCCGTCCAGTAGATCCCGGCATCGCTCTTCGGGTCCACGGCATAGGCTGCGCCCATCTCGCGGAAGTCGGGGTTCATCAGTGTGGCGCAATGCCCGGGGCTTGCCAGCCAGCCATCCACCACTTTCTGCGCAGTGTCACGCCCGGCGGCGATGTTCTCGCCGATCTGCTGGTACAGGTAGCCGGCCAGCTCCGCACGATCACCCGGCGTGCGGCCGTCGTGGTCGATGTGATCGAAAAAGTTCTGGTTGGCCATCGCCCGCGTATGACTGGCCGCCACGCCCGCCAGGGCAGTGCTCCAACTCAGTGCCGGGGCTGCCGCGAACGGCTGCCCACCACATTGGCGCGGTGCCTTGCGCGCGGTATTGATGGCTTGCATCAGCTTCTGCCCCTCGGCCTGCCAATCGCCCAGGCGACCGCTCAGCAACGGGCGGGCCAGGACGATGCGCCAATCGCGGCCCTCCTGGCTGACGCCGATATCGACGAACTGCGGGTCGAGCACCACCTGGCAGAAGCTCTCTTCGATGGCGTGCATCGCGGCGCGGGCGTCGCGTGGGCCGGACAGGCTGATGGCCTGGACATTGACCATGGGGTAGGCAGCGCGGGTCATGGCCTGCTGCAGGTCGCGGGTACCCTCCGGCGACAGGGCCAGGCGGGTGTCGCTGCTGAGCGGTGGCAACTCCAGCGATGCCTCGCCGCCACAGGGCTGGGCCTGGCTGCGGTAGGCGTTGATCGATTCGATCAGCTGCGCCTCTTCGCCAGTGGCGGCCAGGCTCCCGGTCGTGACGAACAGGCCCAGCGACAAGGCAGCAACGGATGACAGGACGCGCATGTGGATCTCCCTGTGACTGGCAGCGTCTTGGTATGCGCTGCTCATCCTACACAAGCCCAAGGTTTTTGGCCCGGAATCGTGCTTCGCGACGTAAACGCCTGCAAAGGTTTGCAGGCGGCAAAAGAGGGGGTAGACCACGGGTCGCCAGAAAAGTGCGCAATTAATGGAAATAATTCGTAATATCGGGTAAAAATTATACGCAAATGATAATGATTGACTTTGCCAGGGAGGCTTCACTCATCACACCGGAGCCTTGCATGGCACGTTTCCCTTCCTATCGGTCGACCTTCTTCGTCGCTTGCTGTTCCGTTGCCGTCGGCGCCCAGGCGGCCGACGGCGCCATCGAGCTCGATGCCACCGCCGTCAATGCCCGGTCAGCCACCAGTTGAACATCGGCGCAGCCACGATCTGGACCCAGCAGGAAAACGCTTTCGTCTTCTACAACTCGCAAGCCACCAACATCTACCACACCGACCCGCTGCCCAAGCCGACCACGCCGACCTTCACTGGCGGCAAGCTGGACGATCCCGGCGTGACCGGCAAGACCCGCAACCGCAGCATCGCCGTGTCCGACACCGTGGGCCTGTTCGACGACACCTTGCTGCTCACCGCCGGGGTGCGTCGCCAGCAACTGCGCGTCGAGGGCTACGCCTACGATGGCGAAGACCCGGACCTGGGCCGCAACGCCTTCTACGACGAGTCGGTCACCACCCCCGTGTACGGTATCGTCTACAAGCTCAACCCGTCGATCTCGCTGTATGCCAACCGCATCGAAGGCCTGGCCCAGGGCGCCACGGCGTCGGGGCAGGTGGTCAACGCCGGCGAGGTGTTCCCGCCTGCCAAGACCAAACAGGTGGAGGCGGGGGGCAAGCTCGACTACCAGACCTTCGGTGCCAACCTCGCCGCGTTCCGCATCGAGCGACCTACCGACGGTTTCGTCGAAGGCAATGTGTTCGTCCAGGACGGCGAGCAGGTCAACAAGGGCATCGAGCTCAGCGTCTTCGGCGAGCCGCTGCAGGGCCTGCGCCTGATGGCGGGCGGCACGCGCATGGACAGCGAGTTGAAGAAGACCCAGAACGGCGCCAACGATGGCAATCATGCCGTCGGGGTACCGACCTTCCAGCTCAATGCCAGCGTCGATTGGGATGTACCTGGGCTCGAAGGTGTGGCATTGAACGCCCGCATGCTGCGCACTGGCGGGCAATACGCCAACCCGTCCAACACCTTGAACCTGCCGACCTGGAACCGCTTCGACGTGGGCGCGCGCTATCGCTTCAAGGTGCAGGAGAAGGAAGTCGCCCTGCGCATGAACGTGGAAAACCTCACCGACAAGAACTACTGGGCTTCGGCCAATGGTGGTTACCTGACCCAGGGCGATCCGCGCCTGGTGAAGTTCTCCGGAACGGTCGATTTCTGATCGGCCGGGGGCTCAGCGCGCCACAGCCTGGTTGGGCTTGTAGAACAGGAAATGCCGGGTCTCGGCCGTCTTGCGGTAGGCTTTGGCCCAATCCGGGTGCACATTGCGGTCATGGAAGTACAGCGCGCCTCCCGTCGAGTCCTTGAGCTGCTGGTTGAGGGTCTTGCGCGCGATTTCCTTGGCGATGTCATAGCGCTGGGCTTCCTCGACCTGGTCAGGGCGCCCGTCGCACCACCAGGAAAACTGGCAGGACTTGCTTTCGACCCCTTGCTTGACCACCCCGCAGATGGTGTCCGGGAAGCCTTCATGGCCAAGGCGGTTGAGCACCACGCTGGCCACCGCACTCATGTCCTTGGCATCCGCGCCCTTGGCTTCCCAGTAGATGGTGCGGGCCAGGCAGGTGATGCTGTCATCCATGGGCGCCTGGCCGGCCGGGTCGACCGCCTTGACCTCGCCAGGCGTCAGGGTTTCGGCCTTTTTCGGCGGCGGCGCATCCTTGACGACCTTCTCCTCGAGCACTTCGGCCTTGTCCTCGGCCACGGCGGCCTTGGCCGGCTCGACAGCGTGCAGAGGGCCTGCGAGCAGGGCCGCGGTCAATCCGATCAGCATCCACGAGCAGCGCATGGTCGAGCTTCCGAAGTGTGCGATGCATCACAGTCTAGCCAGAAGCCATCATTTGAGCGTAAGCATTACTACCAATGGCAGGGTCACGGCGGCCGCGACGGTCTGCAAGGCGATAATGGTGGCCATCAACGGGGCGTTGCCACCCATCTGCCGCGCCATGACATAAGACGATGACGCCGTCGGCAGCGCCTGGAACAACACCGCTACCACCGCTGCCTGGCCACCCAGGCCAAGCAGGCGGCACAGGCCCCAGGTGGTCAGTGGCATGACCAGGAACTTGAACGTCGACGCCGCCATCAGCGGGCGTACCTGTTGGCCAAGGCTGGCTCCACCCAGTGCCGCGCCGACGCACAGAAGGCCCAGGGGCAGAGCAGCTTGGCCCAGGGCCCTGACCGTCGGTTCGAGGCCTGCAGGAAGGCCCAGGCCCGTGATCCGCAGCAACAACCCACTGGCACAGCCGACGATCAGCGGGTTGGCGAAAATCGCCCGCAACACCGTGGCGGGTGAGCTGTGGCGGGCGCTGAAGCGCGCGAACACCAGCACGCAGAGCAGGTTGACCAAGGGCACGATGGCCGCGTTGGCCACTGCCGCCAGGGCGATCCCGGCACTGCCGTAGATGCCGGTAGCAAGGGTGGCACCGATGTAGTTGTTGAAGCGCACGCCACCCTGGAATACCGAGGTGAAGTCGGCGCCGTCGTGGTTCACCGCGCCTTGATAGAGCATCAGCAGCACGGCGCCGAGCAAGGTCGAGAGCATCAGTACGCCCACCATGCCCAGCACCGGTACGCCATCGAGGTTGGCGGTGGCCAGGCCATGGAGGAACAGCGACGGCAGCAGCACGTAGTAGCTCAGCCGCTCGGCGCCTGGCCAGAAGCTTTCGGCGAGAAAGCCGCGGATGCGCAGCAGGGTGCCCAAGGCGATCAGCAAGATGATGGGCACCAGGGTGGTGAGCAGCAGGTGGAGCATGGCAGGCGTTCCGTGGTCGGCTACGGGCACAGGTTAGCGTGGCGGACTGATCAAGAAAAACGCGTAATTCTGCAGCGACCATTGAGAAAAACTTGACTGTTGCTGCTTGCGCCAATTCCTGTGGGCGCTGGCTTGCCAGCGATGAGGCCGGGGCAGGCAGACCTGGACCGCGTGTTCGGGCCCCATCGCCGGCAAGCCTGCTCCCACAGGGTATGCACCGTTTTCAAATAGGGGGATGAACAGCGGCCAGTGCTTTTATCACGACTGCGCTCAGATGCCGCCGCTGGCTTTTCTCATGCTCCAGCAGCACCACCTGCCGTTTCAGCTGCGGCTCGCCGAAGGGCAGGCATGTCGCAGGTGGCAGCCGCTGCAGATCGTCATCCGCCATGGGTATGATCGCCACCCCCAGCCCCATCACTGCCATGCTCGCCAGTGCTTCCTGGCTGTCCAGCTCCATCTGCTCGCTGACTTGCAGGTGTTGTCGGCGCAGCTCCTGCTCGATCTGCCGGCCAGCCCAGGCGCGCTTGTCGAAACGCAGGAAAGGTTGGCTGGCCAGCAACTGTGGCAGGCTCTGCCCGGCCAGCGTCGAGCTGGCGATGGCCCAGAAACTGTCCTCGAACAGCGGTGTGTAGATGAGGTTCTGCGGGTGGGGGCTGACCGGCTCGGTGGTGATCGCCGCGTCCAGTTCGCCATCCTCGACGCGCCGTGCCAGTTCCGCTGACATCCCGGAGGCGACACTGACGTGCAGCTCCGGGTGGTGTGCCTTGATCCACACCAGGGCCTTTGGCAGACGGCGGGCGAGCACCGTGTGTATCGCCCCGAGCCGCAGGCGGCCACGCAGGCTCGGGCCACTGGCGAGGGCGTCGGCCAGTTCGTCATACCCTGTCAGGATGGCCTCGGCACGCATCACCGCCAATTGGCCGGCTTCGGTCAGCACCACCTGACGGCGGCTGCGGTCGAACAACACGACTTGCAGTTCGTCTTCCAGGGTCTTGATGTGCAGGCTCACTGCCGACGGGGTGAGGCTGAGCAGGTCGGCGGCGCGGGCGAAGGTGCCATGACGGGCGATGGTGACCAGGGTGCGCAGGGCTTTGAGAGACACGCGGCAGGCTCCGGGTTTGAGCGAACGAAGCAGCATTGTGTTTCAGTCTGTGGCTGGATGGAATATCCGGCGGCTTGGGCAGTCCGAACCTTTACGCGGGTAGCAACGCCCGTGTCATACACGTCATGGAGAACGCTATGAAAGCAGTGCTATTCACCGCCTTGCTGGCCTCGGCCGGTCTTGCCCAGGCCACGCAGACCGTGGAGCTCAAGCTGGCAGGGCCCGATAGCCCCGGCAAGTCGATCGGCACCGTCAGCATCGAGCAGAGCCAATACGGCACCCTGCTTACCCCGGATCTGAAGGACCTGCCGCCGGGCGTGCACGGGTTCCACCTGCACCAGAACCCTTCCTGTGCACCGACCCAGGAAAACGGCAAACCGGTGCCTGCGGGCGCCGCGGGTGGGCACTGGGATCCGGATTCCACCAACGCGCACAAAGGCCCCTATGACGATAGCGGTCACCGGGGCGACCTTCCGGCGCTGTATGTTGGCGCCGACGGCAAGGCCACCTATCCGGTACTGGCGCCACGCCTGAAGGCCGAAGACTTCAAGGGCCATGCCCTGATGGTGCATGCCGGTGGCGATAATCACAGTGACCATCCGGAGAAGGTGGGCGGTGGTGGTGCCCGTATGGCCTGTGGGGTGGTTCAGTAGACGCGACAGATGCCTATGGCCTTATCGCCGGCAAGCCGGCTCCCACAGGTACCACACCGCCCTTGAGTCTCGCTGTGGGAGCCGGCTTGCCGGCGATAGGGCCGCATCAGCCAGCACTTGGCTAACTGCGCAACCACTCCACCAACCCCAATACCGTTGCCGTGGTCTCACGGCCATGCGGCACCACCAGGTAGTAAGCTTCGCGTGGTTTCACCATCAGGTCAGTCAACCGCACCAGCTCACCCGATGCCAGTAGGTGATCGAGCATGCGTCCCCAGCCCAGCGCAACGCCATGCCCTTGCAAGGCGGCCTGGATGGTGTCGGTGTACAGGTGGCTGCGCAGGCTGTAGCGCAGTTTCGGTGGGTTTTCCCCCAGCTCGCGGAACCAGGTCGGCCAGGTCATCCAGCCTTCGCTGGTGGCGTCGGCGTCGAGCAGGTCGGTGCGGTACAGGGCTTCGAGCGAATCCACTGGCGCGTGGCGCTCCAGCCACTGCGGCGAGCACACCGGAAAGATCGCTTCCTCGAACAGTTTCAGCGCACTGCCATCTTCCCAACGGCCATTGCCGTAGCGCACCAGCAGGTCGACATCGTGGTTGCGCAGGTCGCCGGTGAACATCTGCGTGGCCATGCGCAGGCGCACGTGGGGCAGGGCGGCGCGCAGCTTGCCCAGGCGTGGCATGACCCGCAACTGGGAGAAGGTCGCAGTGGTGCTGAGCACCAGCTCCTGTTCCTCGCCCCCTTCGCTGAGGCGGTCGAACACCGAGGCGATCTTCTGCAGCGAGTCGGAAACCACGGCGAACAGTGCCTGCCCCTCGCTGGTCAGGCGGATGCTGCGGTGCAGGCGCTGGAACAACTGCGCGCCGATGTTTTCCTCGAGCTGGCGAACCTGCTTGCTCACCGCTGCCTGGGTCACGCCCAGTTCCTGGGCGGCGAGGGTAAAGCTGCCGTGGCGCGCCACCGTCTCGAACTCCAGCAGCGCGGTCATGGAAGGAATGATCCGCCGATAGCCCTTGTGCTTGTTGCCGTTTTCTTGTGTTTTCATGCGACGTCCTGGCAAGGCGCGGCGCGCAGGGACGCGTCGCGCGCTGACAGTGGCAGAAAAATGGCGAAGGCGATAGGCCTCAGGGCTGGCGTTCGGCGACAGCACGCAAGGTGCGCAGGGTCACCACAGGCGCATCGACCACGAAACGATTGGCCAGCCAGCCTGGCACATCGCCGGCCGGGTCTGCCTTGAGTTGGTAGGTCACTTCGGTTTCGCGCTCGCCCAGCGGTTTCATCACCCATTCGCCGCTCAGGTGCTGCACTCGAATCAGCCCTGGTTCTTCGGGCAACTTGCCGGGTTCGGCGCTCAGGTGCCGCACCAGCGTGCCGTCGTCCAGGCGCTCGCTGGTGACCTTGAGAATGATGTCGCGCGGCAGTGTCGGCCAGGGCAGGTTGGTGGTCAGGTAGACCCAGGTGCTGTCGCCCTCGACGTCGACCAGACGCATCTGGTCGCAGGCATACAGCCATTTGCAGGCCACCCGCAGGTTCTCCTGCAAGTCGACCAGCGTGCGTACGCTGGCCTTGATGGTGCTGACGCCGCGAAACTGCTGGTAGGGGGAATCCGTGACGCCACTGAGGTAGACGCGGATGCCCTCGCGGTCGTAGGCCAGGGTCCAGGCGTCGTCGGCCAGCGCGCTGGTGCCCAGCAGCAGGGCGGCAAGCAGCAGGCAGCGGTTCATGGCGTGTACCGCGCTAATGGGGAACCAGCAGTATGCGCGGCAAACAAGAAGCCCGCCATAAAGGCGGGCTATCTTCGATAGCGCGGGGATCAGCGCTGCGGGTTGAGCGTCAGGTGCACGTGGCGGTTGACGTCCTTGTACAACAGGTAGCTGAAGTTGCCTGGGCCGCCGGCGTAGCAGGCTTGCGGGCAGAAGGCGCGCAGCCACATGAAGTCGCCGGCTTCCACTTCGACCCAGTCCTGGTTCAGGCGGTACACCGCCTTGCCTTCCAGTACGTACAGGCCGTGTTCCATGACGTGGGTTTCAGCGAACGGGATCACACCGCCCGGCTGGAAGGTGACGATGTTGACGTGCATGTCGTGGCGCATGTCGGCCATGTCGACGAAACGGGTGGTTTTCCAGCGGCCTTCGGTGCCCGGCATCTCGATGACGGTGGCGTTGTCGCGGTGGGTGACGAACGACTCAGGGATATCCAGGCCTTCGACCTTCTGGTAGTGCTTGCGCAGCCAGTGGAAGGTGACGTTGGACTTGCTGTTGTTGCGCAGGCTCCACTCGGCGCCCGGGGCCAGGAAGGCGTAGCCACCAGGCACCAGGGTGTGGTTCTTGCCTTCGACGGTGATGTCCAGCTCGCCTTCGACGATGAACACCACGGCTTCTGCGTTCGGGTCCAGCTCAGGGCGCTCGCTGCCGCCTTCCGGGGCCAGTTCGACGATGTACTGGGAGAAGGTTTCGGCAAAGCCGGTCAACGGGCGGGCGATGACCCACATGCGCATCTTGTCCCAGAACGGCAGGTGGCTGGTGACGATGTCACGCATCACGCCCTTGGGGATGACGGCATAGGCTTCGGTGAACATGGCACGGTCAGTCAGCAGCTCGGTTTGAGCCGGGTGCCCACCGTGGGGGGCGAAGTAGGAGTGATTCGACATGAACGGTCTCGACTTGTTGTTCTCTCCCCGTGCCGTGAACCGCACCGGCCGGTGCGTGCAGGGGATGTGCGGACAGCATATGGGGCAGTCCGTGACATCCACAAATTAAATGTTGGAATACCCGGTATTTGATTACTGAATGCGGACTTGCTGGTGTATGGAGGGTGTGCGATCAGCGTTGCCGTATCGGTTGCTTACATCCACATACCAGAAGTTTGCCAAGGTGGAATGCAGAGTCTGATGACAACAGGTGTGAGGTGGCTACTAGCATTTCCACCAGTATTTAGTTGGCTACCTCAGGATTAAGGTGAGTTCCCAACTTGCTTGTGGAGATGCAGCATGAAAATTCCTGGATTGGCCCTCTGGCCGATATTGTTTTTTAGTGTTTCGAGTGTGGCGGATCCGCTTGGCGAAAATACTGAATATCTGGATGATGTGCAGCCACTGAGCGCTAGCGCCCTACCTGTAACAGGCGGTATGTTGTCGTTGCCCATGCTGGGAAACAAACCCGTCCTTTTGATTGTTGGGCAATGGAATAATTCCAGTAACTATACAGCCGAGGAGATAAAGGAACAGGTTTTCTCAGAGGGCCCCAGGTCACTTCGAAGCTATGTAAAGGCAGCATCGTCTGGGCATTTGAGCCTCGATGAATTCAGAACACTGACACCTGACTTCGGTGCCAAGCCTGCGGGTAACTGTAGTAGCAGCGACATGTACCAACGGGCAAACAAGGCAATGGAGCAGGAAGGGATCAAAGCTACAGATTACGATCATCTCTTCGTCGTGGTGAAGTGCCAGGGCGGGGCGAATGCTGCTGTGCCTGGTGAACGCTCGATGTATTTCGGCAAGGGCTCGTCTTCCCATGCATTCCTGCATGAATTTGGTCACAACCTTGGCGTACATCATCCGCGAACCTATCTGAACTGTCGTCAGCAAGGTAACGTGCTTTATGCCCCCGACAATTGCGAACTGTCCGCGAAGATAACTGACTCGGGAGACCCGGTTGGTGGTGGCGCTGGACTGTACCCGGCAGTGTCGAGGGCTTTCGCGGGTTGGTTGGGGCAGAGGGAGGCAGCCGAAATTACCAAGACAGGTCTCTATCGGTTGGCGCCATTGGGGAGTGAGGGCCCGCAGTTGTACAGCATCAGGAGACCCGGAACAAATGACTACATTGCAATCGAGTTTCGCCAGCCGAACCCACCCTACGATTTTCCTGTGGAAGACAACCGCAACAAAGGGTTGTGGATACGCTATTCGTCGGTGAACGGTGCTGTCAGCTCTATACAGCTCAATGCTGAACCGAATGATGCTTCCCTGAACAGGCCAACCCTTTTGCCTGGCAAGGAGCTGCAGGACAAGAATGCAGGGATAGCGGTGCGGACGTGCAGTGCAGGGCCTGCCGGCGCTGTATTCTCCGTCGCGGTGGCCAATGAGCCGTTGCCTGATTGTGCCGCGCCCATTGCCGCACCTTCGATCAATGTTCCGGCGAGTCTCAGTCAAGTCATGAAAAGGCCTCTCATCGCCGGTGTTGGGGTTCCTGGGGCAAATGTGACCGTGGTGAGAAGCCATGCTCCTGGTCGCACCTTGGCCACGACGACAGTCGATGCTCAAGGTACCTGGCGAGCATTGATCAATGACCCACTGCCCGAAGGAAAGTACTCATTCAGTGCCAGGCAAACACTGGGCGCAGCGACTTCTTCATGGGGTAACAATCATACTTTGACCATCACTGATAAAGCGCTTGGCCCTGTCAAGGTACAGCCGCTCGCCGACACGGTGAGCCAATGGCCAGTGATCAGGGGGGAAGGTACCCCTGGAGCAGTTGTTGAAGTCGTGAAGTCTGGCAATCCAGGTGCTCGTCTTGGGCAAGGCACTGTGGATGAAAATGGCGTCTGGGTTGTGAGAATCAAGAAGGTGGCGTTGGGTCGGCATTCCATAGCGGCACGACAGCAACTAGGGGACGCGCGATCTTCATGGAGTGCCAATCATGCTTTCAATGTTGCTCAAATGCTGCCCACCGTTGTTGAAAGCGCCGCCAGCGAGACGGTATCGGCAGGCTCAGGATCAGCGCCAAGGCCTATGAAAACCGAACTTCTTCCTCTTGGTCAGCCAATAAAGCATTCATCGTCAAATAGCATCAAAGCAGCAGCCTCGACACAGACAGTATGGACGGGTTGAGGCTGCTGTTCATTTGACAATTTTTTCACATCCCCTTGCTAGGATCCTCAACTCTTTCCAAGAGCCCTCGAACCATGCCCATCCTGCGCCAGCGCGGCACCCGTATCGCTCTGACAACAACCGCTGCAGTGCTCACCGCCACCCTTGGCTTCTTCGCCTGGCAAAGCTTCTATCCGGTCCAGGCCAGTAATGGCTGGAGCGTTGATGTACTACACCGTGACGTGACCAAGGCCGCCTCACTGCTGCTCCAGGCCGATGGCAGCCTGCTGGTCAGCCGCGAGCTGGACGATGGGCGTGGCAGCATCCTCAAGATCACCGCCCAGGGCGAGCGTGTGGTGCTGATCGACAAGCTGTCCAAACCCGACGGCATGGTCGCCGCCGAGGGTGGCTGGGTGTTCAGCCAGGAGGGCGGCAGCGCGCCGGTCAGCCTGTCGCGCGACGGCCAGGTCACCCACCTGTTCGACGGCGACAGCGTGCAGGGGCTGTGGAATGATGGCGACTATCTCTACGCCATCGAGGACCGCAAGGGCAATGGCCGGCTGATGCGCTACCAGTGGGCCAGCGGCCAGCTCGAGGTGTTGCGCTCGAACTTGACCGAAACCGAGGGCCTGACCCGTTGCGCCGATGGCCGACTGCTCTACACCGAGAAAGCCACCGGCAAGGTGCGTGCGTTGACCGAGGACGGCAAGGACCCGGTGGTGGTCGCCGGCCTGCGTAACCCCACCTTCCTGCTCTGCGACCAGCGCGGCCTGTGGATCAGTGAAGACAACACGCACCGTGCCCGCCTGCTGCGCGTCGATGCCGATGGCAGCCAGCACACCGTGTTGACCTTCCTCAAGGCGCCCCAGGCCATCACCCCTGATGGCAAGGGCGGTTACCTGCTGGCCGAAGGGGGTCGCAACCGGGTGTTGCAACTGTCCCCACCGCCTGAGCAAAGCACCGCCCAGCGCTAACTGGGCAAACGGCGTCTGCGTCTTGGCAACAGCCCCAGTACCAGCATGCAGCCCAGCAGGATCACCACACCACCCGCCGCCTGCATGAGGCTCAACGCCTCGTTCAGGAACAATGCGCCGATCAGCACGGCCACCAGCGTCACGACGAACTCGACGCTGATGGCGCGGGTGGCACCGATACGGGCCACCAGGCCGAAATACAGCACATAGGTGGTGGCACTCATCACGCAACCGCTCAGCAGCAGATAGAGCCAGTCGCTGGCTTGCGGCACGGTCGGCACCGGCACCAGCAGCAACAGGGGCAGGGTCAATACGCCGCCGACCAGGAAGGCACCCCCGGTCACTGTCCAGGGGTCTTGCCCGCGCAGGTGCAGGCTGGCGTAGTTGCTGCCGAAGGCGGCGCACACGCAGCCGAACACCGAAGCGATGCAGCCGTGGATGAAGGCTTCATTCACCGGCTGGGCCGGGAAGCCCACCAGCATCACGATGCCCGCCAGGCCCAGCAACAACCCGGCCATGCCCTGCGGGGTGATCTTTTCCAGGCCCCAGGCTCGGCCGATGATCATCGAGAACAGCGGGATGGTGGCGATGAGGATTGCGGCCATGGCCGTGCCGATCAGGGGCGTGGCATAGGACAGGCCGATCAGTTGCCCGGCGACGGTGGTGGCGCCGACGACCGTCAAGGGTCTGAGCAAGGGACGCAGTTTCAACCGGCGGCCGAGCACGGCACCCAGTACCGCCAGCGTGCTGCCGGCGATCAGCGAGCGAAAACTCACCGCCCCGGCCCAGCCGAAGGCATGTACCACCTTGAGCACCACCAGGAAGGAAAAGCCCCAGGCGACAGCGAGGAACAGGTAGGCGGCAAGGTCGCGCGGGTGCATGGGGGCAGGGTCCGTCCGGGGAGGGGAATGCAGGCTAGCGGGATGCCTGGGGCAATATCAAGAAGGTTCGTGCAGGGACGCTGGCTATCGAGCCAGCAGCAACAGCGACTGTGGCACGGCGCTTTGCGGATGTTGCGGTTCCTGCAGGCTCAGCAGCCTGAAGCCCGCCATGTCCAGCGCGTTGAGCCAACTGGCCAAGGTGCGGAAATACCAGGGCATCGGACGCCAGTTGCCAGAAAACCCTGCGAACGACTCTTCACGCCAGCCATCCTGATAATCCCCGTTCGCCACACTCCAGGGGTGCAGGGTCTGGATCAGCAGCGCGCCATCCGCTACCAGGAGCGCTTTCATGGCGATCAGCAAGGGAATGATGTCCTGCTGCAGCAAGGCGAAGTTGGCGCATATCAGGTCATAACCCGTGCCAACGTTCACCGCACTTTCAACCAGCTGCTCATAGCTGGCCCGGTGTACCTGCGTCGAGCCGGCCGCTCGCGCTGCCGCGACCAGGGCTGCGTCGCCATCCACACCCGTGGCATCGATGCCACGGTCGGCCAGTGCACGCAGCAACCAGCCTTCACCACAACCCAGGTCAAGCACCCGCTCGGGTTGGCGGCCAAGGATGGCGAGCAGGATGGCCTGGTCGGTCACCTGACGGCGGCTTTCGATGGCGCCGCTGCGCACGGCTTCGATCCAGGCCTGTGCGTTGTGCTGCCAGCTGTGCAGCAGGGCGGTTTCGCGGTTGGGCATTGCACGCTCCAGTGCAGTGGGACAGCTCAAGCATAGGCGTCCGCTGCAGGATTGCCCGGAGCTGCTTGCTCGGCGCCTTGCAATGCTTGCCTGCCGTAGAACAGCAGCGCCGTTGCCCAGCTTGTGAGCCAGACGAATATCCCGGCCCAGAAGGTATGCGACATGTAGTGCCAGCCTTGCAGCACCCGGGTGGTGCCGTAGACGAATCCGATCAGCAAGATCGCCACCAGCAGCTTGCGTGCATGCTGCCAGCGGTGGCGCAGGGCCACGAAGTACAGGGCCAGCAAGGTGAAGCCACTGGAAGCATGGCCGCCGGGCCAGCAGCGACCATCGCCCGCCTTGCTCAGCAGGGTGAAGTTCTCGTACCACTCCTTGCGCAGTTCGTGACCGCCGTACAGGGTGGTTTCCACGGGGCAGTACACGCTGGTGTGGCTTTTCAGGTAGTGGATGACCGTGGTGCTCAAGGCGAAGGCGACCACGATGAACAGCAAGTCGCGACGATGCCGGGTGGTGAAGCGCAGTACCGGGCTGATCCTGGCACTGTCGAGCAGCCGGGTCACCCACGCGTCCGGGTGGTGCTGCAGGCGCGGCCACAAGAACGACAGCAGCGAGCCGATTACGGCCAGCTCGCCGGTCCAGTCCGGCAGAATGCGCGGCCACTTGTGGGTGACTTTCTCGAACCAATGGTCATGCAGCAGCGGGAAACTGCCAGTGGCCGGGTCGATCAGCAGGTTGCTGATCCAGCGGTCCAGCTCGGTGAGGTCGAACAGCAGGAAGACGATCAGCGCCAGCACCAGCGGCAGCAGCAGGTTATTGATATAGAACGAGGTACGTGCAGTAGTCGGCATGGTTACTTCCCTGTGCTGGCGAGCAGAGCACGCCATTGTTTGGCGTTGATCTGGCCCAGGATGTGGGGCTGGCCATCGCTGCCCTTGGAAACCAGCAGCGCGCTGGCATAGCCACTGTCGCGCTGGCCACCGGGCAGGTCCAGCTGCCGCTGCAGTTGGTCGATGCAGCCGCTGTGAGTGATCAGGATCAGGTTGCGGCCGTCGCGCTTGTGGGCGAATGCCGCGTCGGCGAATGAACTGTCGCATTGCATCAGCCAGTCCTGGGTCTCGATGGCTTTGCCGAAGATGAACGACGCGGTCTGCCGGGTGCGTACTTCCGGACTGCTGAGCATGTCGGCCGTGCCCAGCCCGAGGCGGCGAATGCCGTCGCCCACGGCCATCGCCGCGCGGCTGCCGTCGACGGTGATGCCGCTGGGGTCGCCGAGGCAGGTATGGTTGGAGCGGTCGCAGCGCTCGGCATGGCGAACCAGGACCATCACTTCGCCTTTGGCCCAGGTGCTGTAGACGCCGTGCTCGTGCATCTGTTGCACACTGCCCAGGTTGCTGACCTGGGTGCGGGATACCTGCCACAGGCCAAGCAGCAGTAACGCGAGCAGCACACCCAGCAGCCAGGGCAAGCGCTTGCGTCCGACACGCACGGGACGCAGGCGGATATTGATCACATTCTCAAGCATGCTGGCACTCCAGGACTCGGGCTCAACGGGGGCGCGCATGGCTTGTCCCCCGAAACTGGCCGGCACCATAGCCTTGTGGTTGTGGCGCTGAAGTGAAGTGGATGTGAAAAATATGCGCGGCGATGATTGGCTTGAGCGCCGCAGTAGCCTGCCCTGATCGACCAGCAACCTTGGATGGGAGTCCAAGGGCTAGACTTTACGACGAGGCATAACCATCCATTCCAATGACCACCGCCCCCCCGGACCGGACTCCCTCGTCGACGGTGGCCTTCTTGCAGAGGAGGGCAGGTCATGGACGAGGCAAGGCTTCACGAATTCATGGGCAAGCTGGTGGGCGACATGGGCGCGGCGGCAACCTTGGCCAATGTCATTCTCGGTGACGAACTGGGGCTCTATCGGGCCATGGCCGACAGTCAGCCGACTACGCCAGAGGCGCTGGCGGCCAAGACCGGTTGCCACCCGCGGCTGGTACGCGAGTGGCTCAATGCCCAGGCGGCGTCCGGCTACATGACCCATGACAAGGGCAGTTTCGTGCTGCCCGAGGAACAGGCCATGGCCCTGGCGCTGGAAGACTCGCCGGCCTACATGGCCGGTGGCGCGGCGGTGGTGGCGGCGCTGTTCCATGACAAGGACAAGCTGGTGGCCGCCATGCGCGGCGACGGCGGCCTGGCCTGGGGCGACCATCATCCGTGCATGTTCAGTGGTACCGAGCGGTTCTTCAGGCCGGGTTACCGGACCTTCCTGGTGGCCGACTGGCTGCCGACGCTCGAGGGTGTGGTGGGCAAGTTGCAGGCCGGGGCCAAGGTGGCCGATGTCGGCTGCGGACATGGCGCCTCGACCCTGGTCATGGCCCAGGCGTTTCCTGCGTCGAGGTTCATCGGCTACGACTACCATGCCCCCTCGATCGCCACGGCCAGCGAGCGGGCGCGCGAGGCGGGGCTGGAAGGGCGCGTGAGTTTCCAGCAGGCGTCGGCCAAGGATTACCCGGGTCACGACCATGACCTGGTGTGCTTCTTCGATTGCCTGCACGACATGGGCGACCCGGTGGGTGCTGCGCGGCATGCCTACCGGGCGCTGAAGGCCGACGGTACGGTGATGCTGGTGGAGCCTTATGCAGAGGATTCGCTGGATGCCAACCTGACGCCGGTGGGGCGCTTGTTCTATGCGGCGTCGACATTCATCTGCACACCGAATTCGCTGTCCCAGGAAGTGGGATTGGGGCTCGGTGCCCAGGCGGGGGAGGCGCGGTTGCGGGCGGTGTTCGAGGAGGCGGGGTTCACAAGGTTCCGGCGGGCGACGCAGACGCCGTTCAACCTGATACTGGAGGCCAGGAAGTAGCCACTGGCCCCATCGCCGGCAAGCCTGCTGCCACAGGAAAGCACAACCCTCCATGTGGGAGCCGGCTTGCCGGCGATAGGGCCGGTGCAGACAAACAGAAGGGGCGCCTGTTTGGCGCCCCTTCGTTCTACAGCTTAGGCTTCAGCGTCCCAAGGACGATCACCTTTCTCATCTTTCACGCGGGTCGGCAGGCCCATGACGTCCAGCGCCTTGAGGAACGGCTCGGCCGGCAGCTCCTCGACGTTGACCATGCGCTTGGCATCCCACTCGCCACGGGCGACCAGCAGGGCAGCGGCCACTGGCGGTACACCGGCGGTGTAGGAAATGCCCTGGCTGTCGGTCTCGGCGTAGGCTTCTTCGTGGTCGGCCACGTTGTAGATGAACACTTCGCGCGGCTGGCCGTCCTTGGTGCCCTTGACCAGGTCACCGATGCAGGTCTTGCCGGTGTAGCCGGGGGCCAGGGAGGCCGGGTCGGGCAGCACGGCCTTGACCACTTTCAGCGGCACCACTTCCAGGCCTTCGGCGGTCTTGACCGGCTGCTCGGAGAGCAGGCCAAGGTTCTTCAGCACGGTGAACACATTGATGTAGTGTTCGCCGAAGCTCATCCAGAAGCGCACGTTCGGTACGTTGAGGTTCTTCGAGATCGAGTGGACCTCGTCGTGACCGGTCAGGTACAGGTTCTGCGAGCCAACCACCGGCAGGTCGTCGGTACGCTTGACTTCGAACATGGTGTTGCTGGTCCACTGGCTGTTCTGCCAGCTCCATACTTGCCCGGTGAACTCGCGGAAGTTGATTTCCGGGTCGAAGTTGGTGGCGAAGTACTTGCCATGGGAACCGGCATTGACGTCGAGAATGTCGATCGAATCAATGCTGTCGAAGTATTGCTGCTGCGCGAGTTTCGCGTAGCTGTTCACCACACCCGGGTCGAAACCGACGCCGAGAATGGCGGTAATGTTCTTTTGTTGGCACTCTTCGAGGTGTTTCCACTCGTAGTTGCCGTACCACGGCGGGGTCTCGCAGATCTTGCCCGGCTCTTCGTGGATGGCGGTGTCCAGGTAGGCGACACCGGTATCGATGCAGGCACGCAGCACCGACATGTTGAGGAAGGCGGAACCGACGTTGATCACGATCTGCGATTCGGTCTCGCGGATCAGTGCCTTGGTCGCCTCGACATCGAGGGCGTTGAGCGAGAAGGCCTGGATGTCGGCGGGAACCTTGAGGCTACCCTTGGCCTTGACGCTGTCGATGATGGCCTGGCATTTGGAGATGTTCCGTGACGCGATAGCGATACGACCCAGTTCGTCGTTATGCTGCGCGCACTTGTGGGCCACCACCTTGGCGACACCTCCTGCACCAATGATAAGAACGTTCTTCTTCAATTTACCTTTTGCTCCTTACTTGGAAAGCCGGTCTTACGACAGGCTGGAAACGTAGTCTTCGAAACCGAATTCGCGTACCACTTCGACGCTGCCGTCGAGTTGCTTGACCGCGATGGACGGCATCTTCAGACCGTTGAACCAGTTTTTCTTGACCATGGTGTAACCCGCGGTGTCGACGAACGACAGGCGGTCGCCGATGGCCAGCGGACGATCGAATTGGTACTCGCCGAAGATGTCACCTGCCAGGCACGACTTGCCGCAGACCATGTAGGTGTGCTCGCCGTCGTTGGGCGCCATCTTGGCGTTGAGGCGGTAGATCAGCAGGTCGAGCAGGTGCGCTTCGATCGAGCTGTCGACCACGGCCAGGTGCTTGCCGTTGTACAGGGTGTCGAGCACGGTCACTTCCAGCGAGGCGCTGTTGGTGATGGCGGCTTCGCCCGGCTCCAGGTAGACCTGTACGCCGTAGGTTTGCGAGAAGGCTTTCAGGCGCGCACAGAACGCATCGACTGCGTAATCTTCGCCGGTGAAGTGGATGCCGCCGCCGAGGCTGACCCACTCGACCTTGTGCAGCAGGTGGCCGAAGCGTTCTTCGATGTGGCTGAGCATCTTGTCGAACAGGCCGAAGTCGCCGTTCTCGCAGTTGTTGTGGAACATGAAACCGGAGATTTGCGAGATGACCTTCTCGATCTTTTCCGGGTCCCACTCACCCAGGCGGCTGAACGGGCGCGCCGGGTCGGCCAGCAGGTAGTCGGAGCTGCTCACCTGCGGGTTGACGCGCAGGCCGCGGATCTTGCCTTCGGACTGTTCGGCGAAACGCTGCAGCTGGCCGATCGAGTTGAAGATGATCTTGTCGCAGTTCTCGAGCATTTCCTCGACCTCGTCATCGGCCCAGGCCACGCTGTAGGCGTGGGTCTCGCCGGCGAATTTCTGGCGGCCGAGCTTGAGCTCGTAGAGCGACGAAGAGGTGGTGCCGTCCATGTACTGCTGCATCAGGTCGAATACCGACCAGGTGGCAAAGCACTTGAGGGCAAGCAGAGCCTTGGCGCCGGAGTGTTCGCGCACGTAGGCGATCTTCTCCATGTTGCCCAGCAGCTTGGTTTTATCGATGAGGTAGTAAGGCGTCTTGATCATTTAAAGGCCCCCGGCCAGGCCGGCCAAAAAAAGGACACGCATTGTGCCTTCACTTGCTGCATATCGAAAGGGTGGAACGCGTATTTCGTCAGTGCTGCAGTGGTTGCCGGTGAATTTTTCCGGCGATGGCGGGTTCAGTAGTACAGGGGCAAGTGAACAGGCTGATGACAGCCTGACAGATGGCAGGGGGAATCCGATGAGCGCGTTTCACGCAAGAGGATTTTCGCCTGTGCTGGCCTCATCGCCGGCAAGCCTGCTTCCACAGGGGGCGGCGTCACTTTTTGTGGGAGCCGGCTTGCCGGCGATAAGGCCAGTAAAGGCAACTCAGCTGGCCTGCTCGAGCCAAGCCTGGATCTGCTCCAGCGTCGCCGTGGCGCCCCCGCAGACCACGACCAGCACCTTGTCGAAGCCCGCCAGCGCCCCAGGTTCCTGAACCAGCGCCAACGCTGCGCCGCAGGCGGGCTCCACCAGCACGCGATGGTCACGCAGGAACCGCTGGCACGCCTCAAGCGCGGCCCGGTCACTCACCAGGTGGCTATGCACCGGATGCTTGCGCGTACAGGCCAGCGCCTGCTCGGCAACGCGCTTGGCGCCCAGCGACGTGGCCAGCGAAGCGATGCGCTCGAGCTCCACCGTATGGCCGGCTTGCATGGCCGCGTGCAGCGAAGCTGCACCCTCGGTCTCGACGGCCAGCACGGGCACGTCGCTCCAACCGTTGCGTTCCAGGCCCTCGACCACGCCGCTGAGCAAGCCACCACCGCCGACCGAGAGCACCACCGCATCGGGCTTGAACCCGGCCGCGGCCAGCTCGTCGACCAGGCTGGCATGGCCAGTCCACAGCAGTTGATCGTCGAACGGGTGGATGAACGCGTCGTTGGCACCCACCAGGGTCAGCGCCAGCGCGTTGGCCTCCTGCCAGGAACTGCCGTGCACCACAACCTTGGCATCCTCCTGGCGCAGCAGCTCCTTGGCCCGTTCCGTGGTGGTCTCGGGCACCACCACCGTCACCGGCACGCCCAGCTTGCGGCCGGCATAGGCCACCGCCAGGCCAGCGTTACCACCGGATGAAGACACGAAATGCCGTGCGCCACGGGCGTGATGGACCTCGCAGGCATGGCCCACGCCGCGCAGCTTGAACGACCCGCACGGCTGCAGGGCGTCGAGCTTGAGCCAGACCGAGCGGCCAGCGGCCAGCGAAAGGGGGCGGGATTCGATGAGGGGGGTGTGGATGTGCAGGGACATCTTGGGGCTCCACTACGCGTTTTTCGGTATGAGCAGAGAGTGCCAATGCTCGAGATAGGCCGAATGGTAGCGTGTGTCTGCGGGCGCATGTCGTTGAATTTGCGGTGTTGTTGAAATCGAGCGCCGCCCGCGCGGCGCATCGCGGCTAAAGCCGCTCCTACGTTCGTAGCAACGTGCCACGACCTGTCAGGCCACGGTTTTCCGCCTTTGGCGCCCGCCGAGCTATCGTGTCGTACCCGCAAGGCTGGCAACCATGGTCTATCAGACATAGGTACGTTGCAACAAATGTAGGAGCGGCTTTAGCCGCGATGCGCCGCGCGGGCGGCGCTCGATTTACGCAGCGACGCAAACCTCTAGCGAACGATCAGCCCAGGGCGGGCGTACGCGGCGGGATCATCCGGCGCGAGCCGGTCGACTCGAACGCGGCCGCGAAGCGCAACAGGTCGTTGTCGGTGTAGGCGCGACCGGCGAAGGTCAGGCCTACTGGCATGCCGATATCGGCCATTACGCCCATCGGTACGGTCACGGTGGGCACGCCCAGGTGGCGAATGGCAAGGTTACCGTTGGCCACCCAGATGCCGTTGCTCCAGGCGATGTCCGCCGATGCCGGGTTGACGTCGGCATCCGCCGGACCTACGTCGGCCACGGTCGGGAACAGCACCGCGTCCAGGCCCAGGTTGTCCATCCAGTCTTCGAGGTCCAGCTTGCGGGTCTTTTCCAGGCCGCGCAGGCCGTCCGGTACGGTTTCGATCTGGTCCCAGGTCTTCAGGCCGCGCTTGGCCATGTTGACGTATTCGTCCATGCCAGCGGCCAGGTCGTCCTCACGGTTGGGCAGGGTGCCTGGGTCGTGGGGGAAGATCAGCGGGCCATCGACGTCGGCCAGGCGGTTGAGCTTGGGGTCGTCGTTGGCGCGCAGGAAATCATCGAACGCCCAGCCCGACAATTCCCACAGCTCGTCATGGAGAAACTCCTTGCTGACGATACCGCGGTTGTACACGGTCGGCGCACCAGGGCGGTCGCCTTCGCAATTGGAAACCAGCGGGAAGTCGGTTTCGACCACCTCGGCGCCGGCCGCTTCCAGGGCCTGACGGGCTTGTTTCCACAGGTCGATCACGCTGGCACGGGTGTTGATGCGCTGGCCGGTCGGGCCGCCGATGCCGGGTTTTTCCGAGGTGCCGGCCTCAGGGTCGGCATTGATGTACATGCGCGGTACGCCGAAGCGCTTGCCCTTGAGCGAGCTGGCGTCGACTGCCAGGTCCAGGTAGGACGCCGGGCGTACGGTCGAGGCGGCCGGAATCGGTACCCAAGGCTGCAGGCGCCATAGGTCGCCGCGCTTGTCGGCGTCGTCGGCCACCACCACGTCGAGGATTTCCAGCAGGTCGGCCATGGTCCGGGCATAGGGCACCACCACGTCCATGGTCGGGGTCAGCGGCCAGTTGCCGCGTACCGAGATCACCCCGCGCGAAGGCGTGTAGGCACACAGGCCATTGTTCGAGGCAGGGCCGCGGCCGCTGGACCAGGTTTCTTCGGCCAGGCCGAAGGCGCTGAAGCTTGCGGCGGTGGCGGTACCGGCACCGTTGGACGAGCCCGAGGCGAACGGTGCGGTCAGGTAGTTGGCGTTGTACGGGCTTTCGGCGCGGCCGTAGACGCCACGCTGCATGCCGCCGTTGGCCATGGGCGGCATGTTGGTCTTGCCCAGGCACACGGCACCGGCGGCGCGCAGGCGTTCGATGGTGAAGGCGTCGCGCTGGGCGACCAGGTCCTTGAACGCCGGGCTGCCGGAGGCGGCGGTCAGGCCTTTGACCAGGTAGCTGTCCTTGGCGGTATAGGGGATGCCATCGAGCGGGCTCAGCAGCTGGCCCTTGGCGCGGCGGGCATCGGAAGCCTCGGCTTCGTTCAGTGCGTCTGGGTTGCGCACCACCACGGCGTTCAGGGCGGTAGCGGTATCGGCTCCATCGTAGGCGTCGATGCGCGCCTGGTACGCCTTGACCAACTCGACCGCCGTCGTGCGGCCCGTTTCGAGCGCGTCGCGCAGCTCGACAATGGAAACCTCGGTTACCTCGATCATGCTTTCACCAAAAATTGTGCAGGTGGGGGCTTTTGCGAGGAGTGTACAAGAAGGTGTCAGGGGAAGCAGGTTTGCGCGGCAGAAATGGTTTTTTGCAAGGGGGCATTGTCGGGGCCGTCTTGCGGCCCCGACGCCATCAATCCAGGTCGCTTGCAGCATGCCGCTCGGGCACCTGGCTGGTTTCATCGCCCCAGGTGCGATTGACCCGCGTGCCCCGTTGTACGGCGGGCCGTTGGGCGATGTCCTCGGCCCATCGCTGCACCTTCGGGTACTCGTGCACGGCCAGGAACTGCGCCGCGTCATACAGGTTGCCGCGCACCAGTTGACCGTACCACGGCCACACGGCGATATCGGCAATGCTGTACGCGTCGCCGCCGAGGTAGCGGCTTTGCGCCAGGCGGCGCTCAAGCACGTCGAGCTGACGCTTGGCTTCCATGGTGAAGCGGTTGATGGCGTACTCGAATTTCTCCGGCGCATACACATAGAAGTGGCCGAAGCCGCCGCCCAGGTAAGGCGCCGCGCCCATCTGCCAGAACAGCCAGTTCAAGGTCTCGGTGCGTGCGGCTGGCGTTTTGGGCAGGAATTCGCCGAATTTCTCCGCAAGGTAGAGCAGGATCGAGCCGGACTCGAACACCCGGACCGGCGGCTCGACGCTGCGGTCGAGCAGGGCGGGGATCTTGGAGTTCGGGTTGACCTGAACGAACCCGCTGGAGAACTGGTCGCCTTCGCCGATGCGGATCAGCCAGGCATCGTATTCGGCGCCGCCGTGGCCCAGCGCGAGCAGTTCTTCGAGAAGAATGGTCACTTTCACGCCATTGGGCGTGGCCAGGGAGTACAGCTGCAAGGGGTGCTTGCCTGACGGCAAGTCCTTGTCGTGGGTGGGACCTGCGATCGGCCGGTTGATGCTGGCAAATTGGCCGCCAGACGCTGCGTCGTTGCGCCAGACTGCAGGCGGGACATAGGGGGGCTTGCTCATGCACGAACTCCTTGAATGGCGGGAAGCAGTCACCTGCATGTATGCCATGCCTTGCACAAATAGCAAAGGTTTGCGTGGTCTCTGTGGGAGCCGGCTTGCCGGCGATGAGGCCAGGGCAGGCATGGCTGAACAGCCTGTCAGGGCCCTATCGCCGGCAAGCCGGCTCCCACAGGGGGGCATGGCCTGCCGCTGGCGTTATCGCCGGGCGATGAAACGTGCCGCCCCTTGTGCAACCTTTCAGAATGTCGGCGGGGTGATCACCCAGATCACCACGGCATCCACCTCGCCTGGGTTGCCATAGCGGTGCGGTTGCTGGCTGGGAAAGCTGAAGCTGTCGCCTTCGCCCAGCTGGAAGTGCCGTTCGCCCACCCACAGCTCGAAACTGCCCGAGAGAATGTAGCCGGCCTCTTCGCCCTCATGGCTGTAGCTCTGCTGGCTGTAGGTGCCTGGCGGAAAGCGTGAGTGGAGGATCTCCAGCTGGCGGTTGGGCTGGGGTGTCAGCAGCTGGTCGACGATACCATCTTCGTAGTGCACGCTCAGCCGGCTGTTGCGCCGGACCACGTAGCCCTGGTCTTCGGGGGCGGTACTGGCTTCGCTGGCGAAGAACCACTGGATGGTCACGCCCAGGCTGCGGGCAATGTTGAACAGCGCCGGGATCGACGGGTACGACAGGTTGCGTTCGAGCTGGCTGATGTAGCCTGCGGTCAGCTCGCTCTGCGCCGCCAGCTCCGCCAGGGTCATGCCGCGGCGCTTGCGCAGGCCGCGGATGCGGGTGCCCAGGAACTGGGGGGCTGCGCCGCCGTCTTCAGCGGCGGGCGGGGTCTGGGGCTGCTGGTTCATGCGCGTCGGTCCATCGGGAAAGCGGCAGTATGTACAGCCTCAGACTGACCAGGCAACCGTCAGGCCATCATGGATCGCTTCTTCAGCGGTGCGCGGTGCCAGGCAGTCGCCGATACGCCGTACCTCGACCAGGCCGGCCAGTTCCTCGCCCAGCGTGTCCTGCGGCTGGTGGCCCTGGCACAGGACCAGGGTATCGATGTTGTCGAAGATCATCGGTTCACCGCTGGCGGTGTGCTGCAGGTACACGGTGCTGTCGTCGCAGCCGTACAGGCGGGCATAGGGTGTGATGGGGATGCCCAGGCGGTGCAGTTCGCCGGCCATCTGGTCGCGTACGTACAGCGGCAGGCTTTCGCCGCAATGGGTGCCATTGACCGCCAGCTGCACCTGATGGCCGTCGCGTACCAGGTGTTCGGCGATACCGGGGCCGATCCAGTCGCTGCGCCAATCCAGTACCAGCACCGAACGACCGGGCGTGACCTCGTTGCGCAGCACTTGCCAGGCATCCACCACCTGCAGTTCGCCGCTGCGCTCGAAGGCGGGCCAGTAGGGTGTGGCGCCGGTCGCAGCGATCACCAGGTCGGGGCGCTCGCGTTCGACCAGGGCGCGATCGACGCGTGTATTACGTACTACGCGTACACCTGCCAATTCCATTTCGCGCTGCAGGTTGGTGCTGGCACCGCCGAACTCGCTGCGCCGGGGTAGCAGTTGCGCGAGCAGAACCTGGCCGCCTAGCTGAGCGCTGGCCTCGTACAGCGTGACCTCATGCCCGCGCGCGGCGGCCACGGCGGCTGCCTTCATGCCGGCCGGGCCGCCGCCGGCGACCATGATGCGCTTGCGCTTGATGGCGGTTTGCAGGGTGCCGTACTGCAGTTCGCGGCCGGTTTCCGGGTGCTGAATGCAGGAGATCGGCAAGCCTCGGTGGAAGTGGCCGATACAGGCCTGGTTGCAGGCGATGCAGGCGCGCACGTCCTCGACTTGCCCCCGTTCGGTCTTGCTCGGCATCTGCGGGTCGCAGATCAGCGCACGGGTCATGCCGCAGACGTCGGCCTGGCCGCGCGCCAGGATCAGTTCCGCTTCCTGGGGCTGGTTGATCCGCCCGGTGACGAACAGGGGGATGTCCAGGTGCTGCTTGAACGTCCCGGCTTCGCGGGCCAGGTACGCCGGCGCGATGGCCATTGGCGGCACGATGTGCACGGCACCGCCGAGCGACGCCGAGGTGCCGGCGACGATATGCAGGTAATCGAGCTGGCCCTGCAGCGCTTGAGCGGCGGCCAGCGACTCATCCTCGCTGAGGCCCTCGCTGTCGCGCTCGTCGGCACTGATGCGCAGGCCGACGATGAAATCTTCGTCGGTGGCTGCGCGCACCGCATCCAGCACCTCGCGCAAGAAGCGCAGGCGTTGTTCCAGGCCGCCGTTGTAGCCGTCACTGCGCAGGTTGACCCGCGGATTGAGAAACTGCGCCGGCAGGTAGCCGTGGCTGGCCACCACCTCGACGCCATCCAGCCCGGCCTGGTGCAAGCGGCGGGCGGCGCTGGCATAGCCCTGGACGATCTCGTCGATCATCGCCTGGTCGAGGGTCCGCGGCATCACCCGGAAACGTTCGTTCGGCACTGACGAGGCCGAATAGGCGACTGCCAGCAGCCCGTCGGCCGACTCCATGATCTCGCGCCCGGGGTGGAACAGTTGCGACAACACCACGGTGTCATGGGCGTGGCAGGCCTCGGCCAGGCGTCGATAGCCCTCGATGCAGGCGTCGTCGGTGGCCATCAACACGTGCGAGGTGTAGCGGGCGCTGTCATGCACGCCGGCGACTTGCAGTACGATCAGGCCCACACCCCCTGCGGCGCGAGCGCCCTGATAGGCGATCAGTTTGTCGTTGACCAGGTTGTCGGTGGGCAGGCAGGTGTCGTGGCCGGTCGACATGATGCGGTTCTTCAGGCGCTTGCCGCGAATCTGCAGCGGTTCGAACAGGTGGGCGAAGGCGGTCAACATGCGGGGCAGCTCCGGTGTTGTTCTTGTTTTTCTCATGAAAGTGTAGCGCTAGTAAAAAATCAACTTGTTTTTTTACTGGTGCGAGACTAGTTTTTTCTCACCCACGGCAGTGGGCGTGACCTCACGACAACAAGAAAACGGGCCCTTCGGGCAACGCCCGGGCCGGCAAACGAGTGGAGGATGACCCTACCTATGAGCACCATTGAACACGCGCTGCGCCAGGAGCTGGCGGCCTGTTACCGGCTGATCGCCCACTTCCGCATGTCGGACCTGATCTTCACCCATATCTCGGTGCGCCTACCGGGCCCGGAGCACCACTTCCTGATCAACCCCTACGGCCTGCTGTTCGAGGAAATCACCGCGTCGAGCCTGGTCAAGATCGACCTGCAGGGAAGGCCGGTTGAGGCCAGTGCGCACCCGGTCAATCCGGCCGGGTTCGTCATCCACAGCGCCATCCACGCCGCCCGCGAGGACGCCCAATGCGTATTGCACACCCATACCCGTTCCGGGTGTGCGGTCGCGGCGCTGGAGTGCGGGCTGTTGCCGGTCAACCAGATGTCCATGGAGTTCTATGGCAAGGTTGCCTATCACACCTATGAAGGCATTGCCCTGGACCTGGACGAGCAGAAGCGGCTGGTGGCCGACCTGGGCGACAAACCGGTGATGATCCTGCGCAACCATGGCCTGTTGACCACAGGGCGCACGGTGGCCGAGGCGTTCTTGCGCATGTACTACCTGGAGAAAGCCTGCGATATCCAGCTGGCCGCGCAAAGCGCCGGGCAACTGGTACTGCCGTTGCCGGATGTGTGCGCACATACCGAGCGGCAGTTCAATGAGCCGGCGAGGGGGTTGAAGCAAGGCGAGTTGACCGACCCGGACGCCCTGCAGCTGGCCTGGGCCGCGTTGTTGCGGATGCTCGACCGAACAGCAGCGGATTACCGCGACTGATCCCACCACCTGCAGAACTTGTAGTGGAACCTGTGGGAGCCGGCAAGCCGGCTCCCACATGTGTTACGCACCAGTTTTCAAGACTATCGAGACGACAGTTGCTCCCACAGGTATCGCGCTGGTCAGGAAGGTCCTGCCAGGGCTCAACGCGCCTCAGGCACGATCATGCCGGACGGGGCCTGTGCGGCACGGTGCCGGGCCACCCAATAGTAGAGCAGGCTGGGCACCACCAGGCCGATCAGCCATGACACATCCACCCCGCCCAGATGCGCGACCATGGGGCCGGTATACAGTTTGGTGTCGATGAACGGCATCTGCACCAGCACGCCCACGATGTAGACGCTGATGCCCGGCCAGTTCCAGCGGCCGTAGCGGCCGTCGGGGTCGGCCAGCGCCGGCACGTCGTAACGTTCCTTGGTGATGAAGTAGTAATCCACCAGGTTGACCGCACTCCACGGCACGAAGAACGTCAGCAGGAACAGGATGAACGACTTGAATGCGCTGAGGAACGAATGCTGGCCGAGCAGGGCCACCAGCGTCGCGGCGCCGACGATGAGCAGCACGAACAGCAGGCGTTGCGTGCGGCCGATCGCCAGATGGCCACGAAAACCGCTGATGATGGTAGCGATGCACATGAAGCTGCCATAGGAGTTCAGTGTGGAAATGGTCACCTTGCCGAAGGCGATGCAGAAGTACAGCAGTGCCGCAGTGGTGCCGGCACCGCCGAGGCCGACGATGTACGCCACTTCGCGCCCGGAGAACTGGCCACCGGCGATCGCGGCGGCGAACACACCGAGAATCATCGAGGCCTGGGCGCCGATCACCGAACCGAGCCCGGCCGCGAGGAAGGTCTTGAGCGGCGAGGTGCTGCTGGGCAGGTAGCGTGAGTAGTCGGCCACATAGGGGCCGAAGGCGATCTGCCAGGACGCGGCCAGTGAAACCGCCAGCAGGAACGACGCCCAACTGAAATGGCGGTTGTCGAGCAACTGGCCGATGTCGGCGATCAGCAGGATGCGGCTGAACAGGTAGACGAAGGCGATGATGCCCAGCACGCTGGCGATCCGGCCGATCCAGTGGATTACCCGGTAACCGGCGAGAGTGGCGAGGACGATCACTGCGGCGAAGATGAGAATGCCGGTGCTGTCGCTGACGCTGAGCAACTGGCCGATGGCTTGGCCGGACAGTACCGTGCCGGTGGCGGTGAAACCGAGGTACATCAGACACACCAGCACCATGGGAATGGCAGCCCCGTAGATTCCGAACTGCACCCGGCTGGAAATCATCTGCGGCAGGCCCAGGCGCGGGCCCTGCGCTGCATGCAGGGCCATGACCGCGCCACCGATCACTTGCCCCAAAAGCAGGCCGATCAGCGACCAGAACACGTCGCCCCCCAGCACCACGGCCAATGCGCCGGTGACGATGGCGGTTATCTGCAGGTTGGCACCCAGCCACAGGGTGAATTGGCTGTACACCTTGCCATGGCGTTCGGCCTCGGGGATGTAGTCGATCGAACGCCGTTCGAGCACGGGTTTGCTGGACATTGAGGGCTCCGCATCGTTGTTGTTGTGTCGGAATGGTCCACGGGCGGCACGTCGCATGCGTGGCCAGTCGTGATATGAGCATGTCTATACAAGTAGGGTCAAGTGAAGTCTGTGGGCCAGAACAGACGCACTGTTACGCCAGGCTGGGCGGCAACTGTGCTGGTCCGCCGGCGAAAGATGCCCGTATGCTGTTACGAAATATGTCTAGAAGCGCTGAAGAGGGAAAGTGCAATGCCACTCAAGGACCTGCTGATCGCCCTGGTGGTGATCATTGCCTGGGGCGTCAACTTCGTGGTGATCAAGGTCGGCCTCGATGGCTTGCCGCCGATGCTGCTAGGGGCGTTGCGCTTTCTGCTGGTCGCATTCCCGGCCATTTTGCTGGTCAAGCGGCCCAAGTTGCCATGGCGCTGGTTGATTGCCTATGGCGCGACGATCTCGCTGGGCCAGTTCGCGTTCCTGTTCCAGGCGATGTACAGCGGCATGCCGCCGGGCCTTGCGTCACTGATCCTGCAATCGCAGGCGTTCTTCACCCTGGGCTTTGCCGCGCTGTTCCTTGGCGAGCGCCTGCGCATGGCCAGCATGCTGGGCCTGCTGGTGGCCGCGGGCGGCCTGGCGCTGATCGGCAGCGAAGACAGCGGCCATGTGCCGATGGTGGCGCTGCTGCTGACCCTGTGCGCAGGGTCCATGTGGGGCATGGGCAACATCATCACGCGCCGCTTTGGTTCGGTCGACCTGGTTGCACTGGTGATCTGGGGTGGGCTGATCCCGCCGCTGCCGTTCTTGGCATTGTCCTGGTGGCTGGAGGGGCCGGAGCGCATTGGCCATGCCTTGCTCAACATCGGCTGGAGTTCGGTTCTGGCGCTGGCCTACCTGGCGTTCGTCGCGACCATGCTGGGATACAGCCTGTGGAGCAAGCTGCTGTCGCGCCACCCGGCGGGCAAGGTAGCGCCGTTCTCGCTGCTGGTGCCGGTGATCGGCTTGAGCTCTTCGGCCTGGTTGCTGGGCGAGCGGCTGACAGCGGCGCAGGGATGGGGGGCGCTTTTGGTGATGCTCGGGTTGCTGGTCAACGTGTTCGGGCCGAGGCTGGGCCAACGCTTGCGAACTGCCGGCGCGCAGTGAAGGGCATTTCGCTGGCGTCCGCGCAGCGCTCAGTGCTTTGTTAGACTTGGCTTCTTTTTGTCAGGCCAACGGAGCATCCGATGATCATCACCACCACCAGCCAGCTCGAAGGCCGCCCGATTGCCGAGTACCTCGGCGTGGTCAGCTCCGAATCGGTGCAGGGCATCAACTTCGTGCGCGATTTCTTCGCACGCTTTCGTGATTTCTTCGGCGGACGTTCGCAGACGCTGGAGAGCGCACTGCGCGAAGCCCGCGAGCAAGCCACCGAAGAACTCAAGGCGCGGGCACGGCAGTTGCAGGCCGATGCAGTGGTCGGCGTCGACTTCGAGATCAGCATGCCATCGGTGCAAGGTGGCATGGTCGTGGTGTTCGCCACCGGCACTGCCGTGCGCTTGAAATAGACGGCACTGCCGCTGGTCGGGAGCAGGAATGCTCGGCCAGGCAGTCTGCAAATGACCGACTAGTCTCACTTTCACAGGCTGCGTTTTTCCAGGCAAATCTGATTGTTGCCGGCGCAGTCGCCACTGGAGGGAGACAGGGCATGAGCGAGTCCTTTTTCGAAGACATGAACGATGCGTTTCCGATCAACAGCCAGGTGCGGTGCGGCCAGTCGGCATTTCGACTGGGCTTTGCCAACATGACCCTGGACGATTCGGAGCAACTGCAACCGGCACACCTGCAGCGCATCAAGAAGGGCCGTTTCACGCCACGGGTACCGACCAAAAAGTGAACCCGCTCACACAACCCCGCCCCCTGGCGGGGTTTTTCTTGTCGTTGCTTGATCCGAAGCATGGTAACGGCGGGTTGCGCTCGCCGAGCCCTGGCACTTGTGGTTTTCTGTGGCGACATCTCAGGCAAGGAAGGAGTGAGGTTCCATGCGAGTCAGGGAAAGAACCTACTGGAAGTGGGCGGATGCGCAGTTGCACAGCCGCTGCCACGATGAAGCATTGAGCGATGGTACAACCCTTGATGTGCAGGTGCGCTTGTCGCGCCTCGGTGCCACGCAATTGTTTCTGGGGCTGTACGGTGAGGATGGCAGGGCATTGCTGGAAGAGTACTACCCGTCGCGGCCTGGCGAGACCATGACCCGCGCGCTGGTGTGGGGTGTCGACCGGGCGAGGGCGCTGGCGACCGGTGCGCTGGAATTGCCGCAGCCGCAACGACGGCGGGCATGAAAAAGCCCGGCCTGTGCAGGCCGGGCTCAGTAAGCGGTGCGATCACTCAGTTGAGCGGTTCGATCACCTTGATTGCCTGCCGCTCACGGGCGGCGGGCCATTCTTGTTGCAGGGTCTGCAGCACGCGACCGACGAACTCGGTGTCGGCGGCGGCCTTCTTGCCGACGTAGCCCTGGCCACGACGGTAGACCTTGAAGCGGGCGCGCATGCTGGGCAGGTGCGCTTCGAATTCATCTTCCACGGTGTTCGGCGGCAGGCGGTCGAGACGCACTTCGCCGGTTTGGCTGACCCACAGCAAATGGTCGTCAAGGCTGTCCTTGCGCATCGCGAACAGCTGGGCCAGTTGGTCGATCGTCGGTTTGTTGTTCAAGTTCATCATAAAGCCCCCATTACCCATTGTTTGGTGTTTTTCACAGTTGGCGCCACGACGTGTAGCGCACTACCAAGGCTGCTACAGCAGCATCGCAACAGGGGCTTTCTCACGCTGCCTTTTGGACAGTTCCCTCTCCACGGACGGCCTGCGTTACCGCGCAGGCCGTCTGGAACACCCTTGCCACCGCTCCCGATCAGGGAGACGGCTTCATCATGCCCAAGGGCGATGAACGGCGTCAACCGTTTTGTAGTGAATATTTTTATGCACTACATCTTGTCCGACAATCCGCTCGCGAAGGTCTGTCAGAGGTCGATGCTGGAGAGAATCCGGTAGGCGGCGCGCACCCGTGCTTCGTTCGGGTAATTGCGGTTGGCGAGCAATATGATGGCCTTGCCTTCGCCTGGAATGAACGCGGCATACGCGCCAAAACCACTGGTCGATCCGGTCTTGTTGTACCAGGCCTGGGGCGAAGCGGGCAGGGCCGGGTCGAGGCGGCGGGTGGGTTGGGGTTCGAGGGCAAAACTGGCACTGTTGCCATCGACCAGGGTGTCGAGCGACACCGGGTAGGCGTAGCGCTCCCAGCCGAGCCCTTGAACCATGGCGCCTACCTGGAAGTAGCCAGCCTGGGTGATGGCGGCAGCTTCGCGCAACGCGGGCTTCAATTCGGCCGGTTGCATGTTCAGGCGCACAAAGCGCAGCAGGTCGCGGGCGTTGGTCTTGATGCCGTAGGCCGCATCGGCATAGGGGCCGGGGTTGACGCGCACGGGCCGGTCTTTCGCGTCGTAACCCTGGGCATACGACTTCTGTGCGTGCGCCGGCACCTGCAGGTAGGTGTGTTGCAAGCCCATCTGCGGCAACAGGCCTTGGCTCATGAGTTCGCTGAACGGTTGTTGCTGTGCGCGTGCGGCGAGGTCGCCGAACAGGCCCAGGCTTGGGTTCGAATAGCAGCGCCGGGTGCCGTGTACGGTGCGTGGCTTCCAGTTGCGCAGGAAGTCCAGCGCCTGGCTGTCGGTCTGCACCTCGTCGGGGAACTGCAGCGGCAGGCAATCGGCGCTGTAGGCACCGAGTTCCAGCACGTTGGCGTCACCCAGCGGGGTGCCGGCCAGAGCCGGTTGATAGCGTCGGGCCGGTGCCTGCAGGTCGAGCTTGTCCTCGGCGCTGGCGAGGGCGGCCAGGGTGGCGGTGTAGGTCTTGCTCAGCGAGCCGATCTCGAACAGCGTATCGGCAGTAACCGGTGCACTTGTCGCCTTGCTCGCCACGCCATAGCTGAAGTAATGCGCCTGGCCGTTGGCGAACACCGCTACCGCCATGCCGGCAATAGCGTGCTCCCGCATCACCGGTTCGATCACTTCGTCCACCTGGGTCTTCAGTGACCTGCCAGCCTGCGCGGCAGTGCTGCCCAAGGCTAGGGCGGTGGCGGCGAGAAGCGGTAGAAGACGGGCGAGAGCCATGCAAAAAGGTCCTTTTTCGGAGGGGTGTCCGTTGAGCGACACCGGTGGGGCTTCCGGCGTTAGCGGGGAAAAGCTTCAAACCTTATCGTCTGACCTTGCACAACGACAAGACGGAAACGGATATGAAGTATTTGCGCATGTTGTTCGACAACTTCACCCTGGCACTGCTCGGGGTGGTGTTGATCGCTACCGTGCTGCCCTGCTCGGGCGACGGCGCGGTCTATTTTGGCTGGCTGACCAACCTGGCCATCGGTCTGCTGTTCTTCCTGCATGGCGCCAAGCTGTCGCGCGAGGCGATCATCGCCGGTGCCGGGCACTGGCGCCTGCACCTGCTGGTGTTCTCCTGCACTTTCGTGCTGTTCCCGCTGCTGGGGATGGCGTTCAAGCCGTTGTTCGTACCGCTGGTGGGCAATGAACTGTACCTGGGCGTGCTGTACCTGTGCGCCTTGCCGGCTACGGTGCAATCGGCCATTGCCTTCACCTCGTTGGCGCGTGGCAATGTGCCGGCGGCCATCTGCAGCGCTGCCGCTTCGAGCCTGCTCGGTATCTTCCTCACACCGCTGCTGGTGATGATGCTGCTGGGCGCCAGTGGTGATACCGGTTCAGGCCTGGATGCAGTGCTCAAGATCACCCTGCAGTTGCTGGTGCCCTTCGTGGCTGGGCAGATTGCCCGCCGCTGGATCGGGGCATGGGTCAAGCGCAATGCGCGCTGGCTGAAGCTGGTGGACCAGGGTTCGATCCTGCTGGTGGTCTATACCGCGTTCAGCGAGGCGGTGGTCACCGGGCTGTGGCACACGGTTTCGCCGCAGCATCTGGCCGGCCTGTTCGCCGTGTGCGGCATCCTGCTGGCCGTGGTGCTGTTCGGCACGCGTCTGCTCGGCAAGGTGCTGGGCTTCAACCTGGAAGACCGCATCACCATCCTTTTTGCCGGCTCGAAGAAGAGCCTGGCCACGGGGGTGCCCATGGCCCAGGTCCTGTTCGTCGGCAGTGGCATCGGGGCGATGATCCTGCCATTGATGCTGTTTCACCAGATCCAGTTGATGGTGTGCGCGGTATTGGCGCAGCGCTATGCCAGCCGGGAACAAGCTACTGAGCAGGCACCGGCTGCTACCTGAGGTAGCTGACCCCGTGCCGGTCTTTTCAGGGAGACCGGCGTGGCTACCTGGCCTGCCCTGAACCGCGCTCGCGCAATGCCTTGGCAACCTCGGCCTCGATCTTGTAGGCCGGCCCTTCCAACTGCTGGTAGTCGCGCGTGTAGCGCCGGGCGAATTCCTCCACCCCCAGTTCCTGATACTGCTGCACATGCTTGAGCTCATGGGCCCACAGCGCCACATTGTCCTCGGCATCGCTGGCATGGCGGAAAATGATCGTGTCGATCAGTGTCACCGCATTCACATCGGGGTTCTGCAGCAGGGCGGTGGCGGCGCTGACCTGCTGCTCGTCGCCTACCCGGAAGCGTGCGGCATCGAGCACGGCGAAGTCGTACCAGGGTTCCAGCTGGGCGCGGATGTGCAGGGGAATGGGTTCGCTGCCGCTGGCGGTGGTTTCGTCGCGGGCCTGGCGCAAGGCGTAGGCCAGGCTGCTGGAAGCCAGGACTTCGACATCCTTGAGCACCTGGCCGGCTTGCCCGGGGTCGATTGGCGCGCAAAAGCAACCCATCAGGCACACTTGGTACTCGCCGGGTGGGCAGGCTTGCTCCGCCGAGGCCGTCATGCTCGCCAGCAGCACCAGCAATAGACTAGTGGCTCTCATTCAGCGCCCTGTCAACGAAGCTGCGGCTGGCATCCAGCACTTGGGATTGCACCGTTTCGCTGGCCAGCATGCGGCCGACCACCAATGCGCCGACGCACTGGCTGATCAGGGCCCAGGCCAGGGCCTCATCGGCCAGTGTCTCGCTCCAGGCGGCGTGCAAGCCGACCAGCCAATGTTCGGCTTCTTCTCTGACCGATCGTTCGGCCCGAGCAATCTCCACCCCCAATGGTGGCAACGGGCAACCGCCTTCGGCATCGTGCAGGTGGGCCAGGCTCAGGTACTGCTGCAGGCAGCGCGCCAAGCGCTCTCGACTGGCACCTTTCCGAGCCAGGCGCCCCAGCGGGCTGTTGCTCAGTTCCTGGCGGACCACCTCGGTGAACAGGTCATCCTTGGAGGGGAAGTGGTTGTAGAAGGCGCCGCCGGTCAGGCCTATGGCCTTCATCAGCCCGGCCACTCCCGTGCTGGCAAAGCCGCCGCGCTTGGCCAGCGCACCGCTGCTGGCCAGCAGCTTGTCGCGGGTCTGTTGCTTGTGTTCGCTGGAATAGCGCATGAAATCCCCTGGGCGCTGGCTTGACGTTGGGGGCGATCATAACATAGCGTTCGTTTACTAATTGATCATTCATCAATGGAGGCGCACGTGACAGAACAACAAAAAGTGGTGCTGGTGGTGGGGGCGGGAGACGCCACGGGCGGAGAAATTGCCAAGCGCTTCGCCCGCGAGGGCTACATCGCTTGCGTGACCCGGCGCCAGGCGGACAAGCTGCAGCCTTTGCTGGAAGAAATTCGCGCCGCTGGCGGGCAGGCCCATGGCTTTGGCTCGGATGCGCGCAAGGAAGAGGAGGTGGCCGAACTGGTCGAGACGATCGAGCGCGATATCGGCCAGATCGAAGCCTTCGTCTTCAATATTGGCGCCAACGTGCCGTGCAGTATCCTTGACGAAACCCCACGCAAGTATTTCAAGATCTGGGAAATGGCCTGCTTCGCCGGCTTCCTGACCGCCCAGGCGGTAGCCCGGCGGATGGTCACCCGTGAGCGTGGCACCCTGCTGTTCACCGGCGCCACCGCTGGCACTCGCGGCGCGGCCGGTTTTGCCGCGTTCGCAGGCGCCAAACATGGCTTGCGAGCATTGGCCCAGAGCATGGCGCGGGAACTGGGGTCGCGCAACATCCATGTTGCCCATGTGGTGGTGGACGGTGCGATCGATACGGCGTTCATCCGCGACAGTTTCCCCGAGCGCTACGCCCTCAAGGCGCAAGACGGCATCCTCGACCCTGCGCACATTGCCGACAGCTACTGGTTCCTGCATGCCCAGCCGCGCGATGCCTGGACATTCGAACTGGACCTGCGCCCGTGGATGGAACGCTGGTAACCCCTGGCCAACAAGGAGTGCATCACATGAGCAAGACCGTCGAATTCTTCTTCGACCTGGGCAGCCCTGCCAGTTACCTGGCCTGGACCCAACTACCCGACCTCTGCGCCCGTCATGGCGCGACGCTGTGCTACCGGCCGATGCTGCTTGGCGGGGTATTCCAGGCAACCGGCAATGCGTCGCCGGCGATGATCCCGGCCAAGGGGCGCTACATGTTCACCGACCTTGGCCGGTTTGCCGCACGCTATGGCGTGCCGTTCGGGCTGCCGCCGGGGTTTCCGCTCAATACCCTGGCGCTGATGCGCGGGGTGATCGGGACACAGTTGCAGGCGCCGACACGCTTCGAAGCGTTGCTGGCAGCGCTGTTCAACGGGTTGTGGGCTCACCGACGCAACCTTGGCGAGGCAGGGCTGCTGGAGGAGACGCTCACCCAGGCCGGGTTCGATCCGGTCGAATTTCACGCATTGGCGGCAGATGGTGAAGTGAAGGCGGCGCTCAAGCAAGCGACCGAAGAGGCTGTGGCGCGCGGGGTATTCGGCGCGCCGACGTGCTTTGTCGAAGGACAGATGTACTTCGGCCAGGATCGCCTGGACTTCGTCGAACAGGCGCTGGCTCGGCCGGAACGCCGCTAGCGGTACCGGCAGCTTGCTGTCAGAAGTTGGCCGGGGTGTTGGCGCTGATGATCTCGGCCTCATCCTGGCCGATGTTCTTGAAACTGTGCGGCAGGGTCGTGGGGATGTAGTAGCCATCGCCAGAGTTGAGAATGCTCACCTGGCCATCGACCCACAGTTCTACCGTGCCGCGGGTGACCAGGCCGCATTCCTCGCCTTCGGCATGCACGATCGGCTCGCCCGAATCGGCGCCTGGGGCATACAGTTCACGCAGCATGCGCATCTGCCGTGACTCGACACTGGCACCGACCAGCAGCATGCGCAGGCCGTTGCGGCCCAGATCCGGCTGTTCGCTGGCGCGGAACACGAAGCGCTCCTCCCGCACCGGTTCGTCGAAGCTGAAGAACTCCGCGAGCGTCATGGGGATGCCTTCGAGCAGTTTCTTGAGGGAACTGACCGAAGGGCTGACGCGGTTCTGCTCGATCTGCGAGATCGTCGAGTTGGTCAATCCGCTGCGGCGGGCGAGCTCCCGCTGGGAGAGGTTGTTGCGTTCACGCACCAGTTTGAGTCGTGTCCCCGTGTCCATAGCCGCCTTGTAATTAGAGGTGTTAAAAATAATGGGCGACGCATTAAAACACACTCTGCACGCTTGCGCGCTGTGCTTGTCAGGCCTGCTGCCCGCGCGGCATCGGCCACAGCCCGACCAGCAGCAACAGCAGGGCCACGGCCAGGAATGGCAGGCGTGGGTCAAGGGCATAGACCAGCGTCCCGGCCAGCGGACCGATTACTGCCCCCATGCCCTGGGCGGCGCCGATAGGGCCGATCAGGGCGACGAAGGCCATCATCGACATGGTGCAGGCCATCGTCACCAGTAACAGTGGTCGCACGTCCAGGGTGCGGGCGGGAACGAGGGTGGCAGAGTCCTTTGCGGCATTCATGGGGCAGTCCAGGGCAGTTCGACAGGCAAGATTAATGAGAACACTTATTGAATGTCGAGCCTGCCCGGGCTATTCGCCATCATTCGCCGCGGTGCACCGGCCCCGGCCACATGCTGCGCAATACGCCATCCCGGCGTACCAGTGCGTGCATCAGTGCAGCCCCGAGGTGCACCAGCACGGTGGCGAACAACAGGTAGCCGGCCCAGCCGTGGGCCTGGCGCAGCACCGCGTACAGTTGCAGGTCATGCGGGGCGATGGCGGGGAGCTGGAACGGGCGAGGGTAACCGCCTGCCGACAACATGGCCCAGCCCAGTAGCGGCATGGCCAGCATCAAGCCATAGAGCAGCAGGTGCGAGGCGCCCGCGGCAAAGCGTTGCAGGGGCGGCAGGTCGCGGGGCAGCGCAGGATGGGGCAGGAACAGGCGCAGGCCGATGCGTATCAGCACCAGCACCAGAAGCGCAACGCCCGTGGCCTTGTGCAGCTCGATCAGCAGCGGGTGGCGCGGCGACAGGTCGGCAACCATGCTCACGCCAATGAACAGCATGGCAATGATCAGGATCGCCATCAGCCAGTGCAGCAGACGGTGCAGCGGGTGGAAGGCGTGCGGATTCATGGCTTGGCTCCTGTGCCGAGCGATTCGCGGCTGCGGCGGTTGAACGATTCCGAATAGGCGGCCGAGCGGGCGGCGAGGATCGGGTCGGCGGAAGGTTCGATGCCGGTGGGCAGGATCAGCGGGTCGAAGTTCAGGTCGCGGCAGGCACCTTGCTCAGGGCCGTCGACCTGCTCGATGACCAGGGTGCCGGCATCCACGCTGCGCCGTTCCGCTGGCCAGGGCTTCGCCGGGTCGTCCACCGCATCGCCGGGTTCGGCCAGGACCAGGCGCAGGGTCCAGCGCAGGGGGGCCTGTGCCAGGCGCTGTTGCAGGTCATGTTGCAGCAGCTGCTTGTCATCGACCTGGCCAGGCAAGGGCGAGAAAGCGGTCTGCGGTTCCATCTGCCAGCGCACCGGGTGCGCTGCGCCGCCTGCATCGATCAGGCGGAAGGCATTGATGCTGTGGTACTGGGTACTGGCGAAACTGTCGCTGGGCTTGTAGTTCCCGGCCCACTGGCGGAAGGCCGCGCTTTCCGGGTGAACGGCAAAGAATGCCTGCATCTTTGCAGGGTTTGGCTTGCCGGTGGCGGGGTCTGGCGCGCCGGCCAGTACCTGTTCATAGAAGCCTTGGGGGTTGCTGACGGCCAACACCGGTGGGTTGTTCATGCCGGTGCGCCACACCTGGCCATCGTCGGTGCTCAGCTGGATCGCCAGGCTGCGTACCGGAACGCCGGTATCGGGTGCGAACGGGTTGCTGCCGCCGATGGCGAAGCGGCCGATCACCGGCACGCGGGCCTGGCTGAAGGCGCGCGCGGTCGACAGGGTGGCGGCCTGGCCGGAGGGCTGGAAGTAGCCGCTGACGCAAAGGCCCTTGGCGTGGTTCTTGCGGTAGCCGGGGTAGTGGCCGGCCTGGGCCTCGAAGGTGTCGATGATGCGTTGTGGCGTCAGTCGTGGCCCGCCGATCCAGCCGGCGGCATAGGCGAAACCTGCGCCCATTGCCAGCATCACGGCGCCGATGCCGGCCAGGCGCAGGGCCTTGGCGGGACCGTGCAAAGGTGAGTTCATGGTGATGTTCCGGTTCAGTGAAGGTGCCCGTACGACGGGGCAGGGGAAAACTTATTCCATCGCCGGGAATAAATTTTGTGGCCAGGCGTCTGCCCCATACACTGACAACCCCAAAGGCCGGTAACTTGCCATGCACGACCTGGACGAACAGCAGTGGCGCGAACTGCTGCAGCGCTTGCGCCGCTTTGCCGTGTGGCTGACCCGCGAGCCTGGCAGCGCCGATGACCTGGTGCAGGCCACGGTCGAGCGTGCCTTGGGCCGACGCGGCCAGCAACGCGACCCCGACGCCTTGCGGGCCTGGTTGTTCACCATCCTTTACCGCCTGTTTCTCGACACCAAGCGCCGCGAGCGCCTGCATGCGCGCTGGTTGTCCTGGTTCGGTCGGGGCGAGCAGGGCGAGGAAGCGCTCGGCGGCAATGTCGAAAGCATCGTCCTGGCCCATGCCGACCTGCAGGCGTTTGCCCACCTTTCGACCGAACAGCGTGCCCTGCTGTTGCTGGTCAGCATCGAGGGGCTGAGCTACAAGGAGGCTGCCCTGGCCTTGAACATTCCCATCGGCACGGTCATGTCGCGGCTGTCCCGCGCACGCGGCGCGTTGCGCGACCTGACCGAAGGCAAGCCCCAGCCACCGGCCATGCGGAGACTGAAATGACACGCCTGATACCCAGCGAAGATGAACTGCACGCCTATGTCGACGACCGTCTGGCGCCGCCCCGGCGTGCCGAGGTACAGGCCTGGCTGGCAGTCAATCCGCAGGAAGCGGCGAGGATCGAGGCCTGGCGCAGCGATGCTCGGCGTCTGCGCGCCGCGCTGGCGGGGTTTGCCGAGCAGCCGGGGGCTGCGCAACTGGACCTGGGCAAGCTGCAGCAGCGCTTGCGCCAGCGTCGACAGCGGCGCCTGGCGTCCGCAGCGGTGCTGTTGCTGGCCCTTGGCGTAGGCGGCGTGGGTGGATGGCAGGCCAGGCAGGCGACCTGGGCCGGCAACGAGCTGCCCATGGCCGATGCGCTGCAGGCTCACCGCTTGTTCGCCGGCAGCCAGGCACTGGACATTCAGGCGAGTGACCCGGAGCAGCTGCGGGCGTGGCTCGACAGGCATTTTCAGCAGGTAGGGCAATTGCCGGATCTGGCGGGGTATGGTTTCCGGCCGGTCGGTGCACGGCTGCTGAGCAACGAGCAGGGGCCGGCGGCATTGCTGGTGTTTCAGGACCGCACGGGTCAACGCATCAGCCTGTTCCTGCGATCACCGGGTGAGCGTTACCCGCACATGCCACAGGGGCAGCGGGTCGATGGGCAGCTGGAGGCGCGTTACTGGTCGCATGGGGCGTACAACTTTGCCTTGGTCAGTGCGGCGAACGATGTGCGCGGGGCGGGGGTGGGCGAGGCGTTGCGGTTGGGGTTGTAGGTGTGTCGCGAGGTGGCCTGGCGCGAGATATTCAGTGTTCATGAGATCGAGCGCCGCCCGCGCGGCTAGCCTTGTTGGCATGACGCGATTTTTGCGGTGGCGCCGGTCTCACCACGATTTTTCGCCAGGCGCCAAAGGCGAACAACCATGGCCTGACAGACCGTGGCACGTTGCAACAAATGTAGGAGCGGGCTTGCCCGCGATGCGCCGCGCGGGCGGCGCTCGATTTCGAGGGCACCGACAACATCAAGACATGCGCCTGGCCGCCCTCATGCGATCTCAACCCGGAAAAACTCAGCTCAATTCCAGCCAGATCGGCGCATGATCCGAGGGTTTCTCCATCGCCCGCAGCTCATAGTCCACGCCCGCGGCCTTGATCCGCGGCACCAGCTGCTGCGAAGCCATGATCAGGTCGATGCGCAGGCCACGCTTGGGCTCGTCCTCGAAGCCACGGCTGCGATAATCGAACCAGCTGAAACGGTCGGTCACTTGCGGGTACAGATGACGGAAGCTGTCCACCAGGCCCCAGCCCTTCAAGCGTTCCATCCATTCGCGCTCTTCCGGCAGGAAGCTGCACTTGCCGGTCTTCAGCCAGCGCTTGGCGTTGTCCGCGCCAATGCCGATGTCGCAGTCCTGGGGCGAGATGTTCATGTCGCCCATCACCAGCACCGGCTGATCCTGCTTGAACTGCCCCTCCAGCAGCGCCTGCAGGTCGCTGTAGAAGCGTTGCTTGGCCGGGAACTTGGTGGGGTGGTCGCGGCTTTCACCCTGAGGGAAGTAGCCGTTCATGATGGTGATCGGGTTGCCGTCGGCATCGGCGAAGGTGCCCCAGATGAAACGGCGCTGGGCATCCTCCTCGTCACTGGCGAAGCCCTTGAACAGGCTCAGCGGCGCCTGGCGCGAGAGCAGCGCGACCCCATAGTGGCCCTTTTGCCCGTGGTAGTGCACGTGGTAACCCAGGGACTGGACATCGGCCAGGGGAAACTGATCGTCGCTGACCTTGGTTTCCTGCAGGCCGATCACGTCCGGCTGGTGCTTTTCGATCAGCGCCGCCAGCTGGTGCGGGCGAGCCCGCAGGCCATTGATGTTGAAACAGACGATCTTCATGGAAAGACGATCCTGGTAAAAGGCCGGATGCTAGCCGACATCGGACTTGATCTCCAGCATGGCGGCTTCACCAAGGCGCTGCTAACGTGCAGTCAGGGGTGAACGATGCGCACTGCGACACCTCCAAGGCACAGATGCCCATTCCAGGAGGACGCCTCGCAATGCCCGAAATCACGCTCGCCAAGGCCCGTATCTGCGCGCTTGATGATGGCTACAGCCGTGAAGCACGCTCGCTGCTGTACCATGCCTACCGTCATGAGCCCACCTTTGCCTATATCTTCGAAGCCCAGCGCCCGGGCTATGAACGACGCTTGCGGGTGATGGTGCGCGAGTGGGTGCGCCAGCACTTCTATCTGCAACTGCCTGCGATCGGCCTGCTGCTCGATGACCGCTTGATCGCCCTCGCGCTGATCGTGCCACCGCAACGCCGGTTGGGCGTGGCCGACAGTTGGGCCTGGCGCTTGCGCATGCTGCTCGGCACAGGCCAGCGCTGTACCCGCCGCTACATGGACTACCAGGCGGCACTGGCCAGTTGCCTGCCCACAGGCAAGGTCCACATGCTGCCTCTGCTGGGCGTGCACCCGGAGTTTCGCGGCGCTCACTACGGCGAGCAATTGTTACAAGCTGTGCACGACTGGTGCGCTGAAGACCCCAACACCCAGGGTGTGGTGCTCGACTCCGGCAATGAGCATTACCTCGCTTTCTACGAGCGCCAGGGCTACCAGGAGATTGGCGAGGTCGCCGTGGGGCCGATCCGAGAGCGGGTGTTCTTCCACCCCAATCCGCTGGCATCCATGCCCGCCACCGCCTGAGGCGTGCCCCGTTGAGCGGCCGGCTCTGGTAGCATGCGCGGCATGACGTATTCAGGAAGACTGACCTGGGGCCTGGTAATCTGGGCCGCCAGTTTCGCAGCATGGGGCCAGAGCGAGTTGCTGGTGCAGGTAAAACCCGCCAACAAGGCGCTCAAGGCCAATGTCGAAGGCTATATCGGCAGCCTTGGAGACCGCGACGAGGAGGCGCTGTTGCGCTTCAGCCGCGGGGCGCAGGAGCAGGCGCGCAAGGCCGCGCAGGCACTTGGCTACTATCAGGCGCAGATCGAAACCGAGGTCAAGCCGCCGACCAAGGCCGACCAGCCGGCAAAACTCATCATTCATATCGAGCCAGGCGAACCCGTGCGCCTGCGCAATGTGACCGTGCGCATCGAAGGGCCGGCCGGCGAGATGAAGGCCTTTCGCGTGCCCGACAGCAGAGCCCTGCGTGCGGGCGACCCCCTTAACCATGGCTTGTATGGGGACGCCAAGCGGTTGATCCAGAACCAGGCATCGCGCTATGGCTTCTTCAGTGGCCGCTTCACTCGCCAGCGCCTGGCGGTCGACCCGCAGGCCGGGGTGGCCGACATCGAACTGGTGTACCAGAGTGGCCCGCGCTATCGCTTGGGCGCCGTCAAGTTCAGCGGTGACTCGCCGCTGGACGAAGACCTGCTGCAACGCATGGTTTCATTCAAGCCCGGCACGCCCTATGACTCGGAACTGATCGCCGAGCTCAACAACGATCTGCAGTCGAGCGGCTACTTCGAAGGCGTGCGGGTCGATGCCGCGCCCACCGCTGCGGTGGCTGAAGAAGTCCCCGTGGATGTCCGCCTGGATGTGCGCAAGCCCAGGACCCTGGGCCTGGGCCTGGGTTTTTCGACCGACGTCGGCCCGCGCGGCAAGGCCAACTGGACGCGCCACTGGGTCAACCCGCAGGGGCACAGCTACGGCTGGGAAACCGAATTGTCGGCGCCTCGGCAGAACGTCGGCCTGTGGTACGACGTGCCCCTGGACCCACCGCTGACCGACAAGCTGCGGTTCGCCGGCGGCTACCAGAATGAAGAGATTGCCGGCACCGACACCCTCAGCAAGCTGCTGACCGTCGGCCCTGAATGGCACAGCAAGTTGCCCAGCGGCTGGCAGCGGGTCATTTCCCTCAAGTACCAGCGTGAAGAGTATCGCCTGGGCGACGATTCGGGCCTGAGCAACTTGTTGATGCCTGGCGTCAGCTTTTCGTACCTGCGCAGCGACAACCGCATCGACCCGCACAACGGCTATCGCCTGCAGGTCGACACGCAGGCCGCCAAGGAAGGGCTGGGCTCGGACACCAACCTGGTGCACGGCAATGTGCTGCTCAAGGGCTTGACCACTTTGGGCCATGACCATCGCTTGCTCGGCCGGGTGCAGTTCGGTGGCAGTGCAACCAATGGCTACAAGAACAACATCCCGCCGTCACTGCGTTTCTTTGCCGGTGGCGACCAGAGCGTGCGTGGCTACGACTACCAGACGCTGTCGCCGAAGAACAGCGACGGCGACCGCATCGGTGGCCGCTACCTGGTGGCGGGCAGTGTCGAGTACCAGTATTCCATCACCGAAAAGTGGCGCCTGGCGACGTTCGTCGACCAGGGTAATGCGTTCAATACCCTTGAGTTGCCCAGCCTGAAGACCGGTGTCGGCTTTGGCGTGCGCTGGGTTTCGCCGGTGGGGCCACTGCGCCTGGACCTGGCGAAGGCGCTCAATGACGACGGCGGAATTCGCCTGCACTTTTCCATGGGGCCTGAGCTGTAATGCGTGCGTTGAAAATCATCCTGCTGGGCGTGCTCGGCAGTGTATTGCTGGTGGTCCTTGCCCTGGGCCTGTTGCTGGGAACCGAAGGCGGCAGCCGCTGGGCGCTCGGCTTGGTACCGGGCCTTGAGGTCAGCGGCTTCCAGGGGCGCCTGGGTGGCAGTTGGCAGGCGAGCGCGTTGAGCTGGAGCGATGCCGACAACCGCGTCGAGGTGCAAGCACCACAGCTCAACTGGTCACCCGCTTGCCTGCTCCGGGCCACGCTGTGCATCGAACAGTTGCAGGCCGAGCGGATCGACATGGCGTTCGCACCCAGTGACCAGCCTGCAGAAAGCGGCCCGTTGCAGTTGCCGGTGCTGCGCCTGCCAGTGGCCATCGAGCTGGGCGAGGTCAAGCTAGGCAAGCTGCGCCTCGATGGCAGCGATCTGCTGGGTGACTTGCACCTGGCGGCGCACTGGACTGCCAGCGGCCTGCGGATCGATGGTCTGCAGCTGCAGCGCGATGACCTGCAACTGAGCCTGCAGGGCGACCTGCAGCCCGAGGGCGACTGGCCTGTGCAACTGCAGGGGCAGGTGCAATTGCCCAAGGTGCAGGGGCAGGCCTGGCAACTGGCACTGACAGCCAAAGGCGAACTGCAGAAAACCCTCGAACTCGACGCGACCAGCAGCGGTTACCTCGATGCACGCATTACAGGCACCCTGCAGGCGTTGGCCGAACACCTGCCGGCCAGGCTGCAGATCCGCTCGGACGCGTTCAAGCCAGCGGCGTCGCTGCCAGATACGCTGCAGCTCGAGCAACTCGTGCTTCAAGCCGAAGGTGATTTGCTCAAGGGTTATCAGCTGTCCGGTACTGCCAGCCTGCCCGCCGAGCAGGCGCCGATCGCCCTGGCCCTGACGGGCAAGGTCGATGCCAAGGGGGCGAAACTCGATGCCCTGGACCTCACGGCCAGCGACAGCCAGAGCGTCAAGTTGCAGGCCAGCGCCGACTGGCAGAAAGGCCTGGTGGCCGATGCCCAGCTTGATTGGCAGGACTTCCCGTGGTTGCGGCTCTATCCACTGGAAACGCCACCCCAGGTCACACTCAAGCGTTTCAACGCCCAGGTGCAGTACCGCGACGGTCATTACCAGGGCGCATTCAATGGCGACCTCGATGGCCCTGCGGGCGCTTTCACCGTGGCCAGCCCGTTCGACGGCGACCTCAGCCAGGTACGCCTGCCACAGTTGGCCCTCGCCGCAGGGCAAGGCAAAGCCGCCGGCAGTGTCGCAGTACGCTTCGCCGACACAATGGCATGGGACGTCGACCTGCAATTGTCGGCACTCGACCCGGCCTACTGGCTCGCCGAACTGCCCGGAAACCTGGCCGGGCCGCTGCGCAGCAAAGGTGAAATGAAGGGCGATCAGCTCACCCTTGATGCGCAGCTCGACCTCAAGGGCCGCCTGCGCGGCCAGCCCGCGCTGCTCAAGGTCGAGGCCCAGGGCGCCGGACAGCAATGGACGCTCGGCACCCTGGCCGTGCAGTTGGGCGACAACCGCATCAATGGCAGCGGTAGCCTGCAACAGCGGCTGGCCGGGCGTGTCGACCTCGACCTGCCACGGTTGGGCCAGCTGTGGCCCCGGTTGCAAGGGCAGGTGAAGGGCCGACTGGATGTGAACGGCACGCTGGAGGCACCCCAGGGCAACCTGACCCTGCTGGGTCAACAACTGGCGCAGGCGGAAAACCGCATTCAACGGCTCGACCTGGACGCGCGCCTCGACGCCGCCCAGCGCGGTGTGATCGATCTCAAGGCCAATGGAATCCGCCTCGGCGATACCGTGCTGGGCACCTTGCAGGCCAATGGCAAGGGCGACATTCGTCAGCAGGCCCTGACCCTTGCCCTCGACGGCCCGCAATTGAAGCTCGACCTGGGCCTTGACGGCCAGCTGAGCAAGGGCGACTGGCGCGGCCGCCTGGCCAGCGGCAGGGTCCAGGCCGGTGGCCAGGACTGGCAGCTGCAGGCCCCGGCCCGGCTACAGCGGCTGGCCAGCGGCCAATTGGACTTCGGCGCCCATTGCTGGCGCTCCGGCCAGGCCAGTCTGTGTGGCGAGGATCAGCGCCTGGCACCGGAACCGCGCCTGCGTTACCACCTCAAGCAGTTCCCGTTGCAAAGCCTTGCGCAGTGGTTGCCCAAGGACTTTGCCTGGCAGGGCCTGCTCAATGCCGACGTGAACCTGGATATTCCGGCCAGTGGCCCCAAGGGCACGGTGAGCATCGATGCCAGTGGCGGTACCCTGCGGGTACGCGACAAAGGCCGCTGGGTCGATTTCCCGTATCAGACGCTGCGCCTGGACAGCAGCCTGGCGCCGCGCCGTGTCGATACTCGCCTGGCGTTTCGCGGCGAGCGTCTGGGCGAGCTTGCCCTCAATACCCGGTTGGACCCCTTGGCCAAGGACAAACCGCTGTCGGGTGATTTCCGCCTGACCGGCCTGGACCTGTCGATCGCCCGGCCATTCGTGCCGATGGTCGAGCGCCTGGCGGGGCAACTGAACGGCAGTGGCCGGTTGTCCGGCACCTTGCTGGCCCCGCAAGTCAACGGCAGCCTGGTGCTCAGTGGTGGCGAAATCAGTGGCGCGGAACTGCCGGTCAGCCTGCAGGACCTGTCGCTGCAGGCCTTGATCGCAGGCGAGCAGGTGCAGCTTGACGGAGGCTGGCGCAGCGGTGACGCCGGGCGTGGCCAGCTGACCGGCCAACTGACCTGGGGCCAGGCCCTGGGCATGGACCTGCGCCTGCGCGGTCAACAATTGCCGGTTACCGTCGAACCCTATGCCACGCTCGAAGTGGCGCCGGACCTGAACCTGCGACTGGTCGACGACAAGCTGGCGGTGACCGGCAAGGTGCAGGTGCCCAAGGGCAAGATCACCGTGCGCGAACTGCCGCCGTCGACCGTCAAGGTGTCGGACGATACGGTCATCGTCGGCCACCAGACCGAGGAGGGCAAGGCGCCCATGGCCATGGACATGGACATCGATGTGGAGGTGGGGCGGGACAAGCTGTCCTTCAGCGGCTTCGGCCTGACCGCCAACCTGCTGGGCCACGTGCACATCGGCGACAACATGGACACCCGTGGCGAACTGAGCCTTGCCGATGGCCGCTACCGGGCGTATGGCCAGCGCCTGACCATCCGCCGCGCCCGGCTGCTGTTCGCCGGGCCCATCGACCAGCCCTACCTGGATATCGAAGCCATACGCCAGGTCGATGATGTCATCGCCGGCATTCGCCTCAGCGGCAGCGCCGAGCAACCCACCACCAAGGTGTTCTCGGAACCGGCCATGAGCCAGGAGCAGGCGTTGTCCTATCTGGTGCTGGGGCGCCCGCTGGGGACTTCGGGCGAGGATAACAACATGTTGGCCGAGGCTGCCCTTGGCCTTGGGTTGGCCGGCAGCGCCGGGATCACCGGCAGCCTGGCATCGAGCCTGGGAATCGATGATTTCCAACTGGACACCGAAGGTTCCGGCAACACCACCAGCGTGGTAGCCAGCGGCAACCTGACGGAGAAATTGAGCCTGCGTTATGGGGTCGGGGTGTTCGAACCGGCCAACACCATCGCGTTGCGCTACAAGCTCAGCAAGAAGGTCTACCTTGAAGCGGCCAGTGGCCTGGCCAGCTCCCTGGACATTTTCTACAAGCGCGACTTCTGACTTCATGTGGGACCCCGCCTCCGGTCAAGGAGGCGGGGGCGACCTGCTACTGGATTACCAACGGTACTGTGCGCACGGTGCCCAGCGAGGATCGGATCGTCACCGTCGGGTTGGCGCTCGGCACGACGGTCGTGGTGGTGGTCGAGAGCCGCCAGCGGCCGGTGACCGGCACTGTGGTGGTGCCCAGCGTGACCAGCCCGTTGGCGGTTGTAACCTGGACGGTGAGGGTGTTGCCGACCACCGCCGAGGAGGTCCCGGACAAATCCCAGGTGTAGCGATCGTTGGCGCGCACCCGTGCGACGGCGCTGGTCACCTGCAAGTTTTCCTGGCTTACCTGGGGTGTGACCTGCACGGTGACGGTGGCCGGTGCCGAGAGTGTCCCGAAGGTATCCCGGACCTGGTAGGTGAAGCTGGTGGCGAAGGCAGTGGTGACAGTCTGCGGTGCGGTGTAGGTCACCACTGTGCCGTCGGTACTGACACTGCCCTGGCCAGCCGCCGGCTGGGTCAGGATCAGTACGGTCAAGGGCGTGCTGCCGGAGTCGTTGAGCAACACATTGAGCGTCAGCGTTCCGCCCTGGCTGGCAGCGGTGTCGTTATTGGCGACAGGCGCCGGGTTCGGGGTCACATTGACCGTGACCGTTGCCGGCTCCGAATCGAGCCCTTTGCTGTCCCTGGCGATGTAGCTGAAGGTCGCCTGCAGCGGGACATTGCTGGCCGGTGGTGTGTAGGTCAGGCTGGTGCTGCCGTTGAGCGCCACCGTACCCTGGCCTGCTGCCGGCGGCGCGAAGCTGCCGATGGTCAGCGGGGTGTTGTTGTCGGGGTCGCTGTCATTGGCCAGCACGTTGATGGTGATCGGCACGCCCGCGTTGGTGCTGACGGTGTCCGCCACGGCCAGCGGTTTCTGGTTGTCTGCAGGGGCGTCGATGATCCCGCCGACGGTCACTGGTTCGCTGTCCGATCCGCCGGCAGCCGACTTGACCGTAACGCTTTCCGGTGGCTGGGTCAGGTCATCGACCACCAGCGTTCCGTCTGGTGGCAGCGGCCCGTACCCCTGGGCGACGAGGCCAGGATTGAGGACTTTGTCGCTGGAGCTCGCGGTAATGGTCAGGCGGTGATCGTTCGGGTCATATCGAGCGGTACTGACTTTCACCACATCGACAGGTGTGCGTGATACCGAGGTGGGTTTGGTCGCGCCAGCCGATTCGCTGGCTGTCAGCACCACCACGGCGGGCGGCGCGGCGGGGGTCGCGAAGGTGGTATAGAAGTAGCCGTTGTTGTCCGTCAGCAGATTCGCGTTGGGCAGGCACGGTCCGGGTGGTGTGCCGGTGAGGGTAAGGGTAGTGCGGTAGCACACCGTCGATGCAGCCGGGGCCTGGGTGCCGCTGTTGGTACGCAACGAGTCGGCGAATATTTCGACCCGCGAGCCGTTGCTGTCACGCTGGTAGGTGATGCGCTCCACTTCCACGGGCGTCTGGCTGCGGTCGTCGTAGATCTTGCCGGAGATAGCGAACACATCGGTGCGCAGTGTGCCCGCAGGCCCCGAGATTTCCAGATAGTTCTGCGGGTTGCCCTCGTCATCGAGGACCGGGCTGCCGCGCACCGCGTCAGCGAGGTTCGGGTCGCCCACGAACTTCTCCTGCAGGCCGGTTTCCGGGTTGGTCTCGGTGAAGTAGCGGGCGATTTCCATGCCGGCTTCGTTGGTCAGGCTGTTGGGGGCGGTCGCGCTGTACAGGAACGGCCCGAGGGCGCCCTGCAAGGCCCCCGAGTAGTTGAGCGTGGCGATACCGATATCACTGGTGTCGTTGATCGCCCGCCGCCCCGGCGTGGCAACGACATACACCTTGGTACCGTACGGATGGCGTACGGTGTACATGCCCGCGGTGGGAACCGCGGCGCGAATACGGATGCGGGCGAAGTTGTGCTGTTCGCCATCGACGATCTCGCCTTCGCCGGCCACCGCTTCCAGTGCAGCGACGTACTGCTCGATGCCGAAGGTTCTGTCACCGACGCTGCCGTCGGCGGCGAACCAGAAGCTTTCACCAGGCCAGTTGTTGGGGAAGATGATGGGCTCGGCGGGGTTGAAGCCGCCCTCGGCGGGAATGGTGCACATGTAGCCGGGGGCGGCTGCGGTGCCTGGTGCGCGGGAGCTGACTGTCCTCGACAGGCAGAGCTCCAGCTTCACGCTGTTGAAGTCCTGGTACCACATGGGGAACCGGCCGGTGGCGAGGGTGTAGGGCCCCGGGTCGAAACTCTGCAGGGCGGCGTTGGCACCGCCCGCCATGGCGATGGACAGGCTCAGTGTGTTGAAGATGAAACGTGGCCACTTGTTCATGTTACCTCCTGGCGCTTGATCCGAATTCGCATGGGTCACTGCACGATGACCACTTCTTCTGTATCGCTGCCGCCGTTCGCCGAAGTCACCCGCACGCTTGCCGGCGGGACGGTGCCGGCGTTGGGCGACAGGGCCTTGTCGGCGCCGCCGGCCAGTTCACCGATCAGCGCGCCGCTCCTGCCGGCGTAGGCGGTCAGGGTTGGCGGCGCGATACGGTCGCTGGTCGAGGCTTCGATGGTCAGCCGGCCGCTGCTGCGGCTGTATTCGGCGCGGCGGATGGTGACCTGATCGGTCAGTTGCACAGGTACGGTGGTTGGCGCATGCAGGGTAGGAATCGCCAGATGGTTGTCGACTGTCACTTGCAGGGTCGACGGCAGCGACGGGTCGACTGCCGACTGGCCGTACCAGCTGCCGGTCGAATTGGCCTCCGTCATGGTCACGGCAGTACCCGCGCTGTCCAGGAAGTTGGCCGTTCCGGGAGGCGGAGGGGCCATGGCGAAGACATCCTGATGCGCGATCACGCCAGCGGATGTGGATCCCCTCGAGTAAGTGGCCCGCTGGACCAACGCCGGGGCAGGCAGATCCACCGCGCTGAGCTTGCCGGAAACGGAGAATGTGTCGCTGCGAGTATCGATGCCGTTGGGGCCCTGGATACGCAGGTAGTTGGTATTGAAGGGGCTGCCGGTCACGGGTTCCTGCAGATTCGGGTCGCCAATGAAGGTCTCTTGCTGGCCGGTTTCCGGGTTGGTCTCGGTATAAGGGCCATTGAGGCTGCGCAGGAACGGTCCGATGTCGCCCTTCAGCGCGCCGGAGTAATCACCGGCCGGGCCGATGCCGATATCGCGGGTCATGTTGATTGCCCGGGTGCCACCGGTGTCGGCGAATTCTTCAGGCGTGACGTTGAACACGTCGACACCATAGGGGTGGGTGACGGTGTAGACGCCGGCTGTGGGCACATCTACCCGAATGCGAATGCGGGCGAAGCTCAGTTGGTGGCCGTCGGCGACCTCGCCGTTGAACGCAGCTTCGATGGCCGCGCCATAGGTCAGGTCGATGCCACTGGCGGCATCGGTGATGGCACCGTCCGCGGCGTACCAGAAGGTTTCGTCCGGATAGTTGGTCGGGAAGACGATGGCCTGGGTGTCATCGAACTCCCCAGGTGCCGGGTTGAGCACGCACATGTATGCCGGCGCCCCGGGCGTGGGTGCCGTGCGCGAGCTGACTGCCTTGCTCAGGCACAGGTCAAGGGCCCGGCCATGGGTATCCTGATACCAGGCGGCGTAACCCGTCTTGTTTCCGCTGTCGAGGGGGTACGGGCGCTCTCCAGGGACACCCGGGTCCACGGCGTAGAGGCCTGCCCGCGCCGTCCCGCCACTCAATGACGCAAGCAGGATCGAACTTGCCAGTAGGGTCAATCTGTTGTGCATGATTCAGTCCTCTGGAAATGACGCAGGCTGAGTGGAACAGTTCAATCGAAAGGTTCTGAATCGGCATCAGCAATGATCGTGCCTTTTCAACTTAAACACGTTGCAGGGGGCGACATTGTCTGCAAATTATGTGAGTCGAAATTAGTTGGTTTGACGTATGTCGAGGTGGTGATTGTCGCCGTGTTAAAGCGGCGCACGGTATTCATGGGGTCATCAGGGTTGCCCGCATTTTTATGTTGTGACGATTTGAGTAAAAGTGCGCTCGGTAGGGTGTCAGATGGAAACTCATACTTGTCGAAACTGATAGCAATGGGTGATTTCGCCCAGTGCTGGGGAACTCTTCTTCTCGCCGGGAGTGCCGCGGTGAAGGCCTGCGACTGTTTCATCGGTGATACTTTGGCAATGCAATTCTGATGTTTTGTAATCGATGTCAACTTTGTGACAGTTGGTTGCGCGCGCGTGCATTCCAGTTTTTCATACATATTTAGAAACAAGTTTGGGGAATAGATAAAGCTGGTGGGTGACGTATTTTCCCCCATTATTCGAGGTCACTTCACAACTTATTGAATTCAAACTCGATTTATGTTGGCGCGATATTTGCAAGGTCGAGGGTCAGCCCTGTTTGTGCTGACTTGGAGGACTGCCCAAATGACCTGCGCACCTATGCACGCTCAAATCGACCTCGATCGCATCCGTTGCTGGTTGAGGAGGCCGCATGGATTGGCGTTGCTTGCGGGCGTATGGCTCGGAGGTGGCGAGCTGGCCGAGGCGGCGGTGCAGTGCCAGCGCACCTTGGTGGCCAACGTCGTGGCCATCGACCAGCCACTGATGTTCAACCGGCTCGGTGCGCACAACCCCAACGGCATGATGTACGCCCTGCGCGGGGATGTGGTGGACGCCAATGGGGTGTTGATCACCCAGGGCGGCAGTGCCACGCCAGGTCAGGTCACCTTGCGCCCGGACAAGCGGCCGCGCCCCCTGGTGCTGCGGGTTGCTGCGGGCGATTGCCTGACGGTCAACCTGCAGAACCTGCTGGCTTTCCAGGCCAACCCCAACGGCCAGGGCGCCGACCATGAGAATGCCGCCAACGGCGAATTGCATGTAGACGCTCAAGTCGCCGACCGTCATGTGGGGTTTCAGGTCAATGGCCTGCAGGCATTTGCATCGATCAACGATATTTCCGCCAACAGCGGACGTAACGACAACACCTTGCTGGCGCCCGGGCAGAGCCGTAGCTACACCCTCTACGCCGAACGTGAAGGTACTTTCGCGGCGACCAGTTACGGCGCCACCTTCGGTAGCGAAGGCTCCTCCGGCAACGTCGGCAACGGCCTGTTCGCCCAGGTCGTGGTGCTGCCCAAAGGTGGGCAGGCCTATCACAACACGGTCACCGAGGAGGACATGCGCTTGGCCACGCGCGGGCGCACCCCCGCCGGCCAACCTGTCATCGACTACCAGGCTCGCTACCCGGTGCTTGAACCCTGGATCACGGAAGGGAAGGCAGGCAAACCGATCCTGAACATGGTCGACGGCAACGAGATCATCGCCAGCAACGTCGACGCAGTGGTCATGGGGCCCAATGCCGATGGCAGTTTCCCACCGAGCACCTATCCCCTTGAAAGCCAGGGCAAGCGCAACCCCAGCTTGCCCAATCGCCTGGAGCCCTTCCGCGATTTCGCTGCGGTGTTCCATGACCAGTCTGCTGTCGTCCAGGCGTTTCCAGGCTTCTGGGCTGACCCCGTGTTCGGTCAGATGCTCGATCCGACTCGCGACGCCTTCATGGTCAATTACGGTTCCGGTGGCATGGGCGCCGAGGTCATCGCCAACCGGGTGGGTGTCGGCCCCATGCACGATTGCTTGTCCTGCGCCTATGAAGAATTCTTCCTCAGTGCACACACAACCGGCGATATCGCGATGCAGGTGGATGTGCCGGCCAACATCGGCCTCGAGCTGCTGACCCCCGGCCAGGTACCTCCCGCCGACCGTGTCGGCATCAAGGCCAGCATGGCGCTGTACCCGGCCGAGCCCTCCAACGTCGCTCACAGCTACCTGGGCGATGCGGTGAAGGTGCGTAATATCAGCGTCGGTTACGAGCAGCACGTGTTTCATCTGCATGGCCACCAGTGGCTGTTCAACCCCAACGATGACAACTCCGACTACATGGATGCGCAGGGTGTCGGCCCTGGGTCTGGTTACACCTATGAAATCGCCAACGGTGGGTCCGGCAACCGCAATCGGGTGGTCGGCGATGCGATCTACCACTGCCATTTCTACCCGCATTTCGCCCAAGGCATGTGGGCCATGTGGCGCATCCACGATGTCTTCGAAGAGGGCACGCGCCTGGCGGTAACCCAGCAGGGCAACAACGACTTTCACGCGCAGCCGTTTGCCCTGCGCAGTGGCCTGCCGGCCGCCGGCGCCCGGGCCTTGCCCGATGGCGAGATCGTCGCCGGCACGCCCATTCCGGCGGTTGTGCCCTTGCCGGGCAAGGCCTTGCCGCCGATGCCGGGCAAGGTGGTGGTGATTCCCAAGATGAGTGGTGAAGCGCCGAATGCAGCGCAGGAACCGGATGACCACAGCCAGGCTCCGGCAGCGCAGAAAGTCGTCGGCTCGCTGGCCCTGGTCGATCGCAGCGAAGCCAACCGCAACGCCGATGGCAGCCTGAAGAATCCCGGCTACCCGTTCTGGATCGGCGGCGTTGAAAGCACCGTCGGCCAACGGCCGCCGACGCCACCGCTGGACATGCTCGATGCGCAAAAGGCCGCGGCCTTGAAAGACAGCGGCAACGCCTTGTGGGCAGCGCTGGATCCGGCTCAGGCCGGTGGCTGGGATGGCGGCCTGCCTCGTCATGGCCTGGATGGTTGGGCCGCTGGCGGTGAGGCGCACGTGACCACCAGTCTGCTGGACATGAGCAAGGCCCTGGAACGCGCCAAACCTGTGTATTTCCCCGAGGAGGGCACCGAGGTCGAGCAGTCGGCCATGGCCTTCCATGCCAAGCCATCGCATGCCAGCTTCGCCGTGCTGCCCAGTGGCCAACTGCTGCCGCGCGACTTCCTTACCAACGGCGGGCCTCCCGTGGCAGGCGCGCCGTTTTTCGAACCGTGCATGGACGACCGGCAAAAACGCCTGACCCGCAGTGCCGGGGCCGGCAGTTTCAACAGCGGCGAGCGTCTCGACGCCCAGTCGTTCAGCGGCGCGTCGATGTTCAGTGCCGATCACCCGCGCGTCTACAAAGGCGCCAATATCCAGTTCGACGCCGTATTCAACAAGATCGGCTATCACTTCCCGCAAACCCGCATCCTCACCCTGTGGGAGGATGCCTGGCCGGTGATCAACAAGCAGCGCCCACCTGAGCCGCTGGTGATGCGCATGAACACCTTCGACTGCACCATGTACCAGCACACCAACCTGGTGCCTTCCGTCTACGAGCTCGACGATTACCAGGTGCGTACGCCAACCGACGTCATCGGCCAGCACATCCACTTGCCCAAGTGGGACCTGACGGCCGCCGACGGCTCGGCCAACGGATGGAACTACGAGGATGGCGTGCTCTCGCCCTCGACTGTGGTCGAGCGCATCCACGCTATCCGGCGGTTCAACGATTGCCAGGACGGCGACCCTCGCCAAGGCACCGAGGATTGTCCCGTTGCCAAACAACATCCTTACTTCGGTCGATTCAACCGCGCTGACTGGCTGGGTGCGCGCACCACGCTGCAACGCTGGTTCGCCGACCCTGTGGTGAACGTGCACAACATCGATCGCGGTCTGGGCAATATCTTTACCCATGACCACCTGGGCCCTTCGACCCACCAGCAAGTCGGCATGTACGCCACCGTGCTTGCCGAGCCTGCCGGCTCCAAGTGGTACCATGCCGAAACCGGCGAGAGCTTGTACAACAGTGGCGGGCGCCAGGACGGTGGCCCGACTTCCTGGCAAGCCGTGATCGAGACTGGTGACCTGAACGGCGACAACAAGAACGACAGTTTCCGCGAGTTCTTCCTCGGCTTCAGCGACTTCCAGCACGCCTACGAGGCCGGCGTCTACGTCGGCGCCGGCCCCGATGGCATTCCCGATGCGCAAGCCTTCCCGGCCACGGCGGACAGTTTCCGCTACGCCATCAACCCGCCTGCGCGCAAGGCGGCTGCCAACCTGCTGGAGTCTGTCGTGGAGGCTGCCAGCGGCGAGCTGCTGACATGCCCATCGCGCCCATGCCCGCAAGCGATTTCGGCTTCAGACCCTGGCATCTTCGTCGTCAACTACCGCCACGAGCCCCTGGGGCTGCGCATCTACGACCCGAACAAGGTAGCGCCGGACGGCAAGCGTGGCATGCAGGCCGATGGTCTGGCCGGTGACCTGGCCCATGCCCTGCACAACCGTACCGATCGGGCAATCCCGGCACTCAACCTGGCCCCCAGCGCGATCATCGCGGCGACCGGCCCCACGGGAGGGGTCACGCGATTGCCCGGGCACATCAACCGGGGGGACTTGCCGGGCGACCCGTTCACGCCGATGTTGCGCACCTATACCGGCGACAACGTGCGCCTGCGGGTCAATGCCGGCGGCCATGAAGAAGAGCACAACGTGACACTGCACGGCGTGAAGTGGCTGCATTCGGGCAGTGGCTTCGGCAACAGCTCCAATACCGGGTGGAAGGCGTCGCAGATGGTGGCGATTTCCGAGCAGCTGGGCTTCATGGCACCGGTAGCGATGATGTCAAGTGCCGCCAGCGATACCGGCGATTACCTGTATTCCATGGATGCCTCCCTGGAGGGCTACTGGAGTGGCCTGTGGGGCATCATGCGCAACTATTCGCTCAGTCGCAGTGACCTGTTCCCGCTGCCCAACAACCCGCGGCCGGTGGCCGCGCGCAACACGGTCAATTTCAATGGCGTGTGTCCGCGCATCAGTCCCAATCCAAATGGCGTCGGCAGCCGGGCGACGGTGCAGCGCAACTATGAGGTGGTTGCAGCCCTGGCCAACGATATCCTCGCCAACCCGTTGGGCCTGGCCATCGGCGACCCAGCGGGTACCGGCCAGCATGTCGGCGGCCCGCTGAACCCGGCCGGCGGCACGCTGGTCTACAACCCGCGGCCGGTGACGGTGCCGCAGGTGACGATCTTCGACCCTGAAGATGGCGAGACTTTCACCATTGGCGGGCAATCCGGCCCGTTGCATGACCCGACGGCTATCCTCTACGTGCGCAAGGCCGATCTCGATCCGGTCACAGGCAAGCTCAAACCTGGGGTACCCGTAGAGCCGCTGGTGTTGCGCGCCGCCGCTGGCGACTGCATCAACATCACCCTGGAGAACCGCCTGCCATTGGTGATGCCGGACCTGCCGAACTTCGCGGTGATGCAAGGCACGGTCAAGCGTGACCGTGCCGGGTCGCAAGGCTCGACCACCTTCAACAACAACCTGATGCGGCCCTCCAGTCACGTTGGCCTGCACGCCCAGTTGCTGACCTACGACGTCAGCAAGTCGGATGGCTTCAACGTCGGCAGCAACCCGGTGCAGACGGTGGCGCCGCGGGCAGGCAACACGGGCGCCTGGCCAAGCCGGACCTATCAGTACTACGCCGGCCACCTGGAGCGCGCCGGTCAGCCGGTGGCGTCGCAACTGGGGCGCAACGTCGACATGATCGAGGCGACCCCCATCGAGTTCGGTGGCCTCAACCTGATGCCGGCCGACCCGATCAAGCAACCGCAAAAAGGCCTGGTGGCGGCCATGTCGGTGATGCCGACGGGGGCCACCTGGCACGAGGACGCCGCGTCCAGGGCGTCGGTCACGGTGCAGGCCCCGGGCTCTAGCCTTTATCGCGACTTCATCATGGTCTGGCAGAAGTCCCTGAACATGCGCTGGGCCAACGGCCTGCCAGTGGAGAACATGTCGTCCGAAGGGCCGGGTGTTCCCAACGACCCGAAAGACAACTCGGACATGGCCATCAACTACAAGAGCGAGCCCCTGTGGTACCGATTCGCCCGTGCGCCTGACGCACCGTTCGGCCAGGCGGGTGGCAACGGCCTGGGCGCAGTCCCGAACGCCCACATGGCTTACAGCAATGCCCTGGTCGGTGGCGACCCGGTCACACCGATACTGAGGGTCAGACCCGGGCAGCCGTTCCGCACCCATGTGCTGATGCCTTCGGGTGGCAGCCGTGGGGCGACCTTCCAGGTCGACGGCCATGTGTGGGCATTCAACCCGTTCCAGGCCGAACGGGTGGACCTCTGGGGCTACCCCATGAAAGAGGCGGGAATTGGCTCGGTGCGCTTTGGCTACAACCCCATGGCCATGTATATCGGCGCCCAGGAAAGCGTATTGCCGGCAGCACATTTCAGCTTCATGTTCCCCAGTGCCGGTGGCGCCAACGCGGTACCTGGCGACTACCTGTATCGGGACTATGCGGCGTTCGGCAATCTGGGCGGTATGTGGGGGCTGCTGCGGGTCAGCGACGAGCCTGCGCCGACCTCTGCGCAGTGACTGGTTTACCTGTACAGGAGGGGAGAACGGGTGGTTTGCGGACGTAACAGGTCAATGGCTGGATGAAAAATTCCATGCCCATTCGACAACCTAGGCTTGGCGACGGATGTTGCCAATCTGACGCAGGCTCAGGCCGTACTTGTCGGCCAACAGACTACGTGACAGGCCATCTGCACTTTCTTTCTGAATTTGCAGATTGCGTAGCTGGCGCAAGAAGTGATCTGCCTTGGGAATTTCCAGGGCGACACCGGCAAAACGTTTGATCAGCGCATCCAGCGCTTCGCCGGGTAGCAGTTCGGCCAGTTTGCTGCGGTCGCGGTGCTTGGGAATGTACTTGGGCCGGCCACCAAATGCGCAGGTCAGCTGATAGGCGTTTTCGATACCGATGCATTCGATCAGGGCCTGCAACGAATGTGGCAGTTGGCTGGTGTCGATGGCGGAAAGATCTGGAAATTCCATGTGAGGCTTCCTCGCGAGAGATGGGGCACGACTGCTTCGAAGATCCGTATTGGCGGGTTGGGGGTGGCCAGCGGTGCAGTGTCGTTGGCGTAGATTGATTCTCAGTGAGCGAGGAAGGCTGTCGCTAGGCGCCAAGTGGGCTGCTGGTTGTAGCCTCGGTGTGCGGGTGTTGCAGGAAGCGAGTTGTTTGCTTGTGGGACATCTCTTCAGCAATGCCTTGCAAGCCTTGAAGTCTCGTGAGGTGGACTTTCCTTCAGACGCAAGGGTGCCTGACCCTCTGATTACAGCGACCGTTCGGCCGCAACGTTTCGGATGTCGATGGCGTGAGTGGGAAGGGGCAAGCAGGAAATTCAGCGCCGGTAGGCGAGGGCGTTGTATCATGGCGACCGCTCGTTGCGATCCATTTTGACTCTGATGTTGCAAGGACCTTTCAATGACACACGTGCAGCGCCTCAAATATTCGATCCTGATCATCCTGGTGGTGCTGGGCCTCATGCTGGGCCTTTCCCACCTGCAGAAGCAGGGCACGATCAGTGAACAGACCTTCCAGATGTTGGCCATCGCCATTGCCGTGGTCGTGGTCGTGATCAACGGGATTCTGCGGCGCAAGGTCAAGCCCTGATGCCTGCCGGCCAGCCAGCACTGGCCGGCCATGCCTTCAACGCTCCAGCATGGCGCGCGCCTGTGGGTCGAGGCTGTAGCATTTGTCGCTGCCAAGGCTGATCACGCCTTCGCTGCAGAGGCGCTTGAGGACCTCGCGCACGCTGAGGAACGACAACGGAATGTCCAGCTGCTCCAGCTGTGCGTGCACCCCGCGCACGCCAATGCTGCGACCTGCGCGATCGGCACTGCGCAGCGCGTCGATCACCTTCAGGCGTATCAGGCTCGTGCGCAAGCCATAGGCACGCAACAGCTCGCGGATCTGCTCGTTGCCGACACGCTCGTCCCCGCAGGCATCCTGGCCCTGGGTCACCTTGGCCGGGCTGTGGCCGGCATGCATCGAGGGTTGCGGGTTGTACATGTGAATGCTCCTTTTCGTCGTCTGTCCCGAAATGTGGGTGCTTCATTTACTAGGACGAATGAGATCGGCAAATCTGCAGCGTTCGCGAAAAAAAGTTCGTGTGCCGATCTTCAGGAGGACGTTTGTCGGGCCTCTTGTGCGTAAAAATTCATTCCACGCAGGGTCCTGGAGTTGCCGCGTCGCTTCGATCGCAGTTCAAGGCTGACCCGGAGTGTCGGCAGTATGTGATCAGCGAGGGGGCAAGGGGACGGTGGCCAGTACAGGCCTGAGTATCAGGCCTGTACTGGCCTTATCGCCGGCAAGCCGGCTCCCACAGGTAGGGTGCTGATGCTGAGGCCTGTTGTGGGAGCCGGCTTGCCGGCGATGAGGCCAAAACGGCCAAGGGGTTGCCTTCAGGAAAACTCGAACGGTTCCAGCGCAAAGCCCTGGCCATCGACCTGCAGGGTCCAGCCCCGGCGGTCCCAGTCCCCCAGCACGATGCGCCGCGCAGGCGCTCCATCCACTACCAGCTTGTGGATCGCCGGGCGATGAGTGTGGCCATGCACGAGTGTCCGCACACCGTGCGCCGCCATCACCTTCGGGACTTCCTCAGGCGTGACGTCGACGATTTCGTTGTCCTTCATCCTTACCTGCGCACGGCTTTCGCTGCGCAGCTTGCGTGCCAGCTTCTGCCGCGTGGACAGCGGCAGGTGGCGCAGCACCCACAGCGTCAGCGGGTTGCGCAGGTAACGGCGCATCTTCATGTAGCCGACATCGCGGGTACACAGGGTGTCGCCATGCATCAGCAGCACCGGTTCGCCACCCAGTTCGATCACGCTGGGGTCGCTGAGCAGCGTGCAACCGGCGGCCTTGCAGAAGGCCTGGCCAATCAGGAAGTCGCGGTTGCCGTGCATCAGGTACACCGCCGTGCCGCTGTCGCTCAGCCGGCGCAGGGCCTGGCAGATCGACTGCTGGAAAGGCGTCATGGCATCGTCGCCGATCCACGCTTCGAAGAAGTCGCCCAGGATGTACAGGGCTTGTGCATGCCGCGCGCGGCCGTCGAGCAGATCAAGAAACGCCCGGGTAATGTCCGGGCGCTCTTCTTGCAGGTGCAGATCGGAGATCAGCAGTATCACTCAATGATCTCGGCTTTCTCGATGATCATGTCGTCCTTCGGCACGTCCTGGTGGCCAGCCTTGGAACCGGTGGCGACCTTCTCGATGGCATCGACCACTTCACGGCCTTCGGTCACTTCGCCGAACACCGCGTAGCCCCAGCCCTGAACGTTCTTGCCGCTGTGGTTGAGGAAGTCGTTGTCGGAGGCGTTGATGAAGAACTGCGCCGAAGCGGAGTGCGGCTCCATGGTGCGGGCCATGGCGATGCTGTACTTGGTGTTCTTCAGGCCGTTGTCGGCTTCGTTCTGGATGCTGGCGCGGGTCTTCTTCTGGCTCATGCCCGGCTCGAAGCCGCCGCCCTGGATCATGAAGCCCTTGATCACGCGGTGGAACACGGTGTTGTCGAAGTGACCATCCTTAACGTATTGAACGAAGTTCGCAACAGTTTGCGGAGCTTTCTCGGCGTTCAGTTGCAGGACGATATCGCCGTGGTTGGTGCTCAGTTTGACTTTGGACATGCTGAAATTCGCTCTTTCAAGGCATTCGGGAATTATTCGGGAATTAGGGTGCGCAGTGCGCCTGTAGTCACCTGACGCAGGATCGGGCGACCGCGACACATGGCGCGCACTGGCCATTTTGCCAGCCCGCGACAAAAAGCTTTGATAAATCACGGCAGTTTGTCCGGGGCCGGCTGTCAGCAGCTTGACTGCTTCGGCTATGATAGGCCCTTTGATTCAATCGGCCTACCCAGGCCGGACACGTGCATTCAAGGATCCTATGAGCAAGCCCACTGCCGACAACGCGCCCAACGCCGCTGCCAAAGGCGCCCCCGCCGTCCCTGCGAACTTCCTGCGGCCGATCATCCAGGCCGACCTGGACTCGGGCAAGCACAGCGGCATCGTCACTCGCTTCCCGCCGGAGCCCAACGGCTACCTGCACATCGGCCACGCCAAGTCGATCTGCGTCAACTTCGGCCTGGCCAAGGAATTCGGCGGCGTCTGCCACCTGCGCTTCGACGACACCAACCCGGCCAAGGAAGACCAGGAATACATCGACGCCATCCAGAGCGACGTCAAGTGGCTGGGCTTCGATTGGGCCGGCGACGTGCGTTATGCCTCGAACTACTTCGACCAGTTGCACGACTGGGCCGTCGAACTGATCAAGCGTGGCAAGGCCTATGTCTGCGACCTGACCCCTGATCAGGCCAAGGAATACCGTGGCAGCCTGACCGAGGCCGGCAAGAACAGCCCGTTCCGCGAGCGCAGCGTCGAAGAGAATCTCGACCTGTTCGCGCGCATGAAGGCCGGCGAGTTCAAGGACGGCGAGCGCGTGCTGCGTGCCAAGATCGACATGGCCTCGCCGAACATGAACCTGCGTGATCCGATCCTGTATCGCATCCGTCATGCCCACCATCACCAGACCGGTGACAAGTGGTGCATCTACCCGAACTACGACTTCACCCACGGTCAGTCCGATGCCATCGAAGGCATCACCCACTCGATCTGCACCCTGGAGTTCGAAGGCCACCGCCCGCTGTACGACTGGTTCCTCGACAACCTGCCGGTACCGGCGCACCCGCGCCAGTACGAGTTCAGCCGCCTGAACCTGAACTACACCATCACCTCCAAGCGCAAGCTCAAGCAGCTGGTCGATGAAAAGCATGTCGATGCCTGGGATGACCCGCGCATGTCGACCCTCTCGGGCTTCCGTCGCCGCGGCTACACCCCGGCGTCGATCCGCAACTTCTGCGAAATGATCGGCACCAACCGTTCCGACGGTGTGGTCGACATGTCGATGCTCGAATTCAGCATCCGTGACGACCTCGACCGTACCGCGCCTCGCGCCATGTGCGTGCTGCGCCCGTTGAAGGTGGTCATCACCAACTACCCGCAAGGCCAGGTCGAGCAGCTCGAACTGCCGCGTCACCCGAAAGAAGACATGGGCGTGCGCGTGCTGCCATTTGCCCGTGAAATCTACATCGACCGTGACGACTTCATGGAAGCGCCGCCGAAGGGCTACAAGCGCCTGGAACCGGCCGGTGAAGTGCGCCTGCGCGGCAGCTACGTGATCCGCGCCGACGAGGCGATCAAGGATGCCGATGGCAACATCGTCGAGCTGCGCTGCTCCTACGACCCGGACACCCTGGGCAAGAACCCCGAAGGCCGCAAGGTCAAAGGCGTGATCCACTGGGTGCCGGCCGAAGGCAGCGTCGAGTGCGAAGTGCGCCTGTACGACCGCCTGTTCCGCTCGCCGAACCCGGAAAAGACCGAGGACGGCGGCAGCTTCCTGGACAACATCAACCCGGATTCGCTGCAAGTGCTGAGCGGCTGCCGCGCCGAGCCATCGCTTGGCCAGGCGCAGCCTGAAGACCGCTTCCAGTTCGAGCGTGAAGGCTACTTCAGCGCCGACCTCAAGGACAGCCAGCCGGGCCGCCCGGTGTTCAACCGCACCGTCACCCTGCGTGACTCCTGGGGCAGCTGAGGAACCGCCGTGCTTAACATCTACAACACGCTGAGCAAGACCAAGGAAGCCTTCAAGCCGCTCGATGGCAACAAGGTGCGCATGTACGTGTGCGGCATGACCGTGTACGACTACTGCCACCTTGGCCACGGCCGCAGCATGGTGGCGTTCGACCTGGTCACCCGCTGGCTGCGCAAGAGCGGCTATGAGCTGACCTACGTGCGCAACATCACCGACATCGACGACAAGATCATCAACCGGGCCAACGAGAACGGCGAAGCGTTCGACGCCTTGACCGCCCGCATGATCGACGCGATGCACGAAGACGAGCGCCGCCTGAACATCCTCAAGCCGGACCTGGAGCCGCGTGCCACCGACCATATCGCCGGCATGCACGCGATGATCCAGACCCTGATCGACAAGGGCTATGCCTACGCGCCGGGCAATGGCGACGTCTATTACCGGGTCGGCAAGTTCGTCGGCTACGGCAAGCTGTCGCGCAAGAAGATCGAAGACCTGCGCATCGGCGCCCGGATCGAAGTCGACGAAGCCAAGCAGGACCCGCTCGACTTCGTGCTGTGGAAGGGCGTCAAGCCGGGCGAGCCGTATTGGGATTCGCCTTGGGGCCCTGGCCGTCCGGGCTGGCACATCGAGTGCTCGGTGATGTCCACCTGCTGCCTGGGCGAGAGCTTCGACATCCATGGCGGCGGCAGCGACCTGGAGTTCCCGCACCATGAGAACGAGATCGCCCAGAGCGAGGCCGCGACCGGCAAGCAGTACGCCAACGCCTGGATGCACTGCGGCATGATCCGCATCAATGGCGAGAAGATGTCCAAGTCGTTGAACAACTTCTTCACCATCCGAGACGTGCTCGACAAGTATCACCCGGAGGTGGTGCGTTACCTGCTGGTGGCCAGCCACTACCGCAGTGCCATCAACTACTCCGAAGACAGCCTGCGCGACGCCAAGGGCGCCCTGGAGCGCTTCTACCACGCCCTGCGTGGCCTGCCGCGCGTGCCGGCCAAGGGGGGTGAGGAGTTCGTCGAGCGCTTCAGTGTGGCGATGAACGACGACTTCGGCACGCCTGAAGCCTGCGCCGTGTTGTTCGACCTGGTGCGCGAGATCAACCGCCTGCGTGGCAGCGACCTCGACGCCGCTGCCGGCCTGGCCGGTCGCCTGCGTGAACTGGGTGACGTGCTTGGTGTGCTGCAGCTCGAAGCCGATGACTTCCTGCGTGCGGGGGCAGAAGGCAAGGTCGATGCGGCTGAAGTCGAAGCCTTGATCCAGGCGCGCCTGCAGGCGCGTGCGGACAAGAACTGGGCGGAGTCGGACCGTATCCGCGACCAGCTGACCGCCATGGGCGTGGTGCTGGAAGACGGCAAGGGCGGCACGACCTGGCGTCTGGCTGACTGACAACTGGGGCCGCTGTGCGGCCCCAGCTTCTATTTGGCCAACCCGGCCAACGGGCAATGCAACACCAGCTTGGCCCCACCCATCTCGCTCTCTCCAATCTCCAGTCCGAACCCATGCAGGTCGACGATCGCCGCGACGATCGACAACCCCAGCCCGAACCCTGGGTGCCGGTGGCCCTCGTCACTGCGATAGAACCGCTTCAACACGGCAGTCCGTTCTGCTTCAGGAATCCCCGGCCCGCTGTCCTCGATGGCAATGTGCACGCCCAGCTCGTCCTGCGTTGCGCGGATGGCCACCTGACCCCCTTCAGGGGTGAACTTGATACCGTTGCCCACCAGGTTGGCCAGGGCCTCGAACAGCAGCTCGCGATCACCATGCAGTGCCGGCAGTTGCTCGGGCTGTTGCAGTTGCAGGCGAATGCCGCCGTCCTCGGCCAGGGGCAGGTAGAAATCATGCAGTTCCACCAGCAGCTCATGCGGATCGAGCTCGACGAAACCGGCGCGGCGCTGTCGATCTTCCAGCTCGCTGATGCGCAACAGCCCGCGAAACCGTGCCATCAAGGTGTCGGTCTCGCCGATGGCCTGGTCCAGCGCCTCGGCTTGTGCTGAGTCCGCTTCGCTCTGCTGACGGATGCGGTACAGCTGTGCGCGCAGGCGGGTAAGGGGCGTGCGCAGGTCATGGGCAATGTTGTCGCAGACCCCTTTGACCTCGTGCATCAGCCGCTCGATACGGTCGAGCATGGCATTGACGATGGCCGCCAGCATGTCCAGTTCGTCGCGCCGTGCCGACAGCGGCAGGCGGTGGGTGAGATCGCCGGCGACGATCAGCTCGGCCTGGGCCTGGATCGCACGAATGCGCTTGAGTGGCCGGCGGCGCAGCAGGTACCAGCCGGCAAAGCCAGGGATCAGGGTGAGCGAAATGCCCCATAGCAGCGCATGCAGGATGATGCGGGTGACCACGAACAGCGAGCCGTTGTCGCGGAACAGCACCAGCCAGCGGCCGTCCTGCACCTTGATCGCCACGGCGTCGCAGCTGTCGCGCGGCATGTGCGGGTCATCGGCGTCCAGGCAGCGCTTGAGTTCGTGCACCTTGCCGTCCAGGCCAAGGCCCGGTGGAATGGCGCGGATGCGCCCGCCGACCGGGTTGAGCTGGGCATCGAACAGGCCATAGGCGTCGAAGGCCCGTTCCTCGAAGGCCTGGCTGGCGATCAGGGCGTCGTCCAGCTGTTTGCCACTCATGTGGGCGAACAGGTGCTGGCGCTGCAGCATGGAGTGGCGGGTGAGTTTGTTCAGGTAGCTGGAGACCTCGAAGTACAGCACCCCCATGAGGATGCTGCTCCAGGCCACGAAGAGGAAGCTGTACAGCGCCAGCAAACGGCTGGTCGAGGAACTCCAGCCCTTAGACGGGTTCAGCAATGGCATAGCCGGAGCCCCGTACCGTACGGATCAGCGGCGACTGGCCGGGTGAGTCGATCTTCTTGCGCAAGCGACCGATGTGCACGTCGATCAGGTTGGTGCCGGGGTCGAAGTGGTAGCCCCAGACTTCCTCGAAGATCATCATCCGCGTGATCACCTGGCCACTGTGGCGCATCAGGTATTCCAGCAGCTTGTACTCGGTGGGCAGCAGGTTGAGGGTCTGCTCGCCGCGGCGGGCCTCATGGCTGATCAGGTCCAGTTGCAGGTCGGCGACCTGCAGGCGGGTCTGGGTCATCGGCACGCTGTTGCGGCGCAGCAGCACTTCGACGCGGGCGGCCATCTCGTCGGAGGCGAACGGTTTGGTCAGGTAGTCGTCACCGCCGGCGCGCAGGCCTCGTACACGTTCGTCCACGTCGGACAGGGCGCTGATCATGAGGATTGGCGTGGCGATCTTGAGGTTGCGCAGGGTGGTGACGATCGTCAGGCCATCGACTTCGGGCAGCATGCGGTCCAGGGTGATCAGGTCGTAACCGCCGGCAATGGCCTTGGCCAGGCCTTCACGGCCGTTGTCGGCCCACTCCACATCGAGACCGTGGCTGGTCAGTTCGGCGACGATTTCCTGGCCGGTAACGGCGTCGTCTTCGATGGTCAGTACGCGTGGCATGCTCGTTCCTGGGCGTCTAGAGAAGACTTGATTGTGCCAAAGAATAGCCAAACGGCGATTTAAGAAAAATTCATCTGGCGGTCCCGTCCTTGGCTCAATGCAGCATCTTGACCTGTGGGAGCCCGCTTGCCGGCGATAGTGCCGGAGCATTCAGCCCAAAAAAACGGGGCATGCCAACGACTGGCATGCCCCGATAGTCGACCTGAAGCAGCGGATCAGGCGACCTTGACGATCCAGCCAGCTGGCGCTTCCACGTCACCGCTCTGGATACCGGTCAGCTCGTTGTAGAGCTTCTGGGTAACCGGGCCGACCTTTTCCAGGTCATGGAACACGTGCAGCTTGCCGTTGTACTCGATACCGCCGATCGGGGTGATCACCGCCGCGGTGCCGCACGCGCCGGCTTCGATGAAGCGGTCGAGCTTGCTGATCTCGACATCGCCTTCGATCACGGTCAGGCCCAGGCGCGATTGTGCCAGTTCCATCAGCGACAGGCGGGTGATGCCAGGCAGCACCGAGGCCGATTTCGGGGTGACGAACTCGTTGTTGGCAGTGATGCCGAAGAAGTTGGCCGAACCGACTTCCTCGATCTTGGTGTGGGTCAGCGGGTCGAGGTAGATGGCGTCGGCGAAGTTGGCTTTCTTCGCTTCAGCGCCCGGCTGCAGGCTGGCCGCATAGTTGCCGCCGACCTTGGCTGCGCCGGTGCCCTGCGGGGCCGCGCGGTCGAAGCTGGAAATCTGGAAGTTGTGCGGCTTCATGCCGCCTTTGAAGTACGAGCCAACCGGGATGGCGAAGATCGAGAAGATGAACTCGGGGGCGGTACGCACGCCGATGTTGTCGCCGGTGCCGATCACGAACGGACGCAGGTACAGGGCACCCTTGCCGTGCGGCGGGACGAACTTCTCGTTGGCCTTGACCACTTGCTTGCACGCTTCGACGAACACATCGGTCGGCACCTGTGGCATCAGCAGGCGTGCGCAGCTGCGCTGCATGCGGGCCGCGTTCTGGTCTGGGCGGAACAGGTTGATCGAGCCGTCCTTGCAACGATAGGCCTTCAGGCCTTCGAAGCACTGCTGGCCATAGTGCAGGGCAGTGGAGCCTTCACTGATGTGCAGCACGTTGTCTTCGGTCAGGGTGCCTTTGTCCCACTCGCCATTGCGCCATACGGACAGGTAGCGCTTGTCGGTCTTGATGTAGTCGAAACCCAGCTTGTCCCAGTTAATGCTCTCGTTACTCATGACACCCTCGATTGTCTTGCAGATGCCCGATCGCTCGGGCTGCTGTTATATGCGCACCACGCCACGATAATACATCCGCCGCGGATCGGGAACGGCCAGTCACGAATTGGCGGGGCCTGTAGGTGCAGGTCGGCGGATTTTCGGCGTTCACGAGATCGAGCGCCGCCCGCGCGGCGCATCGCGAGC
>NZ_BBIV01000011.1 GCF_000730665.1 Pseudomonas plecoglossicida NBRC 103162 = DSM 15088
TTCCAATCACATCCCGGACTACCGCAACCTGATCACCAGCTATAACGCGTTGACTGCTGCCAAGTAATACCTGGCGGCGTGATGCAACAAGGCCGGCTCCCATTGGGGGCCGGCCTTTTTTGTTGTCTGCTGTGGCCCTATCGCCGGCAAGCCGGCTCCCACAAGGACCGCGCAGTGCATTATCTGTGGGAGCTGGCTTGCCAGCGATAGGGCCATGGCTGGCAGCATCAATTCACAGGCATTGACTCAATGCCAGTGCTTGGACAAATCCTCTGCCAGTTCGATGCCGTTCAGGCTGGAGACGCGGCTGGCCAAATAGGTAATTGAGGCCGCTGGGCGCATGTCGTTAGTCATCCGGTGTCATTGAGATCGAGCGCCGCCCGCGCGGCGCTCGATCTCGAGAACGATGAATCACTAACGGCGAACGCTCTGACTCTCACCCTCACCCTCACCCTCAATCCGCATCCGAATCGAACAACCGCTCCAACTCCACCCGCGCCTCCTTCGCCGTCTGCATCACCTTGGCGCGGTCATTGCGCACCTGGCCCTGTGTGACCAGCACTTCCTCGTCATGCTGGGTGAAGCGCTCGATGCGGTCCGCCGCCTGCTCATCGCTCAGCCCCAGGCCGACCAGCGCCCGCCGGGTCATCTCCAGGCTCGAATAGAAGGTCTCGCGGATCGGTTCGGCCCCTACATCCACCAGCTTGTGCACATGCTGGCGGTTGCGCGCTCGGGCCAGCACTTTCAGGTGGGGGTACAGACGCTTGACCCGTTCAGCCGTTCGCGTGGTCACTTCGGGGTCGTCGGTGGTGATCACGATGTACTCCGCCTCGCCGACCTTGGCCGCATGCAGCACCTCGGGGCGCAGCGGGTCGCCGTAGAACACCGGGGCCTGTTCGAACATGCGGGTCATCTCGATGGCATCCACCGAGGTCTCCAGGGCAATGAACGGGATCTTCTGCGCGCGCAGGATGCGTGACACGATCTGCCCCATGCGGCCCATGCCGACGATCACCACGCGCGGGGTGCCGGCGTCGATGGCCTTGTATTGCTCGGGCACTTCACGCGGGGGTTGCGGGCGATTGAGGGCGCGGGCACAGCCGAGCATCAACAGCGGGGTGATGGCCATCGACAGGGTGATGGTCATCAGCAGCAAGTCGTAGGTCAGGGTGTCGAACAAGCCCTGGTCCTTGCCCAGCTTGAACACCACGAAGGCAAATTCGCCACCTGCTGCCAGCACCATGCCCAGGCGCAGCGCGCTGGCGCTGTTGAGGCCACCGGCGATGCGCCCGACGCCGATCAGCAGCACCAGCTTGACCGCCACCAGCAGCAACGTCAGGCCCAGCACCAGCAATGGCATTTCCAGCAGCAAGCGCAGGTTGGCGCCCATGCCGACGCTGATGAAGAACAGCCCCAGCAGCAGGCCCTTGAACGGTTCGATCTGCGATTCCAGTTCATGCCGGTATTCCGAGTCGGCCAGCAACAGGCCGGCGAGGAATGCACCCAACGCCATGGAAATGCCGGCTTCCTCCATCAACCAGGCCGTACCGATCACCACCAGCAGCGCGGTGGCGGTGGACACTTCCGGCAGGCCGGTGCGGGCCACGATGCGGAACACCGGGCGTAGCAGATAGCGGCCGCCGACGATGACGATGGCGATGCTGGCGAACACTTTCAGGCCGTGCTGCAGGCTGTCGCCGTGGCTGGTGTCCGGACCACTGGCCGCCAACAGCGGCACCAGCGCGATCAGCGGGATCGCGGCGATGTCCTGGAACAGCAGAATGGCAAAGGCCAGGCGGCCATGGGGGGCGTTGAGCTGCTTGCTTTCGGCCAGGCTTTGCAGGCCCAGGGCGGTGGACGACAGCGCCAGGCCCAGGGCAAGCACTACGGCGGCCGGCAGCGACTGCCCGAAACCGAACAGGGCAATGGCGCCGATCACCGCGCCGGTCAGGAGGACCTGGGCGGTACCGACACCAAACACTGATTTGCGCATCAGCCACAGGCGTTTGGGCGACAGTTCCAGGCCGATGATGAACAGCAGCAGGACCACGCCCAGTTCGGAGATGTGCGCGACGCTTTCGGTGTCGCGGATCAGGCCCAGGGCCTGCGGGCCGATGGCCACGCCGGCGAGCAGGTAGCCGATCACGGCCCCCAGCTGCAGGCGCTTGGCCAGAGGGACGGCGAGGACGACGGCGAGCAGGAAGATCACCGCGGTTTGCAGAAGGCTGCCTTCGTGTGGCATTGGCTCGTACTCCATGAGCTGCCGGGGCAGCGTTAGAACAGTGTGGCGGACAATTCTGGGGACCGTGAAGGGTTTGCACAATCGGGGTTATGGGAGAAACATTGTCCCTTTGAGGGGGACAATCAGCGGGCTATATCGAGGTGTCCAAGAACAGGCTGCATTGACTTCGAGGGCCCTATCGCCGGCAAGCCGGCTTGCCAGCGATAGGGCCAGCAGCCGTAAGATTTTTCTGAACCTGAAACCAAATGCTTCAGGTTTTTCATGCTTGGGAATTATCCTACGAGCGCTGCTGAAGTTTCGCTGTTGTCGGGGAAATGCCTCACGGATAACGTTTTCGGGTCGCTCTGGCGACCGGGCATGAGAACCCGACAGATCAGCTAGCAGCACCGTTATGGTGGCCGTACGTGGGCGGGCTTTCGCCTGGCCGAGTGTTTGCTAGCTTCTATCGGCTTTCTCACACCCGCGTACGGCTGCCACCTTCAATCCATGAGAAAGATTCAGGTGGTAGTTCCCTTTGCCTGTGAAGCTGGAATTACACCATGAAGAAGATCGTCCCCGACCCACCCCGCCGTAAACCTATCACCACCCCATTCTTCACCGTCCAATCCGACCTGTACCCGCCTGACGCCCTTGCCCACGCCAGCGAGTTGCTACGCGGCGTCATCGAAACCCTCGACGAGCACTGCCGCTCCCGCGCCGGCGAACACGGCCTGAGCATGCTGAGCAATGCCATGCATGCCAGCGAGATCGCCTATTCGCTGGTGGAGCATGTGCACGCTCGGCTGTATGGCCAACAGGTGGAGGGATGACGCGATGGCAGACCAAACCAAAGCCCTCGCCACCGTCGGCGTGGTGACCTTCCTCGATGTCGGCAATCCGCCGGTTGACCTGCTGCGGGTGCAGCCTGGGATTCCGATCGATGATGCCTACGAGCAGGTCTCGGTGTTGCTGGGTTACATCAAGCACCTGGTCCGCGAGGGCGATATGGAAGATGACCACAAGTTGCTCGGCGCAGCGGACTACCTGAGTGCCATGGCCAAGGCGCTGATGAACGATATCGAGGTGGCCAAGAACCGACTGCATTGACCTCCAGGGCCCAATCGCTGGCAAGCCAGCTCCTACAGGCACCTGTGGGAGCCGGCTTGCCGGCGATAAGGCCTACTGGCTGCCAGGACGGTACTGCAGTGCCTCGGCAAGGTGAGTTCGGGCAATCGAACCGGCACCTTCGAGGTCGGCCAGCGTGCGTGCCACCTTCAACAGCCTGTGGGCGGCGCGCAAGGAAAGCGTCAGGCGTTCGCAGGCACTTTCCAGCCAGGCCTGGTCAGTCGCTTGCAGCGGGCAATGCTGCCTTAGCCCTTCAAGGTCCAGAAACGCATTGGCACACCCTTGCCGGGCCTGCTGCACTTCACGCGCCTGCGCCACTCGGGCCGCCACCTCAGCACTGTTTTCACCGCTGGGGCGGTGGTCGAGCGTGGTGGTTTCCCGGGCCACGGTCAGGTGCAGGTCGATACGGTCCAGCAAGGGGCCGGAGAGTTTGTTGCGGTAGCGCTGGATCTGCTCGGTGCTGCAGCGGCAGCGGCCAGTAGGGTCGCCAAGGTAGCCACACGGGCAGGGGTTCATGGCCGCCACCAACTGGAAACGCGCGGGAAAGCGCACTTTGTCCCGTGCCCGTGCGATGACGATTTCGCCGGACTCCAGGGGCTCGCGCAGCACTTCCAGCACGCGTCGCTCGAACTCCGGTAGCTCGTCCAGAAACAGCACGCCATGGTGCGCGAGGGTGATTTCGCCGGGCTGTGGCCGGCTGCTGCCACCCACCAGCGCCGGGCCTGATGCGGAGTGATGGGGATGGCGAAATGGCCGTTGTGGCCAACTGCGTAATGGCGTTTTCCCGCTCACCGACTGGATGGCCGCGACCTCCAGGGCTTCGTGCTCGTCCAGTGGCGGCAACAACCCGGGCAGGCGGCTGGCGAGCAAGGTCTTGCCGGTACCTGGGGGGCCAGTGAAAAGCAGGTTGTGCGCCCCGGCTGCCGCCAGCAGCAAGGCGCGCTTGGCGGCAACCTGGCCCTGCACTTCGCTCAGGTCGGGGTAGGGCTGGTGCTGCAGAACCAGGCCATTGGCGCAGAAAGGCGGCAACGGCACCTGCCCGTTGAGGTGGGCGACCAGCTCCAGCAAGTGACCCACCGCATACACCAGCAACCCGCCAGCCAGGCTTGCTTCCTCGGCGTTCTCCCGCGGCACCACCAACGCCCGCCCGGCTTCGCGCGCGGCCAAGGCCGCCGGCAGCACACCCTGCACAGGGCGCAGTTTGCCGGAAAGCGCCAGTTCGCCCAGGCATTCGATATCCTCCAGGCTTGCCAGCGGCACCTGGGCGTCGGCAGCAAGAATGCCCAAGGCGATTGCCAGGTCGTAACGGCCACCGTCCTTGGGCAGGTCGGCAGGGGCCAGGTTCTGGGTAATGCGCCGTTGCGGGTAGTTCAAGCCGGAATTGACGATGGCGCTGCGCACGCGGTCCTTGCTTTCCTTGACCGTGGTCTCCGGCAGACCGACCAGGGTGAGATGGGGCAGCCCGTTGGCAAGATGGGTTTCGACGCTGACCGACGGTGCCTGCACGCCAACCTGGGCGCGACTGTGGACGAGGGCAAGGGACATGGACACTCCGTTGTCACTGAGGAAGGCGCCGCTTCCTGCGGCCTTGGCAAGCATAGTGAGCAGGACAACCAAGCGCGCAAGAAGAGTGCGTCATGGTTTTTCAGGCCAGGGCTTTTCCCTGCCTTTTCACAAATTCTCGCAAAAAATGGATCCAATAACTTTGCGCAGCGCCGATTCATGACTTAGTGTTCAAGCGTTGCTGCCGTTGCCATCGGATGACAACGCGATCCATAAATGGACTTAAGGTACTGCCTGTGCAAACACTCATTCGCGCCCGCCAACAGATCCGTGAACGGGTGCAGGCCAATGAATTCGTTGAACTCGACCGCTACTTCGATCGCCTCCAAAGCCAGTGGCAGCAGGCGCCATCGGGCGAGTGCCCGGCATATCTGGAAGCCGTCCAGGGGCATATGCTGGTCGACTGGGATGTAGGCGGCAGCAAGGCGCTGACACAGTTGCTCAAGGCGTGGATCTACGCCTGTCCCAAGGCTTATCACCCTCAGGTCGCGATGGGCTTTCACTGCTTCAACCGGGCGTGTCGCATCCGTGGCATTGGCGCGGCCGATGCCGTTTCTCAAGAGCGCCGTCTGGCTGCCGAGCAAGCCTGTGAACTGGGCGCGGCGCATTTCTTGCGGGCCATGGAGCGCAGCCCGCAACCTGTTGCTGCCGCTATCGGCATGCTGCAGATCTGTGCGCATTTCCATGAGCCCGGCTGGCTGGGCGAACTTTTCCGCGGTCAGGTGGCGCGCTTTCGGCCGAACGCGCACGCCGACGTGGAAGTGCAGGAGGCAGCGGCGCCGCTGCTGGTCAACTATGGCCTGGCACCGCTGGTGGAGTTGCCCCAGGCATTGCCCGGATGCCTCGAACCACGCCTGACCGAAGGGGAGCGCGCCAAGGATTACTGGCTGCGTCAGGCCCTTGCCTGGCGGCCTGGATGTTTCGAGGCCGTCGAAGCCTGTGCGCGCTATCTGACCCCGCGATGGGGGGGGAGCTACGAAGCAATCGATGAGCTCGCCGGCGGCCCACACTGCCAGAACTGGGATGAGCGGCTGCGCAATGCCATCCGCTGGCTGGCCGTTGAAGATGCGTTCTGGCTACCGAAAGCCGATCAGTCGCAACACATCCTGGCGTGGCAGCAAACCTTCGAGGCCTGGGTCAAGCATGATCTGCGGGCCAAGGAGCGCGCCACCTTGCTGGCCTTGCGTGGCGCTCTGCGCTACGCCTCGCTGCGCGATTGTCCGGGTGCGTTGCCGGACTTCGTTGCCAGTGTCGAGCTCTACCCTGACCAAGGTTTCGTCGAGGCCATCGGCGAGCCATTCCACAGCTTCGTATGCCTGGTGCTGTTTCACGGTGGGCAGAATGTCACTGCGGCCTTGCGCATCGCCATCGAGCGTCTGTGTGAAAACCGCAGGCAGGTTGCGGCCTGCGCGTTGCGCGCAGCAGGGCACCAGTTTGGCTTGTGGGGTTTCCGGCAATCTGCCGAGCAGGCGCAGCTGTGGCTGGACGCAGCGGTCAACCGCCAACGTGGGCGCGAGGGCCTGGGCTTCGATGTGCTGGAAGTGCCGCGCCTGCTGTGGGCGGCGAACCTGCACGAGGCGGCGTATTTCCTTTACCAGCAATGTGCCGAGCGCAAATTGCCGGAGGCCGCCGCCGCACTCTATGCCCTGCACTGCGGCCGCCTGGCCGACACCCCCGATCACTACCGTGATGCTGCATCAGCGGCGCATTGGTTGCTGTGCGCCGCACAGTCAGGCAGCCAGATGGCCAAGTACGATCTGGCCTGCCAGCGCATGCGTGATGGCGACGGGCTGGATGAGCGGCGGGCGATGCTGTCGGTCAGGCGCATGCTGCTCGATTGCCTGGGCAACGAGCAGCTCGATGGCCGTGCACGATTGCAGCTGGGCATACTGCAACGCCTGCATGGCGATGTGCGTGAGCGTGAAGAGGGGGTGGCCTTTCTGCTGGAGCTGGTCGCGTTCCCCGATGCGGGAATCGCCGGGCGGGCCTGTGCAGAGCTCGGCCTTGCCTGGATGCAAGGGCAGGGTACGCGCAAGCAGAGCCGCTTCGCCGCCATCGAATGGGCCAACCGAGCCGTCGCGCTGCAGCCGGATGATCCTGTCATCGAACAGATACGCGCGCAGATACTGAACGCGCACAGCGTGGTGAAGACCTTTATCACCGTTTGCGGTGCAACGCTGTTTCGAGGTGATCTGGAGGCCAGGGATCTGCCGCCAACGGCTGGCGGCTCAAGATCGCACCGCCAGCGGGCTTCTGCCTGAGGCAGGCTTTCTTTCTAGGGCTTGGCGCCGAGGATGATGTGCGATGCCTTGATCAGCGCGGTGGCCTTGACGCCGGCCGCCAGGCCCAGCTCCTGCACCGCTTCGCGGGTGACGATGGAGGACACTTCGGTGCCACCGGCCAGCTTCAGCACCACTTCGGCGTTGACCGCGCCGTCGCCGATGCGCACCACTTCGCCTTCCAGGGCATTGCGCGCAGAGAGCCGGTAGCCAGCTGCATCGGTCATCAGCACGACCCAGGGCGCCTTGACCAGCGCAACAGCTTGCTTGCCAACGTTGATGCCAAGGTTATGCAGGCTGGTCATGGTCACGACCGCCACCAGCTTCTCGCCGCCAGCCAGGGTCAGTTCGACCTCGGCGTTGACTGCACCGGGCTGAACGGCGCTGACGGTACCTTCAAAGACATTGCGGGCACTGACTTTCATCTTCAAGCACTCCTTTGACGATTGTTTATTCCTGTGCGGCTGGCGCAATCCGGGCTTCCAGCTCGGCAACCTGTTTTTCCAGGGCTTCCAGGCGTGCGCGAGTGCGCGCGAGGACCACCATCTGGCTGTCGAATTCTTCGCGGCTGACCAGGTCGAGCTTGCTGAAGGCACCTTGCATCAGCACCTTGAACTGGCTTTCCAGTTCGGCGCGGGGCTGTGCGGTGTCACCGCTGAACAGGCGTGAGGCCTGGTCGCTCAGGGCATCGAGAAGGGCTTTGGGCGCGAGCATGTGCGGCTGTCCACTGATACTGGGAAATGGCTCGCAGTGTAGCACGGTGAAAATCTGCCTTTGATTGCACGTTTTTCGAGCAGCCCCCAGGCTGCTGCGCACCGAAGTTGTGCGTCTTTTCCATGCTGGCGACTGGCCAATCCCGAGTGTTTCCTTCAAGCCATTGTTTTCCCGCGTTTTAAGCGAACTGGCAAGGTTTCTGCAAAGACCTGAGCGAGCCATGCACTGATGCAGTTCCTTGTGACCAGGCAGTGCGCACGCGGAGCGGGATGCCGACGACGCGTTACAAAGCCAGGCGCTGCGCTTAGACTTGAGACGGGTTTGTTTTCCTGGGGCAAGTCCACCAAATCGGGAGAGAGTTTCATGAAGCTAGTCACAGCCATCATCAAGCCGTTCAAGCTGGACGACGTACGCGAGTCGCTGTCGGAAATCGGCGTGCAAGGTATTACCGTCACCGAAGTCAAAGGCTTCGGCCGGCAGAAGGGCCACACCGAGCTGTATCGCGGTGCGGAGTACGTGGTCGACTTCCTGCCCAAGGTGAAGATCGACGTGGCCATCGACGACAAGGACCTCGACCGCGTGATCGAAGCCATTACCAAGGCTGCCAACACCGGCAAGATCGGTGACGGCAAGATCTTCGTGGTGAATCTGGAGCAGGCGATCCGCATCCGTACCGGCGAAACCGATACCGACGCGATCTAAGCGCCGAAAAAAGCCTCACCAAACCCAACGCCCCAGGAGAAAACAACATGACTCTGCGTAAGATCGCAGGGCTAGGAGCCCTATTGTCCCTCGTAATGCCGAGCCTTGCCCTGGCAGAGGAAACTGCCCCGGTGCTGAACTCCGGGGACACCGCCTGGATGCTCACGGCCACGGCGCTGGTGCTGTTCATGACCATCCCCGGCCTGGCCCTGTTCTACGGCGGCATGGTGCGTTCGAAGAACGTGCTGTCGGTCATGATGCAGTGTTTCGCCATCACCGGCCTGATGAGCATTCTCTGGGTCGTCTACGGCTACAGCATGGCCTTCGATACCACCGGTATGGAAAAGGGCGTGCTCAACTTCAATTCCTTTGTCGGTGGCTTCTCCAAGGCCTTCCTTAGTGGCGTGACGCCATCGGGGCTGACCTCTGCTGCCGCACTGTTCCCTGAGGCAGTCTTCATCACCTTCCAGATGACCTTCGCCATCATCACCCCGGCGCTGATCGTCGGTGCCTTCGCCGAGCGCATGAAGTTCTCCGCGATGCTGGTGTTCATGGGCATCTGGTTCACCCTGGTCTACGCCCCCATCGCGCACATGGTCTGGAGCGGTGACGGCGCGCTGATGTGGGACTGGGGCGTGCTCGACTTCGCAGGCGGTACGGTGGTGCACATCAATGCCGGTGTCGCTGGCCTGGTGTGCTGCCTGGTGCTGGGCAAGCGCAAGGGCTACCCGACCACCCCGATGGCGCCGCACAACCTGGGCTACACCCTGATGGGCGCGGCCATGCTGTGGATCGGCTGGTTCGGCTTCAACGCAGGCTCCGCCGCGGCCGCCAATGGCACTGCCGGCATGGCCATGCTGGTGACCCAGATCTCCACCGCTGCCGCTGCGCTGGGCTGGATGTTCGCCGAATGGATCTTCCACGGCAAACCCAGCGCCCTGGGCATCGCCTCCGGCGTGGTGGCAGGCCTGGTCGCAATCACTCCGGCGGCCGGCACCGTCGGCCCGATGGGCGCGCTGGTGATCGGCCTGGCGTCGGGTGTGATCTGCTACTTCTGCGCCACCAGCCTCAAGCGCAAGCTGGGCTATGACGACTCGCTCGACGCGTTCGGCGTGCACGGCATCGGCGGCATCATTGGTGCCATCCTGACCGGCGTGTTCGCGGCACCGGCCCTGGGCGGTTTCGGCGCGGTCACCGATATCGGGGCCCAGGTCTGGATCCAGGCCAAGGGCGTGATCTTCACCGTGGTCTACACCGCCATCGTCACCTACGTGATCCTCAAGGTGCTGGATGTGGTGATGGGCCTGCGGGTAAACGAAGAAGAAGAGTCGGTCGGCCTCGACCTGGCTCAACACAACGAACGCGGCTACAACCTGTAACTGCGACGCTGGAAAACTTGCCCGGCTTGCCGGGCATTTTTTTGCCTGTTTTTTGCCTTTTTCCGCAGTGCAAACGGTTTATCCGTCACGTTCGCGACGTAGGGCGAAAACTTACAACAAGCAGGGCGTTTATGGAGCTTTGCTTTTTCCACGGGCGCGCTAGAATGCGCGCCGAGGGGTGTGAGACGAGATGTCCGCACGCTCCCTCAGCCTTTGCTAGGCTTGCCAATAACGTGTGGCCAGCAGGGGTTCAAGGATTTTTCAGGTCCTGCCAGGAGCAGGGCCTGCCGGGTGGCGACTCCCATCAGGAGCGCCGACCCAAGGGCAGTGGCCTAACCCACGGCCAGTTGAATTTTCACTGGTGGCTGCCGGTCTACGGCTGCACTGGTCTATAACTAACCTGCTTTTCGCAAGTCATGAGGTAGAACATGAGCGACGACGATCTGGAAAATGATGACCTCGAAGTAGGCGACGAAGACGAGGCTGATGAAGGCCTCGAAGCGGCGGCTGACGATGGTGCAGAAGATGCTGGCGATGACGACAGCAGCCCGGCACCGGCTGCCAAGGGCAAGTCCAAGGCGGCTGTCTCGGTAGACGAGATGCCGAGCATGGAAGCCAAGCAGAAGGAGCGTGATGCCCTGGCCAAGGCGATGGAAGAATTCCTGTCGCGTGGTGGCAAGGTGCAGGAAGTCGAGGCCAACGTGGTCGCCGACCCGCCCAAGAAGCCGGACAACAAGTACGGCAGCCGCCCTATCTGAGTGGCTGAATGCAAAAAAGCCCGCCGTCGCTGCGGGCTTTTTTCTGGCTGCTCGAATCTCACGGCACGCTCGTGCCTACCAGGCCTCGACTGTCGTGCCGCCGGTATGGGTATTGGCAGCCGACAATACCAGCAAGCCTCCACCCGACTTGCTCAGGCTCTTGCCGTCCCAGCCGCTGTCGAAGCCAGCGACCGGCACGTTCTGGTCGGTCAGGGCGTCAGTGTCCCGCCCCGCACGGTGCCGCCGAACTGGTTCAGCGCCGCCTGGCTTTGCGTGGTTCCACCCAGATCGAGCGCGCCACCCAGGACGGTCGTTGTGCCGGTGCTGGCCCCCAGCGTTCCCGTGCCACTCAGTGCCAGCGTGCCGGCCTCGAGGGTGGTGCCGCCAGCGTAGGTGTTGTTGCCGGCAAGTGCGAGTGCACCGGAACCGGACTTGGTCACCCTCCCGGTACCGGAAATCACGCCACCATAGACAGCGTCCGTTGGCTGATCAAATAGAACCTGACCATTGTTAGTGATGTTCTGCGGAAATTGCTCGCCTGCCCCCATCAGTGTTCCGGCATTGTCGACGATGGTAGTGCCGGTGAAGTGGCTATAGTTGGCCCCCAAGAGGAGGGTGCCGGCTTGAACGGCCAGGGTCGCCTGTGCGGTTCTGTCGTTCGGCCGCAGTTGCCCACCTAAAGTCCAGGTACCCAACCCCGTCTTGTTGATGAATGTGAAGTTCTTGACTTGCCCGGCCAAGAGGTCTGAATTTCCGGGGTCTGCGTCCAGGCGCAACGTGTTTGTTCCGCCGCCACCGTCGAGGTTTCCGGAGAAGGTCGAATCATTGCCCAGAACAACAGTGTCATTACCACCTTGGAAGTTCAGGTTGCCCACTACTGTCGAGCCGGGCCGATTGATGAAGTCGATCCCTACACTTCCGTAACTGCCAAGTGCCTCGCCGTTCGCGCCGGCGATGATGGTTCCGAAGTTGTCGATCCGGTTCCGGCCATGTCCAATCAGCGCACCGCTGTTTGCAAAGAAGATCGCCGAGCTTGCGCCGCCACGGATCGTGCCTCGGTTCGAGATGGTGTTGCCGTCGCCCATGGCGTTGATCGCCTCGCCGGCTCCATAGCTTCCGTAGGATTGTTGGCCGGTGTTTCTGACGGACGCACCCTGTTGCAAGGTAATGGAGCCAGTGTTGCCCAACGTGATGCCTGAAGCATCACCAATGTTGAGTTGACTACCGGCACCGAGCACGACATTGAATCCGTCTACAGCAGACCTGCTGCCAATCGGCGAGGTATAGGGATCGCCAGCGTCGCACATCACGGAGGTAGTGGTTGCAACGCAGTTGGCGTCTGCGGGAGAGACGAATACCAGGCTGCTGCCGGCCATCGCAGCCACGACAACCCGTTTACTGGTTTTTCTCTTCTTGTCGCACGTGCAATAGTTTCTTTTCTTCATCTGTCTTCAAATTGAATAGCGAGATGCCGCGTTTCCTGGCGGGGTATGCCAGTGCGACCCATTAATTTAAAGACGGGAAAAGTTGTCGTTTCTTTTAACAGGTCTTCGCGCACGAAAAAGCCTCCTGAGGTTTCAGGAATGACTCAATGTCTTGGTGCAGCAAGTTCGGCTGTGGTCGAAACGCAAGAGCGCTAAACGTGGATTGCGGGCTTTACAGGTTCGACACCCAGTGCGTCCAAGGTTAGGGGTGTCGAACTTTGATGGAAATCAGCCAATCCTGAGTTTCAGGATTGTTGAGCATGGCGTAGGGCAGCGCTGGTCAGCGCCAGCGCGCAAGCACATCAGGCAATTGGGACAAGCGCTGAATCTGTGCATCCGGCTCCCGCTCCCCAGCCCAATCCTTGCCCTGCGGATTGAACCAGACTGCTCGCAGGCCCGCCCGCTGGGCGCCAGCGATGTCATCCCCGGGATGATCCCCGATATGCACTGCCGCGCCGGCCTCGACCTCGCCGCGTTTCAACGCCTCGATGAATGGCGCAGGGTCTGGCTTGCCTACCCCCAGGTCTTCTGCACACAGGGCGAACTTGAAGTAGTCCGCCAGCCCCAGGCGGCGCACGTCGGCATTGCCGTTGGTGACCACGCCCAGCGTGTAGTGGTGGCGCAGGATCTCCAGCACCGGCTGTACCTCGGGGAAGACCTCGACCTGATGCCGTGCATGCAGGAACACTTCGAACCCTTCGTTGGCCAGCTCCTGCGCGTGCTTTTCGCTGTAGCCGACCTCTTCCAGGGCATGGAACAGCACCCGCCGGCGCAGGGCGCTGATCCGGTGCTTGAGGCCCGGCTCGGCCTGCACCAGGCGTTCACGGATGGCGAACAGATGCTCTACCGGCACGCCACCGAGGATCGGCGCATTGGCCTGCAGCCAGTCGCGCAGCACGACTTCCGCGCTGGCGATGACGGGTGCGGTATCCCACAGGGTGTCGTCGAGGTCGAAGGTGATCAGCTTGATGCTCATGAGTCTGTGCCTTTGCTGCGTTTGGCCCGAGGGTGGGCGCTGTCGTACACCGCGGCCAGGTGCTGGAAGTCCAGGTGGGTGTAGATCTGCGTGGTGCTGATGTCGGCATGGCCGAGCATTTCCTGCACTGCGCGAAGGTCCTGGGACGATTCAAGCACATGGCTGGCGAAGGAGTGGCGAAGCATGTGCGGGTGCAGGTGCTGGCCCAGCTCGCGCTCGCCGGCAGCCTTGACCCGCATCTGGATGGCCCGGGGGCTGAGCCGATTGCCTTGGCGGGTGATGAACACGGCGCTGTCGCGTGGGCCACCGATGCCGCGCAGCTTGAACCACGCCTGCAGCGCCTCGCGTGCCTTGCGGCCCACCGGCAGCACGCGTGCCTTGCCGCCCTTGCCCAGCACCTGGACCAGGCCAGCGGCGAGGTCGAGTTGTTCGAGGTCGAGGTTGGTCAGCTCGGAAAGCCGCAGGCCGGACGAATAGAACAGCTCGAGGATGGCCTGGTCACGGCGGGCGATGAAGTCATCGTCGACGCCGCCATCGAGCAACTGCAGGGCGCGGTCGGTGTCCAGCACCTTGGGCAGCCGGCGCTCGCCCTTGGGCGCGCTCAGGCCGCTGGCCGGGTCGTGCTGGCACAGGCCTTCGCGATTGAGGTAGCGGTACAGGCCGCGAACGGCCGACAACAGCCGCGCCAGGCTGCGCGAGGACTGGCCCTGATGGTGCTGGCGGGCGATCAGCTGGCGCAGTTGCTGGATCTGCAGTGCGCCCCAGCCTGCGATGCCTTGGCTGTTGCAGTATTCGATGACCTTGTCGAGGTCGCGTCGGTAGGCCAGCAGGGTGTGTTCCGACACCTGGCGCTCGTTGCGCAGGTGTGCGCAATAAGCCTCCAGCTGGCGTTCCATCAGCGCACCGGACGCAGGGTCTGGGTGAGGCGCGGGACCACCCGGCCCAGCACTTCGGCGATATAGCCGAGGAACAGGGTGCCAACGCTGCTCTTGTAGTGCTGCGGGTCGCGGCTGCCGATCGCCAGCACACCGTGAAGCCCTTGGTATTCCAGTGCCGCGACGGCGCTGGAGCCCACTTCGAGGCGCTGCTCCTCGCCGAACAGGAAGGCCAGCTCTTTCTCGCGCAGGTTGCCGCTGACCGTCTTGCCGCCGCCGAGCAAGCCGCCGATGGCCTGTTGGGCCTCGGTATTGCTGACCCAGCGACCGACCGGGGCGGCGTTGTCGCCGAACAGGATCAGGCTGACGAACGGTACCTGAAACTCCTGGCGCAGGCTGTCTTCGACCGCCATCACCACTTCTTCCAGGCTCGCGGCGTCGAGCAGGTCGAGGATCAGTCGGCGGGTCTTGTCGAACAGCCGGTCGTTGTCCCGGGCCACGTCCATCAGTTGCGACAGGCGATGGCGCATTTCGATGTTGCGGTCACGCAGCAGCTTGAGCTGGCGCTCCACCAGCGACACGCTGTCGCCACGCTGGTGAGGAATGCGCTGTTCGATCAGCAGCTCGTCGTGCTCGGCGAAGAAGGTCGGGTGGGCGCGCAAGTAGGCGACCACCGCCTCGGCATCGAGCTCACTGGACTGCTGGGGTACAACCTGGGGCTGATCGGTCATGACGGTTACTCGCTTAGAGACGAACCTGTCCTTCGTAGACGCGCACGGCCGGGCCGGTCATCAACACGGGTTTGCCGGGGCCGGCCCATTCGATGTTCAGGCGGCCACCGGGCAGGTCCAGGGATACCGGGGAATCCATCCAGCCCTGGCTGATCGCGGCCACGGCAGCGGCGCAGGCACCGGTGCCGCAGGCCTGGGTTTCGCCCGCACCGCGTTCCCATACGCGCAGGTTGGCGCGGTGGCGGTCGATGACCTGGATGAAGCCGGCATTCACCCGTTGCGGGAAGCGTGGGTGGTGCTCGATCTTCGGGCCGAGGGTATGCACAGGTGCGGTGCGCACGTCATCGACGCGCAGCACGGCATGCGGGTTGCCCATGGACACGGCGGCAATCGAATGGACCTGGCCGTCGACCTCCAGCGGGTAGCTCAGCGCATGCTCATCGGCCACGAACGGGATCTCGCCTGGCACGAAGCGCGGCGGGCCCATGTCGACACTCACCTGGCCATCGTTCTGCACGTCCAGCACGATGATGCCGCTCTTGGTTTCCACGCGGATGCGTTTCTTCGCGGTCAGGCGCTTGTCCAGCACGAAGCGGGCGAAGCAGCGCGCGCCGTTGCCGCACTGCTCGACCTCGGAGCCATCGGCATTGAAGATCCGGTAGCGGAAGTCCACTTCCGGATTGTTCGGCGCCTCGACGATCAGCAGCTGGTCGAAACCGATGCCGGTGTGGCGGTCACCCCATTGCTTGGCGTGCTTGGGCTGGATGTGAGCGTGCTGGCTGACCAGGTCGAGGACCATGAAGTCGTTGCCCAGCCCATGCATCTTGGTAAAGCGCAGCAGCATGGGTTCACTCCGGCAGCAGGCTTTCGCCAGCGTACAGTTCGGCGACGGTCTCGCGGCGGCGCACTTCGAAGGCCTGGTCGCCGTCGACCAGGATTTCTGCGCAACGGCCACGGGTGTTGTAGTTCGAGCTCATGACAAAACCATAGGCGCCCGCCGACTGGACAGCCAGCAGATCACCTTCGGCGAGGTTCAACTGGCGGTCCTTGGCCAGGAAGTCGCCGGTCTCGCAGATCGGCCCGACCAGGTCGTAGGCACGGCCTTCGCCTTCGCGCGGCTTGACCGCACTGACGCCCATCCAGGCCTGGTACAGGGCCGGGCGGATCAGGTCGTTCATCGCCGCATCGATGATGGCGAAGTCCTTGTGTTCGGTGTGCTTGAGGTATTCCACGCGGGTCAGCAGGACACCGGCGTTGGCCACGATGTAACGGCCCGGCTCGAATACCAGGGCCAGATCGCGGGTGCCGACGCGCTCGCGGATGGCCTTGATGTAGTCGGCCACCAGTGGCGGCTCTTCATCGCGATAACGCACCCCGACACCGCCGCCGAGGTCCAGGTGACGCAGGTGGATGCCACATTCGGCGAGACGGTCGACCAGCACCAGCAGGCGGTCGAGGGCGTCGAGGAACGGGTCTACGCTGGTCAGCTGCGAGCCGATGTGGCAGTCGACACCGACCACTTCCAGGTTAGGCAACTGCGCGGCACGTACGTAGATGGCTTCGGCGTCGGCGATGGCGATGCCGAACTTGTTCTCTTTGAGGCCGGTGGAGATGTACGGGTGGGTACCGGCATCGACGTCCGGGTTGACCCGCACCGAGACCGGGGCAACCTTGCCCATCTCGGCGGCCACGACCTGCAGGCGCTCGAGTTCGTCGCTGGACTCGACGTTGAAGCAGTGCACGCCGACTTCCAGGGCCCGGCGCATGTCTTCGCGGGTCTTGCCCACGCCCGAGAACACCACGCGATCGGCACGCCCGCCGGCGGCCAGCACGCGCTCCAGTTCGCCACCGGAAACGATGTCGAAGCCTGCGCCCATGCGCGCCAGGATGTTCAGCACGCCAAGGTTGGAGTTGGCTTTTACGGCGAAGCAGACCAGGTGCTCGACGCCTTGCAGGGCATCGGTATAGCTGCGGTACTGGGCCTCGATGTGGGCGCGCGAGTACACGTAGGTCGGGGTGCCGAAACGTTCGGCGATGGCCGACAGGGCCACACCTTCCGCGAGCAGTTCACCGTCGCGGTAATTGAAAGCGTTCATTGGATTTCCTTACTGCGCAGGCGACTGCTCGGGCTCGATGGGCTGCTCGTCCTGCGGCTGAACCGCTGGCGCGTGCTGGTGCTGATGTGACTTGTTGCTGCCTTTGCCATCCTTGCCGTCTTCAGGCAGGTACAGGGGGCCTTTCTGACCGCAGGCCGAAACGAGGCAGGCAACCGCGACCAGCGCCGCTAGTGAGGAAATCAGGCGCTTCATGGGTGAAATCCTTTGAAATATGCAGTATTGCGCCCGAGTATACCGAGCGACCGGCGGCTTGCCTATGCAAGAGCCGGTCCGTCGGGCGGGCTATGCTTGTGGGTCAGCGGCTAACCTTTGCATTCGGCGCCAACCGCCCGTATCGTGCCCGGCTTGCCTGTAACGCAGCCAATTTCGAGGTTCCTGCAATGAGTTTGAGCGAAGCGCGTTTCCATGATCTGGTCGACGCCACCCAACAGGCCCTGGAAGACCTGTTCGACGAAAGCGGCCTGGACCTGGACATGGAGAATTCCGCCGGGGTCCTCACCGTCAAGTTCGACAACGGCAGCCACTTGATCTTCAGCCGCCAGGAGCCGCTGCGCCAGCTGTGGCTGGCCGATCGTTCCGGTGGTTTCCACTTCGACTACGACGAAGAGAGTGGCAAGTGGGTGTGCGAGAAGAGCGAAGAGCTGCTGGGCGAAATGCTCGAGCGCATCGTCTGGGAGCGGGCCGGCGAGAAGCTGGACTTCGACGAGATCTGACATGACTGCCCAGGTGCGGCCAGCCAAGCCGCTGTACAGCAACGTCAGCCCTGCAGTGCCTTCGCCATGCATCAGCGTCTGCCGGCTGGATGAACACAAGGTCTGCACCGGTTGCCACCGCCACGTCGAGCACATCCGCGAATGGCGCTCGGCAGACGACGAACGCCGTCGGCAGATCTGCCGCGAGGCCGAGGCCCTGCGCGCACGGGCTTGAGTATTTGCCTGTCTGTGGTAGTGTCGGTTTGTGCGTCGGTGACGCAAAAGCATTCACAAACCCCGCCCTTGGGCGGGGTTTTGCTTTATCTGCCCACAGAAAACTGCCTGTACATAGGAGCCTGACTGGATCATGAGCACCAAGCCTTCCCTCATCCTCACCCGATTGGACGTACAGCGTCTCGAGCGTCTGATCGACAGCCTCGATGAAAGTACCCCGGGTGTGCTCGCCTTGCAGGAGGAGCTTGACCGTGCCGAGAAAGTGGTCGGTCACGAGGAAGTGCCCGCCGGTGTGGTGACCATGAATTCGCGCGTGCATTGCCGCGAAGAGGCCAGTGGCAAGGATTACCACCTGACCCTGGTCTACCCGAAGGACGCCGGCGGCGAAGGCAAGGTCTCGATCCTGGCACCGGTTGGTTGCGCGCTGCTGGGCTTGTCGGTGGGCGAGCAGATCGACTGGCCGGCGCCTGGGGGCAAGACCCTGAAACTGAAGTTGCTGGCGGTCGAATATCAGCCGGAAGCCGCGGGGGATTTCGACCTCTGATCTCCGTGCGCTCTTCAGGGCGTGTTCAGCGCCCTGATCTGGCAGGCATGGATACAGTTGTCGACGATGCGGCTGCGCAACGACCAGTCCGTGTTGATGATGTGGAAGTTCTGGATGTAGCTTTGCGCATCACGTGATTCGAACCAGTCATCGAGCTTGTCGCTGAAGTCATCGGGTGTGAACACGACTTTGTTGTATTTGGCGCACTGGATCGAGCGCAGGCTGTAGTCAGCCTTGTAGCGTCGCGCCTTCTCGTCCATGAAGGCTTTCAGCTCTACGGTGGACGGCGTGTCCTCACCGATCCAGACCTGCTCCACGCCGCGCCAGTGTTGGCCACGGGCTGAGCTGTTGTAGGCAATCACCACGGTTTTTCCCGGGTGTTCGTTCCACAGTTCATCCAGCGTCAAGGCATGCAACGCCCATGGGATGATCCGCTGGCCCAGCTCGCGCTCCAGCATCTCCAGCAGCCATGCATGCTCCTGGTCGCTGAAGTTGTCGAACCCGTGGAAATCGAGAATGACGATTTCCCTGGCGTTGGCAGGGTCATGATAAAAACCGTTCAGCTCCAGCACGATGTCGCCAAGCACGGTGCGCCCGGACGTGCTCATGTGAAACAGCTTGTAGCGATAGGGCGAGTCTGGCGTGTATTCGCGATTGGCGCGCACGCGCAGGTCCAGCACGCGGATGCCGCCGCGAATCTGCTCGATGCACGAGACATCCTGGGTCACTTCTTGCGGCGGGACGATATTGTCGGCCTGTTTGTCCATCCCCGAGTCATGGCTGCCCGGGAGAATCAGTTGATCGACGCGCAGACGGCCCAGTTCGGGCAGGCTGCCCATCCAGTTCTGTTTGTTCATGAGGCACTCCAGTGGTTGACCGAGTGCACAAGGATGTTGCTGCCGCGCTGGCCGGTGCAGAGGGAAACCCGATAGGGGTCAGTGTGCGAGCGTCGTCTTCAACTGTTCCAGCCCATCGTTCAGGGCCTGCTCCAGCTCCCGCTTGTAGCGCAGGTAGAGGAGGGTCGAACCCTGTTCGTCATCGAGCAGTTCGGACAGGTCCAGGTCGGTGATGTAGCAGCGGTAGTGCCCGGCGCCACGGCGTTGGCCGAGGATCTGCCGGGCGACCACGGTGTACAGCTCGTCGCCGTGGTCCAGTTCGGAAAATTCCTGCTGGTCGCAATAGAGCGTGACATGCACGCCATCGCCGGTGCCGGCCTGGAGAATGGCCTGCACTTCGTAATAGGGCTGATCGCTGCCTTCGCTCGGTGCCGGTCGTGGCTCCAGGCTGCGCGCCTTGCCCGGCCCTGAGGGCAACAATTGCGCATAGCGGATCTGCAGCGACGCCTGTTGCAGGCTGTCGAGCGGTACGCGGGCGTCGTGGCGCATCACCACCGAACGCAGGAAGCGCTGCAGCGGCAGCAACAGGTGATTTTCGTCGTGCAGCGGCAGGCGCTGCTGCCACAGTGCGTTGTATTCATCCAGCACATACAGGTCGGCCCAGCCGTCCAGCAGGCGATAGAACACCTGGATGCAGTCGGGGTGGCCGCGCTCGAGTACCAATGGCAGGTCGTGGTCCTGCAAGGCGTTGGCATCCAGGTGCAACGGGCTGTAGACGCTGCGCTCTTCGGCCAGGCAGTCGAGCACGGCAGCATGCCCGCTCAGCGTCTTCAGGCTGACATGGCCGGGGAGCAGCTCCAGCACATGGGTGTGCTGCGCCACTTGCAGCAGGTAGCGATGGTTGCGGCCCTGGTCGAGCAGCAGCTGTACGGTGTCGAAAATCTCCTCCACTCGCTGGCTGATGGCCTGGGCCCGGTTGTGGCAGAAGCAGCGTACCCGCACGCGCGGCCGGTGGCTGCGCTGACCGAGGCTGTTGAGGAAGTCGCGCAGGCAGCGTAGCAGGGCGTGCTCCCCGTCATAGCGCTGCACCAGCACCTCGTTCCAGCTGTTCAAGGTGACCTGGTCGAGGGTCAGCACGAGGTTTTCGCGCACGCCCGCGTAGCTCAGCGAGTCGGTGCGTTCGGTGGTCATCAGGATGTTCAGGTCGCGATGGTGGCGCAGCGGGTCGACGCCGACGTTGACCAGCAACAGGATCTCGTCGGCCACGCTGGGCTGCAGCAGGCGCACTTCGCTGACGGGGGGCAGCGGCAGCGGAATGCTCTGCTGCAGGCTGCCGATCAGGTTGAACAGCTCGAATTCGCTGAGGTCGCTCTCGCCCGGGTGCAGCGCCAGGCGTGTGCTGCTGTCGATGACGCCGTTGCGGTGGGCCCAGGTCAGCAGTTCGAGCAGTTCGCGGCAGCGCTTGATCGGGGTGAAGTGCTCCCATTCGTGGACGCCCAGGTTGCCGTTGTACAGCCCCCAGTGCTGGCTGCCGGGTTCCTTGCGGTTGAGCGACTGGACCAGGGTCAGGGTGTCTTCGGCGAGGTCCGGGGCAATGCCCGGGTTGATCACCTCGATCTTGCCGGCGCGGCGTTCGAAGGCAGCGTACAGGCGCCGGCCAAGGACATTCAGGTCGCGCTGGTCGGCGCGGTCGCTGGTGTTCTGGTTTTGCGCGAACTGGCCGAGAAAGCGATAGCTGTGGTTGAGTTCGGCCACCAGTTCACGGCGCTCGACCGCGACCTGGCGCACTTTCCATTGGCTGCGGCTGTCGAGCAGGGCCAACTGGCGTTCGTCCCAGCCCCACTCATCGGTCAGGCGCTGCAGCAATTGGCGCTGCCAGCCGTTGCTGCGGCTGCGGTCGAGGCCGCCGACTTTCTTGTTGACCTTCAGGTACAGGCTGCGCCGCACCAGTTCCAGGCGGGTGGTTTCACCGCGTTGTTGCAGGTAGTGCTCGATGCGCCGGTAGACCATCACATAAGGGTCCAGCTCATCGAGATTCAGGCGGTTGGCGAACACCGCCTGCTTGTAGTCCAGGCTCAGGCAGCGCATGGCGGGATGCTCGCTGGCGTAGACCTCGGTCAGCAGCAGCTTGAGCAGCGACTTGTAGGGCGAGTCGATGCCCTTGTACAGCTGCCACAACCCGGCCCCGACGAACTCGCCGGGCGGAATGTGCGCCAGGTGACCGAGGTCGAGGGCATCGGTGCTGCGGATGAAGCGCTTGCTCAGCAGGGTCTCGCTGTAGCGCTGGTAGTTCTGCTCTTCATAGACCGGCACCAACCACCAGAGCGGCGTGCGCCCGGCCAGCCAGATCGCGGTGCGATAGAACTCATCGAGCAGCAGGTAATGCTGGGTCGTGCCGCAATCGTCGGAGCTGAGCTGGCCGTCGCGCTGGCCCTGGGCGAAGTCGTGCGGGTCGATGAGGAAAAAATGCGCTTCGGTGCCCAGGCTGGCGGCCCAGGTTTCCAGCAGCTGGCACTTGCGCTGAAGCTCTTCGCGCAGGTCGACGGCCAGGCCAGGCGCGTGGCAGACCCACACGTCCATATCGCTCTGCTCGGCCTGGGCCAGGGAGCCGAGGCTGCCCATCAGGAACAGGCCGTGGATCGGGCGGTGGGGGTTGCCCAGGCGGGTCTTGTAGCTGAACGAGCGGGCCAGCCGCTGGCCTTCGGCAACCAGATCGGCAGAGGGCTCGAAACCTGACACGCCAGCGGGCGTGCTGCCGGAGACATACCCGGGCAGCAGTGGATGGTTGACGTGGAACAGCAGCGGCAGAAGGGTCAGCACTTGTTGCTGGCGTGACGAAAGCCCCTCCATGGCGCGCTCGAACCGGCCCTGGTTGATTTGCAGGAACCGCGCGCGCAGTTTCGCCAGCACCTTTCGGTCGATGCCGTCGTGCAGGTCCGGGCGGATCTCGTGGGGCTGGTTCATTGCGCACTCAGGGGCAGGGCGGGGAAGCTTTGGCGAGTTTAGCCTGAGTGGAGCACTCGGATAAGTGGATTGTGGTTTTTGACGCCATTTTTCCAGCGTCTGTTCTGGCCCTATCGCCGGCAAGCCGGCTCCCACCTGTTCTGTACAACCCTTGTGGGTGCCGGCGATAGGGTCGGTACAGGTTTACGCAGGCTGCGGGGACTTGAGGATGTTCAGCAGCAGTTGCACGCTTTCGACCGCGTCGTGTCCCAGGCTGGTGAGATATCCGCCATCAGGCTGATCGGTCAGTTGCTTGTCGTAGAGGCGTTGGGCAGCGGCGACCAGGGCGGGGGAAGCGTTATTGTGAATCTTGATGCCTTCCTGGCTGCTGTCCAGGTTGAACAGGGCGAGCACTTCCAGTTCGGCGATCAAATCGGGGGTGAAGGACATGGCGACTCCTGACTTCCAGACGAGGATGGCGGCACCGCCAGCGGTGCCTGATCCTGGAGTGTAGTCGGGTTATTCGTCCTCGCCTTGATCTGCCTCAGGGGGAAGCTCGGGCAGGGCGCGCAGGGCGGTTTCGTACCAGTCGGCGTTGAACGGGCGATCTTCGGCCAGCATGCTGTCGATTTCGATGGCCAGGACATGGGCCATGAGATTGAGGATGTCCTCGCGCTCGTAGCCGACCAGGCTCAGCTTGTTGAAGGTGGCCTTGGCCGCCGGTGGTTCGCCGCTTTCGATCTGGTTCTCGATGGCCTGGGTCAGCGTTGCCTCGGCGAAGGCTTCGTCGTCGTCAGTATCGATGTCGGTGGGCTCGCTCATGGCGCTACTCCTTAAGTGGGGCCTACAGTTTGCCACGCTCGCGCTGGTCATGCCTGGCCGATAGGTCTATAAAAGCCGGGCCATCCCCATACGGCCTGGAGGCTGTTACCCATGCTCAAGCTTCACGGATTCTCGGTCAGCAACTACTACAACATGGTCAAGCTGGCGCTGCTGGAAAAAGGCCTGCCGTTCGAGGAGGTCACCTTCTACGGTGGCCAGGCGCCGCAGGCGCTGGAAGTCAGCCCGCGTGGCAAGGTGCCGGTGCTGGAGACCGAGCACGGCTTCCTCAGCGAGACCAGCGTGATCCTCGACTATATCGAGCAGACCCGGGGCGGCAAGGCGCTGCTGCCGGCCGACCCGTTCGAGCAGGCCAAGGTGCGCGAGCTGTTCAAGGAGATCGAGCTGTACATCGAGCTGCCGGCACGTACCTGCTATGCCGAGTCGTTCTTCGGCGCGGCGGTCGAGCCGTTGATCAAGGAACGGGCGCGTACCGAGCTGCTGGCGGGGTTCGCCACGCTCAAGCGCAATGGCCGCTTTGCACCTTATGTGGCGGGTGAGGAACTGACCCTGGCCGACCTGATGTTCTGCTTCTCGGTCGATCTGGCCTATGCGGTGGGCAAGAAGGTGCTGAACATCGACTTGCTCGCGGACTTCCCGCAGGCCAAGGCGTTGCTCGAGAAAATGCGCGAGAACCCGCACATGGCGCGGATCGTGGCGGACAAGGAGGCGGCGATGCCGGCCTTCATGGAGATGATCAGCAGCGGCAAGCGCTGAATCGAAGAGGGGGCTGCGTTGCAGCCCTCGCAATGAGGCTTAGCGCGAAGCCAGCAAAGCCTGGCCGCGCACTACAGCCGCACGCACCTGCGCCGGCGCCGTACCGCCAATGTGGTCACGCGCATTCACCGAGCCTTCCAGAGTCAGCACAGCGAACACGTCCTGCTCGATCTGGTCGCTGAACTGGCGCAGCTCATCCAGGCTCATCTCGGCCAGGTCCTTGCCGGTATCGACGCCATATTTCACCGCGTGACCGACGATTTCGTGGCAGTCGCGGAACGGCAGGCCCCGGCGAACCAGGTAGTCGGCCAGGTCGGTAGCCGTGGAGAAACCACGCAGGGCCGCCTCGCGCATGATGGCATGGCGCGGCTTGATCGCCGGGATCATGTCGGCAAAGGCACGCAGCGAATCACGCAGGGTGTCGGCGGCGTCGAACAGCGGTTCCTTGTCTTCCTGGTTGTCCTTGTTGTAGGCCAGCGGCTGGCCTTTCATCAGGGTCAGCAGGCCGGTCAGGGCGCCGAACACACGGCCGCTCTTGCCGCGCACCAGCTCCGGCACGTCCGGGTTCTTCTTCTGCGGCATGATCGAACTGCCGGTGCAGAAGCGATCAGGCAGGTCGACGAACTGGAACTGCGCGCTGGTCCACAGCACCAGCTCCTCGGAGAAGCGCGACAGGTGCATCATCGCAACGCTCGCGGCGGCGCAGAATTCGATGGCGAAATCGCGGTCGGAAACGCCGTCCAGCGAGTTGCCGGCCACGGCCTCGAAGCCCAGCAGCTTGCAGGTCAGCTCACGGTCGATCGGGTAGGTGGTACCGGCCAGCGCGGCGCTGCCCAGGGGCATGCGGTTGGTGCGCTTGCGGCAGTCGACCAGGCGCTCGTAGTCGCGGCTGAGCATTTCGAACCAGGCCAGCAGGTGGTGGCCGAACGTGACGGGCTGGGCGGTCTGCAGGTGGGTGAAGCCCGGCATGATGGTGTCGGCTTCACGCTCGGCCTGCTCCAGCAGGCCCTTCTGCAGGCGGGTGATCTCGGCCAGGATCAGGTCGATCTCGTCACGCAGCCACAGGCGGATGTCAGTGGCCACCTGGTCGTTGCGGCTACGACCGGTGTGCAGCTTCTTGCCGGTGATGCCGATGCGGTCGGTGAGACGTGCCTCGATGTTCATGTGCACGTCTTCGAGGTCCACGCGCCAGTCGAACGTGCCGGCCTCGATCTCGCCCTGGATGGTCTTCAGGCCGTCGATGATGGTGTCGCGCTCGGCATCGCTGAGCACGCCGACCTGCGCCAGCATGGTGGCGTGGGCGATCGAACCCATGATGTCGTGGCGGTACAGGCGCTTGTCGAATTCGACCGAAGCGGTGAAGCGGGCGACGAAGGCGTCGACGGGTTCACTGAAGCGGCCGCCCCAGGACTGATTGGTCTTGTCGGTGCTCATGGATTCACTCGTTGAAGGCGTGAACGAAAAAGTGGCGCCGATGATAGCAGGGTTGGGCGTGGCGCCGAAGGACACCGGTCGAGAGAAATCTGCGCTAAACCTTGGTAAAGGCGGGCGAAGAGGATATTCACCGATTGAACGGCAGTGTTCCACGGACCGTCTACAGTTGGACAAAGGACTGGCAGCGAATCTGCCGGCTCAGTGAATCTTTGGCCTTCGCATTGGTCTAGAGCGAGACCGCAGCGTCGCTCGACCTGCACCTGTCTACGCTATACCTGTGCGAGACTCACTCAGGAATCCAGAGCAATTATGAATGTCCTGATCGTTGATGATGAACCCCAAGCCCGTGAACGCCTGGCGCGCTTGTTCGGGGAACTGGAGGGGTACACCGTGCTGGAGCCCAGCGCCACCAACGGCGAGGAGGCCCTGGCCCTGATCGAAAGCCACAAGCCCGATGTGGTCCTGCTGGACATCGGCATGCCTGGCCTGGATGGCCTTCAGGTCGCCGCTCGCCTGTGCGAGCGCGAGGCGCCGCCGTCGGTGGTGTTCTGCACCGGCGACGATGAATACGGTGCCGAGGCCTTCAAGGACAGTGCCCTCAGCCATGTGACCAAGCCGATTCAACCCCAGGCCCTGCGCGAAGCGTTGCGCAAGGCCGAGAAACCCAACCGTACCCAGCTGGCGGCGTTGACCCGGCCAGGCAGTGAAGGCGGGGGGCCGCGCAGCCATATCAGTGCGCGCACGCGCAAGGGCATCGAGCTGATCCCTTTGCCGCAGGTCATCTATTTCATTGCCGACCACAAGTACGTGACCTTGCGCCACGAAGCGGGGGAGGTGCTGCTCGATGAGCCGCTCAAGGCCCTGGAGGACGAATTCGGCGAGCGTTTCGTGCGCATCCACCGCAACGCACTGGTTGCCCGCGAGCGAATCGAACGCTTGCAGCGCACGCCGCTTGGGCATTTCCAGCTGTTCCTCAAGGGCCTGGACGGTGACGCGCTGACCGTCAGCCGCCGGCACGTGGCGGGTGTGCGCAAGATGATGCAGACGCTCTAGGTCTGCGCAATGGCCCTATCGCCGGCAAGCCGGCTCCCACAGCTACAGTGCAACCTCAGGAATTGTGCTGACCCTGTGGGAGCCGGCTTGCCGGCGATAGGGCCGCTTCAGGCGAAACAGGATCCTGACCCACATCTGCTAGCGAAGCCGACGGAGCTGTTATCATCGGCGGCATTCCTAAGCATTGGGGCGTTCCATGTCCACTCGCGAAATCCGCATTGCCACCCGTAAAAGTGCCCTGGCCCTGTGGCAGGCCGAATACGTCAAAGCCCGCCTCGAGCAGGCGCACCCCGGCCTGCTGGTCACCCTGGTACCCATGGTCAGCCGTGGCGACAAGCTGCTTGATGCGCCGCTGGCGAAGATCGGCGGCAAGGGCCTGTTCGTCAAGGAACTGGAAACCGCCCTGCTGGACAACGAAGCCGACATCGCCGTGCATTCGATGAAGGACGTGCCCATGGACTTCCCCGAAGGCCTGGGCCTGTACTGCATCTGCGAACGCGAAGACCCGCGTGACGCGTTCGTCTCCAACCACTTCGCCAGCCTTGATGCCCTGCCGGCAGGCAGCGTCGTCGGTACCTCCAGCCTGCGCCGTCAGGCCCAGTTGCTGGCGCGCCGGCCCGACCTGAAAATCCAGTTTCTGCGTGGCAACGTCAACACTCGCCTGGCCAAGCTCGATGCCGGCGAGTACGACGCGATCATCCTCGCCTCGGCTGGCCTGATCCGTCTCGGCTTCGAACAGCGCATCACCGCCAACATCAGCGTCGACGACAGCCTGCCGGCTGGCGGCCAGGGTGCAGTGGGCATCGAGTGCCGCAGCGCGGACAGCGAGATTCATGCCTTGCTGGCGCCCCTGCACCATGCCGATACCGCCGACCGGGTGGTGGCCGAAAGGGCCTTGAACAAGCGCCTGAACGGCGGCTGCCAGGTGCCGATCGCCTGCTATGCGGTGCTCGAAGGCGAGCAACTGTGGCTGCGTGGCCTGGTCGGCCAACCCAGCGGCGGTACCCTGCTGGTGGCTGACGCCCGCGCCCCGCGAGGCAGCGCCGAAGCCCTGGGCGTGCAGGTTGCCGAAGACCTGCTGGGTCAGGGCGCTGAAGCCATCCTGAAGGAAGTCTACGGCGAGGCCGGGCACCCGTGAGCCCCTGGCGCCTGTTGCTGACCCGGCCCGAAGAGGACTGCGCGGCACTGGCGCAGAGCCTGGCAGTGGCGGGTGTGGCCAGCAGCTGCCTGCCATTGCTGGCAATCGAGCCCGTGCAACTGGGTGACTGCCAGCGCGAGCAGCTTGCCGGCCTGGCGCAATACCAGGCCATTATCGTGGTCAGCAAGCCGGCAGCCAGGCTGCTGCTTGAGCAGCTCGTCCAGGCTGGGCTGCAGCCCCCGGAAACCGGCTGGTTCACGGTCGGGGAGGCAACGGCGGGGGTGCTTCAGGCCGCTGGTCTGGAGGTGACCTTCCCTACGCAAGGTGATGACAGTGAGGCCTTGCTCGCAGTGCCGTTCCTGCGCAAGGCTATCGCGCTTCCTGCATCACGCGTCCTGATTGTCCGTGGTGTCGGAGGTCGCGAACTGCTGGCCGAGCGTCTTGCAGAGCAAGGTGCTAGTGTCGATTATCTGGAACTGTATCGTCGCTGCCTGCCGGCGTACCCGGCGGGCACACTGCTGCGCCGCATCGAGGCGGAACGCCTCAATGGCCTGGTGGTCAGCAGTGGGCAGGGTCTCGAACACTTGCAGCAGCTGGCTGCCGGCGAATGGCCGCGGGTGGCACGTCTGCCGTTGTTCGTGCCCAGCCCTCGCGTCGCCGAGCAGGCCCGGGCCGCCGGGGCGCAACAGGTTGTGGATTGCCGTGGCGCCAGTGCCACGGCCTTGCTGGCAGCCGTGCAGCGCAGCGCTGCACCTGCCTCTTAAGGCGCTAAGCTCAGAGCGGAGTGCCCCCATGCAAAGGATGGATACGTGAGCGAAACTGTCTTGTCGAACAATGATCAGCCGTCGGCCCAGGAGCCGACGCAACCGGCCACCACGCCATCCGCCAAGCGCTCTGGCAGTGGTCTGGCCTTGCTGGCGCTGCTGGTAGGCGCAGCCGGGGTTGCGGTAGGTGGTTGGGGCGTCTGGCAGGTGCGGCAGCTGCAAGGCAGTGAAGTGAGCCAGGGTCAGCACCTGGAGGCGCTGAACCAGCGCGCTGCGGCGCTCCAGCAGCGCGAGCAGCAGATCAGCGCCCAGCTGGCCAGCCTGCCGGCCGCGAGCGAGCTGGAAGACCGCCGTCGCCTGGTGGCACAACTGCAGGGCGATCAGCAGCGCTTGAGCCAGCGCCTGGAAACCGCACTGGGCGAGAGCCGCAAGGAATGGCGCCTGGCCGAGGCCGAGCACCTGCTGCGCCTGGCCACCCTGCGCCTTTCGGCGTTGCAGGACATCACCAGCGCCAAGGCGCTGGTCGAGGGCGCCGACGAAATCCTCCGCGAACAGAGCGACCCAGGCGCCTTCGCTGCACGCGAGCAGCTGGCGCGCAGCCTGGCGACACTCAACAGCACCCAGCAACCGGACCGCACCGGGCTGTTCCTGAAGCTGGCTGCCCAGCGTGACATGGTGCAGCAGCTGAACGCCCAGTCGCCGGAGTTCGACAGCAATGCCGACGCGCTCGGCGCCCTGACCGCCGATGGCGATGGGGCAAGCCGCCTTTCGCAATGGTGGGCGGAGATTTCCAAGTACTTCCAGATCGATTTCGATGCCGACGACAATGTCCGGCCACTGCTTGCCGGGCAGTCCCTCAACCAGTTGCGCCTGGCCCTGAGCCTGACCATCGAGCAAGCCCAGTGGGCCGCGCTCAACGGTGACGCCAAGGTCTACAACCAGGCGCTGGATGATGCGCGCAGCGTGCTGCTGGCCAACTTCAATGCCGACAACCCGCAGAGCAAGGCCATGCTCGACAGTCTCAACGCGCTGGCCGAGCAGCCGGTCTCGGTGGTCACCCCTGACCTGAGCGAAAGCCTGGCTGCAGTGCAAGCCTACATCCAGCGCCGCCACCTGCCCGCCGAGACCGAGGGGGCCAAGCCATGAAGCGCGTCTACCTGCTGGCGGTGCTGGCCATCGTGATCGCCGCAGCACTGGGCATCGCCGTGGCCAAGCACAGCGGCTATGTGCTGATTTCCTATGGCGGCTTCCGCTACCAGTCGGGGCTGTGGGCCGCGCTCGCCGCGTTGGTCGCGATCGTCGTGGTGCTGTGGCTGCTGCGTTACCTGGTAGGGCTGGTGCTGACCTCCAGCGGTGTGGTCAACCCGTGGTCGCGCCGCAACCGCAGCCGGCGTGTGCGCATCGCCATCGAACAGGGCCAGCTGGACCTGGCCGAGGGCCGCTGGGCCAGCGCCCAGCGCCACCTGCACCGTGCTGCCGAAGCTGAACGGCAACCACTGCTGTATTACCTCGGTGCGGCGCGCGCGGCCAACGAGCTGGGTCGCGCGCAAGAAAGCGACAATCTCCTGGAGCGCGCGCTGGAGCGCCAGCCACAGGCCGAGCTGGCCATTGCCCTGGCCCATGCGCAGATGCAGATGGACCGTGGCGAAAGCGACGGCGCGCTGGAAACCCTGCTGGCCATGCAAGAGCGGCACCCGCATAACAATCAGGTGCTGCGCCTGTTGCAACGGCTGTATCTGGAGCGTGGCGACTGGTCGGCATTGATCCGCCTGTTGCCCGACCTGCGCAAGAACAAGGTGCTTCCGACCAGCGAGCTGGCCGCGCTGGAGCAGCGGGCCTGGGGCCAGAACCTGAGCCTGGCGGCCACGCGTGGCGATGATGCGCAGAGCGCTCGCCAGGCACTGGAGCGTGCCTGGCAACAGCTGACTGCCGCCCAGCGCCAGGAGCCGCAGCTGGTGTTGGCTTATGCCGAGCAGCTGCGTCAGGTGGGCGCCCAGGGCGAGGCCGAGCAGGTGCTGCGCGGTGCGCTCAAGCGTGACTACGAAAGCCATCTGGCTCGCCTGTATGGGCTGGTCCGCGGCGATGACCCGGCGCGTCAGCTGCAGACGGCCGAATCCTGGCTCAAGGACCACCCGCAGGATCCGAGCCTGCTGCTGACCCTCGGCCGGTTGAGTTTGCAGAACCGCTTGTGGGGCAAGGCTCGCGACTACCTGGAAAGCAGCTTGCGCATGGAGCGCAATCCGGAAACCTGCGCCGAGCTCGCCAGGTTGCTGGCAGGGCTTGGCGAGACCGAGCGCAGCAATCAGCTCTTCCAGGAAGGCCTTGGCTTGCTCGATGAGCGCCTGCTGGCGTTGCCATTGCCAGAAGGCGTGCGCGCCTGACCGATCCTTGGGCCCGTGCGGGTGCACGGGCCCAAGGTTGTTTCTTCATTGCCATCTCCGAGAAATTTCCTACTAATCGGCCAGAGATTTCCCCCCTCTCCCGGTGACTTCTCGCGCCTGTCTTGCCTTGAAACAAAGCGTGTGTTTCCTCTACCGTTTCAAACCACTCAAGTCACTTCCGGACCTCCATCACCCATGCCGGCCCGTCTGCGCACGTTCTTTCTTCCTGGCTGCCTGGCCTCGCTGGTTGTGCTTGCGGTGTCCTTCTACCTGGAAGCGACCTTGGGGCTGATGCCTTGCCCTCTGTGTCTCAGCCAGCGTTTGCTGTTAGGCGTGTATGCAGCGATCTGCCTGTGCGCGGCCTTGCATTTGCCTGGCCCGCTCGGCATTCGACGTTACGCCGGGGCAGCGCTGGCCAGTTCGGCACTCGGGACACTGCTGGCGGCACGGCATGTCTGGTTGCAGGGCGCCGACCCTGCCAGCCCTGTTGGCTCGTCGTCGATCTGGCACCTGCTCGAGCAGTCTTGGGGCGGCGTGATCCGGCAGTTGCTGCTGGGTGGCCCGGACTGCAGCTCACTGAGCTGGAGCTTTCTCGACCTCACCATGCCCGAATGGAGCCTGCTCGCCTTCGTCCTGCTGGCGATGCTGCCCATGGCCTGTTTGCTGGCGTATCGTTTCCGCACCCTCGGCAAAACTTGACCCAGCGCAAACGTTGGGCGCTAACGCGACCAGTGGTGCTACGCCAAGGTATTAAACGCTTGTATGAACTTTGTCTGCTGCGTACCTTGATGGTCAGCACGCGCGGGAATAATCTCCCAGCACGCATACCGAAAATACAACTGCTCGATGCCGTCCTGCTGATGTCACCTTTGTGCTGCGCGGTCGTGGTGCGAGGTGCAGCGGCATCTACCCAGAAGGGAAGAGATCGCCATGCTCGATAGTTGTCAGAACGCCCAGGAACGCTGGGGTGGGGTTCACAAGCTGATCGACCGTTGGCTGGAGGAGCGCCAGGAACTGGTGCAGGCTTTCCGCGCATTGCGCGATGCCAAGCCGGCCTTCGCCGACAAGGACAAGAACCGGGATTTCTGCGCGATCCTCGTCGACTATGTCTCGGCCTGGCATTTCGAGGTCAGCGAACAGCTGGTCAGCGAGGCCAAGGCCTTCGGTGACACCCGTGGCCTGGAGCTGGCCACGCAGATCAATCCTCGTATCGATGACAGCACCCAGATCGCACTGGCATTCAATGACCATTGCGAGAAGGGCGAGTGCAAGGACCCGGAACGTTTCGCGGAGAAACTGGGCAAGCTTGGCAGCCTGCTGCACGAGCGCTTCGAACTCGAAGACTGCCTGATCGAGGTGCTGCACAACGCACACAAGGAAGAGGGCGCGGTCCAGGCGTGACGCGCAGCGTCAGTCACCGACCGCCAGCAGCTCGATCTCGAATACCAGTGGTGTGTAGGGCGCAATCAGGTCACCTGCGCCCTCTGCACCGTAGGCTTGTGCAGAAGGAATCACCAGGCGCCATTTCGACCCTGCTTTCATCTGCGGCAAGGCCACCCGCCACCCTTCGATCACTGAGTCCAGGCTGAACCATTGTGGCTGCTGGTTCTGGTCGAATATCGATCCGTCTGGCAGCCTGCCGACATAACGCACTTGTACCTTGCCGTCGGCTTTTGGCAGTGCGCCATTGCCTCTGCTCAGTTCACTGTAGAGAACCCCTTCAGGCAGTTCATGCACGCCAGCACGTGCGCGTTCATTGGCCATGAAGCGTGTCTCGATGGCCTGCAGTTTCGTCACTTCGGCCTGCGCCGCATGTTCTTCATGCTGCTGCAGGATCGCATCCATGCGCGCCTTGTCGAGTTTCAGCGGCTGATTCTGGTAGGACTGGCGCAGGCCTTCGACCAGTGCATCCAGTTGCAGTCCAGGTACCTCCTGGCGCAGCCGTTCACCCAGACTTGCACCCAGGCTGTAGGCCAGGTCGGTGTCGTCGGTGGGGGCAGCATCGGGGGCGGCCAGGGCGATGGGCGCCAGCAGGCACAGGCCGAACACAAGATAACGAGGCATGCTCAACTCCAGCTCAATGAGCGATCAAGTATGCCAGCTTTGTTGGGCAGGAACGCGTAAATATCAGCAGCGTTGTGTCTAGCAACTACACTTGCACGGAGCTGCAAGATAACAACTTTGCCCAGGCATGCAACGCGGCGTTAGCGATACTGTCACATGCCCTAGCGGCAGTAGCAGCAGAAGCATAGTATGAGCCGCAAACTCGTCAGCCAGGAGGTAAACCATGTCGGCCAAAAAGAAGCCAGTAAGTACGCCGTTACACCTGCTCCAGCAACTTTCGGGCAGCCTGCTCGAACACTTGGAAGATGCCTGCTCGCAAGCGCTGGCTGATGCGGAGAAACTGCTGGCCAAGTTGGAAAAGCAACGCGTCAAGGCCCAGGATAAACTGCACAACGGTCGCCTGAAGTTGCAGGATGCGGCCAAGGCAGGCAAAGCCAAGGCACAAGGCAAGGCCCAGAAAGCCATCGGTGAACTCGAAGGGCTGCTCGATTCGCTCAAGGATCGCCAGACGCAAACCCGTACTTACATTCAGCAACTCAAGCGCGATGCCCAGGAAAGCCTGAAACTGGCCCAGGGTGTCGGCAAGGTACGCGAGGCTGTCGGCAAGGCACTGGACCAACGCGCGGTCGCCGCCAAGTCGGCCAAGCCGGCCGCTGCCAAGGCACCTGTCAAGGCAGCCGCCAGGCCTGCGGCCAAGCCGGCTGCGAAACCTGCTGCCAGGGCACCTGCCAGAGCCGCCGCCAGCAAGGCTCCAGCCCGCACTGCGGCTGCCAAGCCCGTTGCCGCCAAAGCACCGGCCAAAGCGGCGGCCGCCAAGCCTGCTGCCAAGCCGGCCGCCGTCAAGGCCGCTCCGGCAAGAGCGGCTGCAGCCAAACCAGCCGCCAAGCCAGCCGCTAAAACTGCACCGGCAAAAGCCGCGGCCGCCAAGCCTGCAGCTAAAGCCGCACCGGCAAGAACCGCTGCAGCCAAACCTGCTGCCAAGCCAGCTGCTGCCAAAGCCGCAACCAAACCGGCAGCGGCCAAGCCAGCTGCCAAATCTGCAGCCAAGCCTGTTGCAGCCAAGCCGGCTGCCAAACCTGCAGCCAAGCGTGCTGCCGCCAAGCCCGCTGCGAAACCCGCGGCGAGCAAGCCAGTTGCCGAAGCCAAACCGGCTGCACCGGCCGCCACTGCGCCGATGACCAACTCGGTCACCCCGGCAGCGCCATCGGCACCGGCAATCCCCCCAACTCAGACGCCGTCTTCGGCCTCCTGAAGCCCTGCGGCCGCGACGCGCAACTGTTCCAGCGCGTCGTGGCCAAGGGCCTGGTCGGGTGCCATCCAGGCCAGCCAATCCCCGCTACTTGCTGACGCCTGCGAGGGCCATTGAAGGGCGCACGCCTGCAGGCGCTGCAGCAACGTCTTTTCCGCTTGCAATTCCAACCCTTTCAACTGCTCACGCAGCGCCGTCAGCTGCGCGTCCTGCTGCGCAGGCGTTCGCCATGCCTGACGCAGGGCGCGCAGGGGCTGCACCACTTGCTGCTGCCAGGGGTCTGCGAGCGCGCGCAAGGCCTGCGCGCGCGCAGGGCTTGGCTCGACGCCGCGTGCCTGCAGCCAGGTCGCGCACAGCAGCAGGCAGACATCGGCCCCCAGTGCCTGCAGCTGCATACAGGATGTTTCGACACCGGGCCGCGCATACAGGGCCAGGGCGTGATTCCACAGGTCGGTGTACATGATTCCACTCACGCTACGGGTCGAGGAAGCTGGTAGACTCCGCGACCATCATGATCAGACTATCCAACCTCACTTTACAGCGTGGTCCGCAGCGCTTGCTAGAAGGCGCCGAGATGACCCTGCACACCGGTCACAAGGCCGGCCTGATCGGCGCCAACGGTGCCGGAAAATCCAGCCTCTTCGCCTTGCTGCGCGGCGAGCTGTCGCCCGATGCCGGCGACTGCCAGCTGCCCGCTGACTGGCGCATCGCTCACATGCGCCAGGAGGTCGATACCCTCGATCGCCTGGCCGTGGACTATGTGCTCGACGGCGATGCGCGCCTGCGCAAGGTCCAGGCCGAACTGGCCGTGGCCGAGCAGGCCCACGACGGCACCGCCCTGGCGCGCCTGCACAGTGAGCTGGAAAGCGCCGACGGCTACACCGCCGATGCGCGTGCGCGCAAGCTGCTCGCGGGCCTTGGCTTCAGCAACGAGCAGATGGACCGCCGCGTAGGCGACTTCTCCGGTGGCTGGCGGATGCGCCTGAACCTTGCCCAGGCCTTGATGTGCCCGTCGGATCTGTTGCTGCTCGACGAACCGACCAACCACCTCGACCTCGATGCCATCCTGTGGCTCGAAGACTGGCTCAAGGGCTACCCCGGCACGCTGTTGCTGATCTCCCACGACCGCGACTTCCTCGATGCCGTGGTCGACCATGTGCTGCATGTCGAGCAGCGCAAGCTCAACCTGTACAAGGGTGGCTACAGCGCCTTCGAGCGCACCCGCGCCGAGCGTCTGGCGCAGCAGCAGCAGGCCTACGAGAAACAGCAGGCCCAACGCGCGCACATGGAAAAGTACATCGCCCGCTTCAAGGCCCAGGCCACCAAGGCCCGCCAGGCGCAGAGCCGGATCAAGGCCCTGGAGCGCATGGAGGAGCTGTCGGCGGCGCATGTCGATTCGCCGTTCGACTTCGTCTTCCGCGAATCGCAGAAGATTTCCAGCCCGCTGCTGAGCCTTTCCGAGGGGCGCCTGGGCTATGGCGACAAGGCCATCCTCGACAAGGTCAAGCTGCAACTGGTACCGGGTGCGCGGATCGGCCTGCTGGGCCCCAACGGCGCCGGCAAGTCGACCCTGATCAAGAACCTCGCCGGCGAACTCGAGCCGTTGTCGGGCCGTCTGGTGCGTGGCGAGAACCTCGCCGTCGGCTACTTTGCCCAGCACCAGCTCGACTCGCTGGACGACAAGGCCAGCCCGCTGCTGCACCTGCAACGCATCGCCCCGACCGAACGTGAGCAGACCCTGCGCGACTTCCTTGGCGGCTTCGACTTCCATGGTGACCGCGTCGACGAACCGGTGGTGAATTTCTCCGGTGGTGAAAAGGCCCGGCTGGCCTTGGCGCTGATCGCCTGGGAGCGGCCGAACCTGTTGCTGCTCGATGAGCCGACCAACCACCTCGACCTGGAAATGCGCCTGGCACTGACCATGGCCTTGCAGGAGTTTGCCGGGGCAGTGGTGGTGGTTTCCCACGACCGCCACCTGCTCAAGAGCACCACCGACGAGTTCCTGTTGGTGGCCGATGGCAAGGTCGACGCCTTCGATGGCGACCTCGATGACTACAGCCGCTGGCTGATCGAGTTCCGCCAGCGCAGTGCGCCGGCAAGCAGTGCCTCGGTCAACCCGGACAAGACCGACAAGAAGGCCCAGCGCCAGGCTGCTGCTGCCTTGCGCCAGCAGCTGGCACCGCACAAGAAGGCCGCCGACAAGTTTGAGACCGAGCTCAACCAGGTGCATGCGCAACTGGCCGAGATCGAGGCGGCGCTGGGTGACAGCGGTTTGTACGAGGCGGCGCGCAAGGATGAGCTGCGCGATCTGCTGGCTCGGCAGACCAAGCTCAAGCAGCGTGAAGGCGAGCTAGAAGAGGGCTGGATGGAGGCCCTGGAGACGCTCGAGAGCATGCAGGCCGAGCTTGAGGCGTTGTCCTGAGAAATTGATGTCGTGAGTGCTGCCCAATCGCCGGCAGACGCTACAAGAAATTTCGCTGGTCATTTTTTCACCAACCCCTTAGCTTAACGTTTTGCAACAAATGTCGAGCGAGGTGTGTGATGTCGATGGAAGTGTGGTTGGGCTTCTTTGCCGCGTGCTGGGTGATCAGCCTTTCTCCGGGCGCCGGGGCGATTGCCTCGATGTCCAGCGGCCTGCAGTACGGTTTCTGGCGCGGTTACTGGAACGCCCTGGGCCTGCAGCTGGGCCTGATCGTGCAGATCGCCATCATTGCCGCCGGTGTCGGCGCCATCCTCGCCGCATCCGCCACCGCCTTCCAGATCATCAAGTGGTTCGGCGTCGCCTATCTGATCTACCTGGCCTACAAGCAGTGGCGTGCGTTGCCGCTGGACATGGCCGACGAATCCGCCGTGCGCCCGATCGGCAAGCCGCTGAGCCTGGTGTTCCGTGGCTTCCTGGTCAACGTCAGCAACCCTAAGGCGCTGGTCTTCATGCTCGCGGTACTGCCGCAGTTCATCAACCCGCACGCGCCGCTGTTGCCGCAGTACATCGCGATCACGGTGACCATGGTCAGCGTCGACATGCTGGTGATGGCGGGCTACACCGGGCTGGCTTCGCGGGTGTTGCGCCTGCTGCGCACGCCCAGGCAGCAGAAGCGCCTGAACCGCACGTTCGCCGGGCTGTTCATCGGTGCAGCGACCTTCCTGGCGACCTTGCGTCGCGCGCCGATCTGATGAATTGCCGGGGCTGCAAAGCAGCCCCGGTTCATTTCGGCCGTTCCATCATCCCCTTGAGCAGGTCCAGCGGCAGCGGAAACACGATGGTCGAGCTCTTGTCCCCGGCAATCGTCCCCAGGGTCTGCATGTAGCGCAACTGCATGGCCCCCGGCTCCTTGCTGAGCATCTGCGCCGCCTGCATCAGCTTCTCCGACGCCTGCAACTCGCCTTCGGCGTGGATCACCTTGGCCCGCCGTTCCCGTTCCGCCTCGGCCTGGCGGGCGATGGCGCGGACCATCGATTCATTGAGGTCGACGTGCTTGATCTCGACGTTGGCCACCTTGATCCCCCAGGCATCGGTCTGTGCATCGAGCACCTGACGGATATCCGAGTTGAGCTGCTCACGCTCGGCCAGCAGTTCGTCCAGTTCATGTTTGCCCAGCACCGCGCGCAGGGTGGTCTGGGCCAACTGGCTGGTGGCGACCAGGAAGTCTTCGACCTGGATGATCGCTTTCTGCGGGTCCAGCACGCGGAAGTACACCACGGCGTTGACCTTCACCGACACGTTGTCGCGGGTAATCACGTCCTGGGGCGGTACATCCAGCACCACGGTGCGCAGGTCGACCCGCACCATCTGCTGGATCACCGGAATCAGCAGGATCAGCCCCGGCCCCTTGACCTGCCAGAAGCGACCCAGCTGGAACACCACACCGCGTTCGTATTCGCGCAGGATGCGAAACGCTGACAGCAACAGCATGGCCAGCACGATCAGCACGGCCCCAAAACCCAATTGCATGAACATTGTCAGTCTCCTTGCGCCGCAGGCGCGGCGGCGCTTACGTCCAGCATGACGCCATGGCGCGCCGTGACCCGCACGTTCTGCCCGGTCTGCAGCGGCGTCGAGCATTGCACCTGCCATTGTTCGCCCTGGGCCTGTACCGAACCGCAGAACGGGTTGTCTGCCATCACCTGGGTGACGATCACCAGGCTGCCGACCAGGCCGGCATCGCCGCTGACCGGTGCCCGTCGACGCGCCTTGATGGCCATGCCCAGCACGCCGCCGATCAGCAATGCCGACAGCACGGCGAGGGTGCCGATCAACGCCAGCGGGATGCCGAAGCCAGGGGCATCGGTATCGATCAGGATCAGTGCGCCGACCACGAAGGCCACGATGCCGCCGAAGCCGACCACGCCGAAGCTGGGCAGAAACGCCTCGGCGATCATGAAGGCGATGCCGAGCAGGATCAGCGCCGCACCGGCGAAGCTCACCGGCAGCAGTTGCAGGGCATACAGCGCCAGCAGCAGGCAGATGCCGCCGACCACGCCACCCAACGCCGAGCCTGGGTTCATGAACTCGAACAGCAGGCCGTAGACGCCGATCATGATCAGGATCAGCGCCACGCTGGGGTTGGTGATGACCGCCAGCAGGCGCGTGCGCCAGTCCGGCAAGTGCTCGACCAGGGCGGCGTCTCGGGTTTGCAGCGTGTGTGGCTGGCCAGCGGCGACCAGGGTCTTGCCGTCGAGCTGATGCATCAGGTCGGGCAGATCCTCGGCCACCTGGTCGATCACTTTCAGGCGCAGCGCTTCACTGGCCGACAGGCTGACCGCTTCGCGCACGGCCTGTTCCGCCCAGTCGGCGTTGCGCCCGCGCAGCTGGGCCAGGCCACGGATATAGGCAGCGGCATCGTTGACCTGCTTGCGCGCGAGGGTCTGCTCATCGTCGCTCGGCTTGGCCTTGTCGTCCTTTGCGCCAGGCGGGCCACCGATCTGCACCGGCGTGGCGGCGCCGAGGTTGGTCCCGGGGGCCATGGCCGCCACGTGGCTGGCATAGAGGATGTAGGTGCCGGCGCTGGCAGCGCGAGCGCCGCTCGGGGCGACGAAGGTGGCGACCGGTACCGGGCTTGCGAGAATCGCCTTGATCATCTGGCGCATGGCGCTGTCCAGCCCGCCAGGGGTATCCATGCGGATGACCACCAGCTGTGCGTTCTGCGCCTTGGCCTGTTCCAGGCTGCGCACCAGATAGTCGGCGCTGGCCGGGCCGATGGCATCGTCGATACTCAGCACCCAGACCGTTGCGGGTGCCGCGAAGCCACTCGGGGCGCAGCCAAGCAACAGCAACAGCATCAACCAGCGGCAACAGCGAGCGAGCACCTGTCGTCACCTCGTGGGTCCATGTACTTGAAGTTTAGTCGTGGCTGTCGGGGTACGGCCTAAACTTGAAGATTGGGGGCGAAAGCGGAGGTGCATCATGCGAATGGCCAAGACCCTGCAGCAGCGCCTGGACCAGGCCAACTGCGACTACGACATCATTCCCCATCCACACTCGGCCACAAGCCTTGAGTCGGCGCGCACGGCCGGGGTACCTGCAGAGCGGGTCGCCAAGTCGGTCATGCTCGACGACCGCCATGGCAACTACATCATGGCCGTGCTACCGGCCAACCGGCACCTGGACATGAGCAAGGTGCGCATGTCGGGCGCCTGGCAACTGACCCGCGAAAGCGGCCTGCCGAACCTGTTCGGCGATTGCGAGCGTGGCGCCATTCCGGCAATGGGTGACGCTTACCAGATAAAGATGCTGCTCGATTCGAGTCTTACCCGCCAGGGCGATGTCTACCTGGAGGCGGGTGACCACGATCACCTGATCCACATGAGCATGGAGCAGTACCTGAAACTGGTACCGCAAGCCGAAGTACGCGAGCTGTGCTGATGTGCTCAAACCAATGCCGGGTCGGCGTCGTGGACGGCCCGCCCGGCACATGAGGAGGAATCATGGAAGCACCGATCCATCCATTCGCCGAGCTGTTCAAACAGTTGGGCCTGCCCGACGATGCCGTGAGCATCGACCAGTTCATCGCCAGCCACTCGCCGCTGAAGAATGAGACCAAGCTGGTGGATGCGCACTTCTGGACCGATTCCCAACGCCAGTTTCTCAAGGACAGCATCATTGAAGATGCCGATTGGGCGGTACCCTTCGATCAACTCAACGAGGCCTTGCGTCGCCCGCGAAAATAAAGCGCCGAGTGGCACCTGATGAGTGATTGGCCGTTGCTATGCTCAGGAAAAACAAGAAGGGGATAGGCGCTATGAAAGATCCCTACGCACCAGGATTCTGGTGCTCCGTGACGATCCTGGGCACCCTGACGGCCGGTTACTTCTACGGTATCCGCCACACCCAGCAGATGAACCAGGCCGTGCAGTTCCTTTACGCCGCGGCCGCAGTCACTGCGGCTGTCGCGCTGGTGGGACTGACATGGATTGCCTGGCAGCAGTTGCACCTGAACAGACGTGAAGTCAGACAGGGGCGAACGTTGCTGACCATCTGGAACACCAAGGTCGCGTTGCGCCGCGTCGAGACCGTGTTCGACCGTTATTTCTGGGGTAGCTACTGGCATTCCGGGCGCACCTTCGAAGAGGTGATGGGCGAGCTCAAGGGCACCCCCCTGGAGCAGAGCCTGGATACACTCAAACGCCAGTGCCGTGCGCTCGACCGCGAGGTCCATGATCACCATCACCATTGGCTGGCCAACGCCCGCGACCTTTCCAGCGTGGCCTCGGCCATGGCGCGCGAGCGCTACCAGCTGGACCTGTGCGAGCCGTCGAGCAATGGCCATGGCAACACCGCGGTGCTCAACCGCGACCTGGAGGTGCTGGTGTACACCTGGTCGGCGCGCCTGCGCAGCTTCGACCATCAGCTGGACGAGCTGGAACGCGCCTACCACTGAGCAGGGTCACTCGCCGCGGATGTACTGCTCCAGCTGCTTGATAAGGCTGGCCTGTTCCTTGATGGTTTCCTTGACCAGGTCGCCGATCGACAGCAGGCCGAGCAACTCGCCATTGCTGACCACCGGCAGGTGGCGCAGATGACGGTCGGTCATCAGGTTCATGCAGTGGTCGAGGCTCTGCTTGGGCTCCACCGTGACCACCGGTGCGCTCATGATTTCACGCACCGGAGTTGCCGCGGAAGAGCGGCCCTTGAGGACCAGCTTGCGAGCGTAGTCACGCTCGCTGACGATTCCTACTACCTGGTTGTTTTCCACCACGGGAAGAGCACCGACGTTTTTTTCCGCCAGCTGTTTCAGGGCGTCGAGCACCGAGTCATCCGGGCCAATGGTGTAGACGGTCTGGTGTTGGGACTTGGTCTTGAGGATTTCTTCGACGTTCTTCATACGGGCCTCTGCGGGTGGAAAACCGAGTTCTTGGAGTAAATAAAGCATCCGGCACGCCAGCCTGCACGGCAATGCAGGAAACGGCATGGACTCGATTGAAAAACGTCATTGTCTTGAACGCATGGCGCAAAAAGGCAGCCGGCGGGCTAATGCTGGTCGGTTAGCCCGTCGGCGAAACGTGGCTAGGCAGTGGCCTTCGGGTTGGGGCCGAAGCGGTTGTCGCCTTGAGTGCCGTCCTGGACCAGGAAGATCAGGTTCACGATGGGCAGCAGCAACCACCAGCCGCTTCGATCGCTGTCGTGCAGGCGACGTACGCCGACAGAAATGGTGGGAACCAGGAGCGCCAAGTTGTAAATGCTGCTGATGATCTGCGATTCACCCGCCAGGGCTTCGACCATACCGATGGCAAAGGCGATCAGCGTGCTGACCAGAAGAAACAACCAGTATTCCCTGCGGCGGGCACGCCCTTGGAACGTGGCATATTTCTTCATCACGACGGCGAATACGTTGCCAAAGGTGATCGGCGTATTGTCGGCGACAGCGGTAGCTGTCACGCCATTGCTGGCAACCTGCGGCGCGCCACAATCCGGGCAGCTCAAGGCGGTTTCATGGATCTGTTTGGCGCAGCCGCGGCAGAACACCATGTTCATTTGTTTTCCCTTACAGTTGATTAGCTTGTTGATAGACCGATGTAGCAAAGCAGCGATACGCCAGACATGACGACACCTGCGATGGCGAGGCCATTGCCGGGTCTCTTCTGACTGATGCTGACGATGCCCATGACCAGGCTGATGCTGGCGAACAGGCCCAGGCCCAGCAGGGTGTCGCTGTCCCATTCACTTTCATCGAACAGCGACATCGAGCAGATGATGCCCAGGATCAGGGACGTGATGCCCAGCCACGGTGATTGACTACCGGTGCTCTGGGTGGCTGCAGGCACTGCAAATTGAGGGGCACCACATTGTGGGCAGGTGTGTGCCGATTCGTGCAGCTGACGAGCGCAGCCGCGACAAAAAACCATTGCCATTGCGAGTCCTTTCCAGCGCTCGAGGAACGCGTCCCTGGTTGATTCGTTACTGCTCATCGAGCAGTCCGTGCGGAGGTTACCAAATCTTTCGCTGATGGCGAAGTAATGGCGTCCTGTGATCGCAGAAAAAACGCTGCCGACATGGAAAAGGCGCCATAGGCGCCTTCGTTTCCAGAGGGGACGATCAAAGTTTCGGCATCTGCCCGATCCGCGCCACCATTTCGCTCACCACCTGCAGGTCGAGCATGAACTGCTCCACGGTCTTGAACTCGTTGTCGTTGTGCCCGGTGTACTTCACACCCGGCATGGCCAGGCCGAATTGCACGCCATTGGGCAGGTCATGCACCGAGGTGGCACCGGCTGAGGCGCCGAACGCATGCTTCATGCCCAGGTTCTCGGTAGCCACATCGAGCAGGGCCTTGACCCATTCACCTTCGGGGTTGCGATACATCGGCTCGTCGAGGCTGTAGTTGAAGGCGACCGAAGTGTGGCTCTGGCGTGTCCACTGGCCCAGTTTCTCGGCCATTTCATCCTTGATCGTGGCCAGCGGCTTGCCCTTGGGGATACGCAGGTTGACCGCCAGCTTCAGGCCTTTCTCGTCCACGCCGACGAACGTCAGCGAAGCGGTCAGCGGGCCCATGAATTCATCCTTGTAGGCAATGCCAAGCTTGTTGCCCAGGTAGTCCAGGCCCCAGTTGTCGGCCGCGTAGCGGGCAGCATCGGTGAAGTGGTTGTGCTTGAGCGGTACCTGCTGGCCCAGGCCGTTGATGAAGTCGAGCATGCGTGCCACCGGGTTGACCCCGGATTCCGGCTCGGAAGAGTGGGCCGAAACACCGGTGACCGTGAGCAGAACCTGATCGCCCTTGGCCTTGGCGTCGATCTTGAAGTCGTCGCCATTACGCTTGGCGTACTCGGCGCCGGCCTTTTCCAGCTGTGTGGCCAGTTGCGCCGGGTTGTCGCTCACCAGCGTCGCCACGGATGTGGTGGGAATCTGGTTGGTGGCGAGGCCGCCGGTGAGGTCGATGATTTCCGCGCCGTTGCCGCTGCCCGGGCGTTTGCTGAAGCTGGCCATGACTGTGCCATAGCCTTTCTCGGCAATCACCACCGGGTAGCCGCCATCGAGCGCCAGGTTGTAGTCGGGCGTCGGGTTGCGGGCGAAGTAGTAGGGGATGGCGTCGCCGCTGGTTTCTTCGGTGGTGTCGATCAACAGCTTGAACTGCCGGGCCAGGGGCAGATTTTCGTCCTTGGCCACCTTCAGCGCATACAAGGCCACGACGATACCGTTCTTGTCATCCTCGGTGCCGCGACCGTACATGCGGTCACCGACCAGGGTCACCTTGAACGGGTCCAGGCGAGTGCCGTCGGCCAGCTTCCAGTTGTCCGGGTTGACCGGTACCACGTCGGCGTGGGCATGGATTCCGACCACTTCCTTGCCGGTACCCAGGGAGATCTCATAGACGCGGTTGTCGATGTTACGGAAGGCCAGGCCGAAGCCTTCGGCCAACGCCTTGATCTTGTCGGCGATCTTGGTGAACTCGGGGTTCTCGTGCTGCGGGAGGCCATCAACGCTGAACGTGGGGATGGCCACCAGTTCACGCAGGGTTTCGGTAGCGGCCTTGCCATACTTGATGCGGGTGTACAGCCCAAGCAGGCGGTTGATTTCGTTCTGCTGGTCGGCGCTCAGGGGTTTGTTGGCCAGGTAGGCCTTGAGGGTGGCTCGCAGATTGTCGGCCTTGGCCAGCTCGCTGCTGTTCAACTTGCCGATGAACGCCTTGAAATTGGCCGGGTCGGCGCCGTCGTAGGCCTTGAGGATGGCCGCGGACTGCTGCTGCGAGAGGTTGGCCTGGGCGGACAGGCTGAGCAGGCTGGCACTGGCCAGCAGCACGGCCGCGGTAAGTTTTTTCAGGAGCATGTGGGCGCATTCCTTCGCGATTGCTGAAAAGGGATGCTCACGCTATCACCATTGCCCCATGGCACGGGAGTGCCAGAACACGATATGTCGCACAAACGAAAAAGCCCCGGGCATGGCCCAGGGCTTCTTGATATGGCGCACTCGGCGGGATTCGAACCCACGACCCCTGCCTTCGGAGGGCAGTACTCTATCCAGCTGAGCTACGAGTGCAACGCGCACGCATCATACCCATCTGATTCGGTGGCGTCCATCGCCTTGATCTTCGGCCTTTTTTCCCGCTTGTTCAGGTCTGTGGGAGCCGGCTTGCCGGCGATAGGGTCCGCCCGGCCACCACAAACCCCTCTATGCATATGCAATAACAGTATTTCCCCATCAATTCTTATGACTGGCACTATCTCGTCACAACTTGTTATAACAAGTCATCGATTAGCGAAGGAACCCATGGCCGAACTGCTCCCCCTGTCCCCGGTACCGCTCTACACCCAGCTCAAGGAATTGCTGCGCGAGCGCATTCTCGACGGCACCTACCCGCCGCACAGCCGCATGCCTTCGGAGAACGAACTGGGCAAGGCGTTCGACGTCAGCCGCATCACCGTGCGCCAGGCGCTGGGCGACCTGCAGAAAGAGGGGCTGATCTTCAAGATCCACGGCAAAGGCACGTTCGTCGCCAAGCCCAAGGCGTTCCAGAATGTCAGCACCTTGCAGGGGTTGGGCGAGTCGATGACGCAGATGGGCTACGAAGTGCTCAATCGCCTGCGCAGTTTCCGCCATGTGCCGGCTACCCCGTTGGTGGCGGCGCGGTTGCAGGTCGAGGAGGGCAGCCTGGTGACCGAGATCCGCCGGGTGCGACTGATCAACCGCGAGCCTGTCTCGCTGGAGCTGACCTGGCTGCCCAAGGCCGTAGGCGAAAAGCTGGAAAAGGCCGACCTGGTCACCCGAGATATCTTCCTGTTGCTGGAAAACGACTGCGGCATCCCGCTCGGCCACGCCGACCTGGCCATCGATGCCGTGCTGGCCGACAGCGACCTGACCCAGGCACTCCAGGTCGAGGAAGGCTCGCCGATCATGCGCATCGAGCGCCTGACCCACGCTGCCGACGGCACGCCACTGGATTTCGAACACCTGTACTACCGGGGTGATGCCTTCCAGTACCGCCTGCGCATCGATCGCCAGAAGGGGAGCAAGGCATGAGCATCCAGACCCAGGACTACGACATCATCGTGATCGGTGGCGGCACCGCCGGCCCGATGGCCGCGATCAAGGCCAAGGAGCAAGACAAGACCCTGCGCGTGCTGTTGCTGGAAAAGGCCAACGTCAAGCGCAGCGGCGCCATCAGCATGGGCATGGACGGCCTGAACAACGCCATCATCCCCGGCCACTCCACGCCCGAGCAGTACACCAAGGAAATCACCGTGGCCAATGACGGCATCGTCAACCAGGCCACCGTGCATGCCTATGCCACCCACAGTTTCGAGACCATCGAGCAGCTCGACCGCTGGGGCGTGAAGTTCGAGAAGGACGAAACCGGCGACTACGCGGTGAAGAAGGTGCATCACATGGGCGCCTACGTGCTGCCCATGCCTGAAGGCCATGACATCAAGAAAGTGCTGTACCGCCAGCTCAAGCGCGCCCGGGTCGAGATCAGCAACCGCATGGTCTGCACTCGGGTACTGCTCGATGCCGAAGGCGCTGCAGCCGGTGTGCTGGGTTTCGATTGCCGCAGCGGCGAGTTCCGCGTGGTGCGGGCCAAGGCGGTGATCCTCGCCTGTGGTGCCGCCGGGCGTCTCGGGCTGCCGTCGTCGGGCTACCTGATGGGAACCTACGAGAACCCGACCAATGCCGGTGACGGTTATGCCATGGCCTACCACGCAGGCGCCGAGCTGGCCAACCTCGAGTGCTTCCAGATCAACCCGCTGATCAAGGACTACAACGGCCCGGCCTGCGCCTACGTGACCGGCCCGCTGGGTGGTTACACCGCCAACAGCAAGGGTGAGCGCTTCATCGAGTGCGACTACTGGAGCGGGCAGATGATGTGGGAGTTCCACCAGGAGCTCGAAGGGGGCAACGGCCCGGTGTTCCTCAAGCTCGACCACCTGGCCGAGGAGACCATCCAGAACATCGAACAGATCCTGCACAGCAACGAACGCCCCAGCCGTGGCCAGTTCCATGCCGGGCGCGGCACCGACTACCGCCAGCACATGGTCGAGATGCACATCTCCGAGATCGGCTTCTGCTCCGGACATTCGGCTTCGGGTGTGTGGGTCAACGAGAAGGCCGAGACCAGCGTCAAAGGCCTGTATGCGGCCGGCGACATGGCGGCGGTGCCGCACAATTACATGCTCGGCGCCTTCACCTACGGCTGGTTCGCCGGCATCAACGCCGCGCGATACGTGGCGGGGCGCGAGCTGGCCGAGGTCGATGCGCTGCAGGTGGCGCGTGAGCGCGAGCGCGTGTTCGCGCCGCTGCAGCGCGAACACGGCCTGCCGCCGGCGCAGGTCGAGTACAAGCTGCGGCGCATGGTCAACGACTACCTGCAGCCGCCCAAGGTGACCAAGAAGATGGAGATCGGGCTGGAGCGTTTCGCCGAGATCGAGCGCGACCTTGCCCAGATGAAGGCCAGCAACCCCCACGAGCTGATGCGTGCGATGGAGGTGGCGGTGATCCGCGACTGCGCCGAAATGGCCGCACGCGCGTCGCTGTTCCGTGAGGAAAGCCGCTGGGGGCTGTACCACCATCGGGTCGACTTTCCCGAGCGCAACGATGGCGAGTGGTTTTGCCATTGCCACCTGAAGAAGGGCGAGGACGGCGAGATGACCAGCTTCAAGAAAGCTGTCGAGCCGTACCTGATCGCTCTGGATGCCGAAGAGCAGACCGCCTATGACCGGTTGCGGGTCAAGGCCGATGCCGCGTGAACCGGGGCCGCTGCGCGGCCCATCGCTGGCAAGCCAGCTCCCACAAGGTCGGCACAGATCGGTGTAGGAGCCGGCTTGCCGGCGATGAGGCCATCAGCGACACCGACAATTTCAGAACAAAGGACTCCGCGATATGGCGTACCAGCCCCAAGAAATCTTCTTCCGCAGCAGTGCCCCGGTCACCATCGACGAAGACAAATGCATCGCCGAGAAGGGCTGCACCGTGTGCGTCGAGGTCTGCCCCATGGACCTGCTGGCCATCAACCCTGCCACGCAGAAGGCGTACATGGCCTTCGACGAATGCTGGTACTGCATGCCCTGCGAGAAGGACTGCCCCACTGGCGCGGTGAAGGTCGACATCCCTTACCTGCTGCGCTGAACCCTCCCGTCACCACGGACCGCGCCATGACTGAACGCATTACCGACAACTCCGACATCCTTGCCTTGCTGCCTCGCCTGCAGGCCGTCGACCCTGGCGTGCGCCGCATCGGCCTGATCGATCTGGCCGACCTGGAAGATCCCGAGGCCTTGCCGTGGCTCACCGATGCACTGCTGGCCGACACCTGCGACGAGGTCCGTGCCGAGGCCGCGCGTCTACTTGAGGCCTGGGAAGAACCCGAGGTGGTACAGGCCTTGTGCGCCGCGCTGGCCGATACCGCCGAGCCGGTGCGCCAGGCCGCCGCGCAGAGCCTCAGCGAGCTCAAGAGCCTTGAGGCAGGCCAACTGATCCTGCCGTGGACCCATCACGCCGAGCCGTTCGTGCGCGCCAGTGCCTTGCGTGCCTTGCGCGAGCTGCGCCTGGAAGACGCAGCGGCTCCTGCGTTGCTGGCGCTGGCGGATGACGCCGCCGCCGTGCGGCGGGAGGCAGTGGGCATCCTGGGCTGGCTCAAGCACCAGCCAGCCTTGCCGGCGCTGGCACGGCTGGCCGAAACCGAGCCCGACACCGATGTGCGTCGTGCGGCCATTGGTGCGCTGGGCCTGGCGCGTGACAGTAGCGTGCTGCCGGCGTTGATGGCGGCGCTGAACGATGCCGCATGGCAAGTGCGCGAAGAGGCCGCCACTACCTTGGGTAAAGTGGGTCAGGAACAGGCGGGCCCGGCGCTGGTGAATGCACTTGCCGATGAATTCTGGCAGGTCCGCCTGCGAGCGTCTCGTTCACTGGGGCGCCTGCGTTATGGTCCTGCACTGGACGCGCTTGGCGAGCTGCTCGGCCATGGCATCGCCAACCTGCGCAAGGAAGCGGCCCTGGTGCTTGGTGAGCTGGGACAGGCACGAGCCCTGCCGGTGTTGCAGGCGGCCGAGGCCGACAACGATCCGGAAGTGCGCAAGGCGGTGCGCATTGCCCTGGCTCAACTGCGTGGTGTGGCGTGATGAATGCCCCGGGGGCCATTCGCAACCTGCGCGGGTCGGGGGAACTGGTCATGCAGTGGGATGATGGCGAACACCGTATCAGCCATACCCGACTGCGTGGCGCCTGCCCGTGCTCGCAATGCCGCGCGGCGCGGCTGTCGGGGCGCATTGCGATCGTGCGCGACGATGTACGCATCGAGCGAATCGAGGTACAGGGTTATGGGGTGCAGCTGGTGTTCAGCGATGGGCATGAGCGGGGGATCTATCCCTGGGCTTACCTGCGAGATATTGGTTGAAGCCACTGGCCCTATCGCCGGCAGCCATTACAAGGCAATCAGCTCAGGCCTCAGCCCTTCGACCCGCCGCGCCGCTGGTGGCAGGTACCCACCAGCGCCCGTGATCTGGTGCAGCACCTTCTCCCGCAACCCATGCAACGCCGCACCTGTGCGCAGCCGTGGGTGTGGCAGGTCGATCTCCACCACCGACTTGATTCGCCCCGGGCGTGGCTCCAGCACCACCACCCGATCAGCCAGGTAGGTGGCTTCCTCGGCATCGTGCGTCACCAGCAAGGTCGTGATACCCGCACGTTCGCGAATGGCCAGCAGTTCATCCTGCAGTTGCTGCCGGGTCAGCGCATCGAGTGCGCCGAACGGCTCGTCCAGCAGCAGGATGCGAGGGCTGGCCACGAGCCCCCGGGCGATCGCCACGCGCTGGGCCATGCCGCCGGAAAGCTGGTGCGGGTAAGCCGACTCGAAGCCGGCCAGGCCCACCAGCAGCACGAATTCATGCACGCGGCGCGCGCGCTCACCCTGGGTCAGGGGCTCGTTGACCAGGCCCAGGGCGATGTTCTGTTCCACCGTCAGCCATGGGAACAACCGGTGCTCCTGGAACACGATGCCACGCTCGCCAGCGATGCCGCTGACGGCCTGGCCGTCGACGCGGATGTTGCCGCTGTAGTCGGTGTCCAGCCCCACCAGCAGGCGCAGCAGGGTCGACTTGCCGCAGCCGGAAGCGCCGACGATGGCGATGAACTCCCCTTCGTTGATCGACAGGTTGAAGTTGCGGATGGCTTCGAACGGCTGGCCATCGACGCTGAACACCTTGCCGACGTTCTCGAAGCTGACCCGCGCGGGCGTGGTGTCGGATTGGTTGGCGGCCAGCAAGTGCGACGTGTTGAAAGCGTTCATGCGGTTCTCCAGCGCGTGGCGCGCGATTCGAGGCGTTGTCCGAGGGTACCGAGCAGGGCGCCGACCAGGCCGATCAGGACCATGGCGGCCATGACCTGATCCATGCGGAACAGCTGTTGGGCGCCGATCATCAGGCTGGCGATGCCGCCGTCCGAAGGCATGAAGTATTCCGCGCCGATGGTGCCCAGCCAGGCGTAGATCAGCGACAGGCGCAGGCCGGCGAAAATGGCTGGGGCGGCGCCGGGCAGCACCAGCAGGCGCACGCGTTGCCACAGGTTCAGGCGCAGGGTACGGGCGGCTTCGCCCAGTTGCGGCGACAGGCCGGCGATACCGCGCTGGGTGGCGATCAGCAGGGGGAAGAAGGCGGCCAGGCCGACAAACACGTGCTTGGCGCCTTCGCCCAGGCCGAACCAGGCCGTCAGCAGCGGTACCCAGGCGAACAGCGCCACCTGGCGCAATGCCGACAGGCTGGGGCCGATGGCGCGTTCGGCACTCTGTGACAGGCCGAGCAACAGGCCCGTCAGCAACCCCGCGCTACCACCCAGCAGCAGCCCGGTCAGGGTCCGTTGCAGGCTCAGCAGCATGGCCTGCGGCAGCGAGCCATCGGCCACGCCGGCGAGCAGCGTGTGCAGGACCTGCAGCGGCGAAGTCAGGATGTTCTGGTCGACCCAGCCAAGGCTGCTGTTGGCTTGCCACAGGGCAAGCAACGCGGCCGGCAGCAGCAGGCTTTGCCAGCCTTTGGGCAGCGGCCCGCGCTGCTGTTCGCCGGTGGCCGCCTGCGGCCAGAACAACAGGCGTTTTTCCAGCGTTGAAAAGCCTCGCTCCAGCAGCGCGCCGACCAGGCCGATCACCAGGATGCACAGCAGCACTAGGTCGAGCATGAACAGCTGCCGACCCCACACCATCAGGTAACCGATACCTTCGCTGGAGGCCAGCAGTTCCACGGCCAGCAGCGACGTCCAGCCGGTGGCCAGGGCCAGGCGTACGCCGGTGAGGAAGGCGGGCAGGGCAGCTGGCAGCAGCAGGCGCAGGAACAGCAGATGCCTTGGCAGGCGCAGCACCGCGGCGGCTTCGCGCAGCTTGGGCTGGGCGTCGCGCACACCGACCAGCGTGTGCAAGGTCACCGGCACCACCACGGCTTTTACCAGTACCACCAGCTTGAGCACTTCACCGATACCGAAGAACAGCATGAACAGCGGGATCCACGCCAAAGTAGGAATCTGCGCGAGCGCCACGAAAGTCGGCAGCACCAGCGTTTGCGCGGTGCGTGAGGTGCCCAGCCACGTTCCCAGCAACAGGCCGCTGGCGATGCCCGCCAGCAGTCCCCAGAACAGTCGCTGCAAGCTTATCCACAGATGTCCCCAAAGCTCACCGGAGCCGAACTCCAAGGCGCTCTGCCAGACCAGTGAAGGCGCTGGCAGGATCTGCTCGCTCATCCAGTGCTGCCCGCTCGCCACCCCCCACAACAGTGCGATAAGCGCCGGCAACACCCAGGGCAGCACGCACCCGGCAATGTAGGAGCGGCCTTGTGTCGCGAAAGGGCTGCGCAGCAGCCCTGGAAGGCTCCCCTTGTTCAGAATTCCATTCATCGGCCATCTCTCGAAGCGCATATGGATTATTCACTTATGGAATTAAAAAATCATCAAAGTGATCTTCAAGAGATAAGAGCATGTACCTCACGCATCCGTAACCCTTTGTCCGTTGCGTTTTGCTCATATTTTCCATGCGTTTTTCGCAACCTGAGCGCGGAGCCACGTACTGCCTGATTTATGTCTTCTGGTTACTAAAAAATGAAGTTTTGATCTTTGTAGGTTCTAACCAGACCTGCCTAGCTTCTGGCCAAAGCGCCGGCCATCGCCGGTGGCAGCCTGCCAAGGAGCCTTCCCATGAAAACCCCGTTGCGCCACCTGATCACCGCCCTTGGGCTGGTCGGTTTCTTCGCCCTCGGCGCCCAAGCCGCCGAGCCGGCCAAGCCTGAGAGCATCCGTATCGCCGTGCCCGACCTGAGCGCGGGCAGCAAGCACAGTGCCGGGGGCGTGGTCGATGTGCTGCGCGATCAGCAACTGCTGGAGAAGGCGTTCGTCAAGGACGGCATCCGCATCGACTGGCACTTCTTCAAGGGCGCCGGGCCAGTGGTCAACGAAGCGCTGGCCAATGGTCAGGCAGACTTCGCCTACCTGGGCGACCTGGCGGCCATCGTCGGCAAGGCCAACGGCCTCGACACCCGCGTGCTGAGTGCCGGCGTTCGGGGAGTGAAAAGCTACCTGGGCGTGGTGCCCGGCTCGGGCATCAAGACCTTGCACGACCTCAAGGGCAAGCGCGTGGCGGTGTTCCGTGGTACCGCCAACCAGCTTTCGTTCGCCAGCGCCCTTGCCAGCCAAGGGCTGTCCGAACGCGACCTGAAGGTGATCAATCTGGATTTCAACGCCGCCAACGCAGCCCTGGCCGCGAAGCAGATCGATGCAACCTGGGGCCTGTCCAGCCTGCTGTCGCTGCGTGAGCGGGGCCTGGTCGAACTGCCGGTCAACTCCCGCGACCTGGAAGGCGCCGGCAGCACCCAGGCGGTACTGCTGGGTACCGGGGCGTTCATCGACAAGTATCCAGCGCTGGTCCAGCGCCTGGTCAATGCCCAACAACAGGCCGCCAGCTGGTTGCGTGACGAACACAACCGCGAGGCCTACGTCGACCTGGTGGCGAACAACGCCAACTGGCCCCGCAGCATCCTTGCCGACGACCTGGCCAAGGAAGACCTCGCCCACTATTTCGATCCCCGCCTGGACGCCGAATTCGTCGCCCAGCTGCAACAAGGCGTCGACCTGGCGGCCAAGGAGCGCCTGATCCGCCGCACCTTCCAGGTTTCCCAGTGGCTCGAACCGCGTTTCCTCGATGCTGCCTTGCAACAGGAACAGGCCACGCAGGCCGCCCGCTGAACCCCATCACCCGACAATGACCGCAAGGACCACGACCATGAGCAATGCTGCACTGGCCACCGCGCCGCAAACCCTCGAACTCGATATCCACCCCGTTGCCGGCCGCATCGGCGCCGAGATCCGTGGCGTCAGGTTGTCCGCCGAACTCGATGCCGCGACCGTCGAGGCCATCCAGGCCGCGCTGGTCAGGCACAAGGTGATTTTCTTCCGTGGCCAGAGCCACCTCGACGACCAGAGCCAGGAAGGTTTCGCCAAATTGCTCGGCGAGCCGGTCGCCCACCCCACCGTACCGGTGGTCGACGGCACCCACTACCTGCTCCAGCTCGATGGCGCCGAAGGCCAGCGGGCGAACTCCTGGCACACCGACGTGACCTTCGTCGATGCCTACCCCAAGGCCTCGATCCTGCGCAGCGTGGTGGCGCCGGCCTCCGGTGGCGACACCGTGTGGGCCAATACCGCGGCGGCCTACCAGGAACTGCCCGAGCCGCTGCGGCAACTGGCGGACAAGCTATGGGCGGTGCACAGCAACGAATACGACTACGCCAGCGTCAAGCCGGACGTCGACCCGGCCAAGCTCGAGCGCTACCGCCAGGTGTTCACCTCGACGGTGTACGAGACCGAGCACCCGGTGGTGCGCGTGCACCCGATCAGTGGTGAGCGGGCGCTGCAGCTGGGGCACTTCGTGAAACGCATCAAGGGCTATTCGCTGGCAGACTCGCAGCACCTGTTCGCGGTGCTGCAGGGGCATGTCACGCGCCTGGAGAACACCGTGCGCTGGCGCTGGGAGGCGGGGGATGTGGCGATCTGGGATAACCGCGCCACGCAGCATTATGCGGTGGATGACTATGGTACCCAGCCGCGGATCGTGCGGCGGGTGACGCTGGCCGGGGAAGTGCCGGTTGGTGTGGATGGGCAGTTGAGCCGGACTACGCGCAAGGGCTGATAGCGTCGGGGCCGCTTTGCGGCCCAATCGCTGGCAACGCCCGCGCAGATCACACCTCTGTATCACAGGCAATCAACTGCCTGACCATCCCCTGCGCCAATGGCGACAAGCCATACCCCACCCGGCTCACCACCCCATAGCGGGTATAGAACGACTCTTCCTGCTCCGGCGCCAGATCCGCCAGCTGCAGCGCCACCAGCCCCTGGCCCATCTGATACGGCCGCAGGTTGGCACTGCAGGCGATGCCAATGGTGTCCGAGTGCATCACCACATTGAGCAAGGCATAACCATGCTCGCATTCCACCGTCGGCAGGAAGTCCTGGCGCCCACTGAGGTCGCTGAGGATCTTGCGGATGTTCGGTGGGCGGAAGGTGGTCGCCAGCGGGAAGTCGAACACATCCCGCGCCCGCACCTCGCTGCGCTCGGTCAGCGGATGCCCCGCACGGCAGCAGAAGTGCCAGCGCTGCGCTGCCAGCTTGTGCACGCGGTAGTCCGGGTCGGACTCGAACTGGCGGGTGTCGGCGACGAAGAATTCGATCTCCTCGGCGATCAGCTTGCGGTTCAAGGCCTGCCAGTTATCCACCTGGAAGCACGTGCGCGCCGCCGGGTACTCGGCAACGAAACGTGCCACCGCCCGGGGGACCAGGCCACCGGCCGGGGCCGGGCCGGAGCCGAAGCGCACAACGCCCGTGGTCGCACCGTTGAACTGGTGAATCTCGTTGACCAGGTTGTGCGCCCCATGCACCAGCCGCCGTGAGTGCTCAAGCACCAGCAAGCCTTGTCGGGTGGGCGACAGCTCCTTGCTGGCGCGGTCGACCAGGCGGCAGCCGACGTTGTGTTCCAGGGTCTGGATGCTGCGGCTGAAAGCCGATTGCGACAGGTTCACCGCGGCCGCCGCAGCGACAAAACTGCGGTGCTCGACAAGGGCGATGAAGTGGCGGAGCTGTCGGAGATCTATATGCATTTTCTACATGAAAACTATCGGTCGAATGCAATTGATGAAGAGGGTGAGCCCCCTTATAAAGGGACTTACTTATTCCACAAAATATGAATTACAAATATTTATATCTCTTAAAAGAATATAAGCCCCGCTGACCGCGATACGATTCCGCCAACGGAAATGCTCGCCAGGGCCCATGCCTCAAGGAGCATTTGCATGTCCCGAGTTTTCCGTTGGCCTGCGCACGTGTCGCGGTCCGCCTTGCAACCCTTGGCCGCTGGCGTGTTGCTGGCGGCTTCCGGCGCCAGCTTCGCCGAAGAACCTTCAAGCACCACCCCGACCGTGGAACAGGACGCCAAGCTCGGCACCGTCACGGTCAACGCCCGCCGGCGGGAGGAAACCGCCCAGGACGTGCCCACGCCGATCAGCGTGCTCGACAGCGAGACCCTGGAAACCCAGCGCATCTACCGTGTGCAGGATCTGCAACAGCTGGTGCCCAGCACCAACGTGGCCTATGTGCATGCGCGCCAGTCGAGCATCTCGATTCGCGGCCTGGGCAACAACCCGGCCAGTGATGGCCTGGAAGGCAGCGTCGGCATCTACCTGGACAACGTCTACCTGGGCCGCCCGGGCATGGCGGTGTTCGACCTGCTCGACGTGGAGCAGCTGGAAGTGCTGCGCGGCCCGCAAGGCACCCTGTTCGGCAAGAACACCACGGCGGGTGTGCTGAACATCACCACGCGCAAACCGACCTTTCACCGCGAGGGCAGCATCCAGCAGTCCGTCGGCGAGGATGGCTACCTGCAGACCCAGGGCAGCTTCTCGGGGCCGCTTACCGACACGCTGGCCGGCCGCCTCAGTGCCTATCACACCGAGGACGACGGCTATGTGAAGAACGTCTACAACGGCGAAGACCTCAACGGCGGCAAGCGCCAGGGCTTTCGTACCCAGCTGCTGTTCCAGCCCAGCGACACCTTCAACCTGCGCTGGATCGGCGAGTACAACGAGGAAGACTCCAACAACGGCATCCTCAGCCTGTACAGCACCGGCCCGAACCGCTATGAAAGCCTGGCCGCCCAGGCCGGCGCGACGCTGGTCTCGGGCAAGGACCGCAAGGTCAATTTCGATGCCGAGCAACGGGTGACGGTGTTCCAGGGCGGGACCTCGGTGGAGGCCAACTGGACCCTGCCCAACGACTTCACCCTGACCTCGATCACGGCCTACCGCTGGTGGGACTTCACCCCGCGCAACGACGACGGCCTCAACGTGCCGGTGTTCCACAGCGCCGGGGTATCGGTGCGTGACAAGCAGTATTCGCAGGAGATCCGCCTGGCCTCGCCAACCGGAGGCGCCTTCGACTATGTGCTGGGGGCGTATTACTTCAAGCAGGACCTGGACAACACCTCCTTCACCTATTACGGCCCGCAGGCCGACGTCTGGAACCTTACCCCGGCGGGGGCCCTGAACAACGTCAACACCATTGGCGACGGGCACATCGATACCGACAGCTACGCGCTGTTCGCCCAAGGCACCTGGCACCTGACCGACCGACTGGACTTCACCGCCGGTGTGCGCGGCACCTATGAAGAGAAAAGCGCCTGGGTCACCCGTGATGCGCCAACCGGTGGCGCCGCAGTGACCGGTGCTGCCGCAGCCGCGCGCCAGGGCCGGGTGGGGGCCTATGATTCGGGCGACCTCAACCAGTACAGCTTCAGCCCCTCGGGGCTGCTCGGCCTGAGCTATCGCTTCAACGAGCAACTGCTCGGCTACGCCACGCTCACCCACGGCGAGAAGTCCGGTGGCATCAACCTCACCGTCGGCGCGGCGCCGCGCCTGGGCACCGACTCGCTGTTGGTCGGCACCGAGCGGGTCAACAATGCCGAAGTGGGGCTCAAGAGCACCCTGTTCGACGACCGCCTGCAGCTCAATGCCAACCTGTTCTGGGCCGAGGTGCATGGCTACCAGGCCAACGTCTACGACCAGATCAACCGCGTGCAGTACCTGGCCAACGCTGGCAGCGTGCGCTCGCGCGGCCTCGAATTCGAAGCCACGGCGCTGCCGATCCGCGGTCTGACGGTGAACTTCAACGGTTCATGGAATGACGTGCGCTACACCGACTACGACGATGCCCCATGCCCGCCGGAAGTGAGCCTGGCCAATGCCACAGCCACCTGCGACCTGTCCGGCCACCAGGTGGTTGGCGCCTCCAAGTACATCGCCAACCTCAACGGCCAGTACAAGTGGCAGCTGACCGATCACATCGAACCCTACGTCACCGCCAGCTACGCCTTCCGCTCCAAGGCGGTCGGCACCATCGACGATTCCGACTTCGGCCAGATCCCCAGTTATGCGCTGGTCAACCTCTCTACCGGCGTGCGCCTGGACCAGGGCGACGGCGTGCTCGATCTGTCGCTGTGGGTGAAGAACGCCGGCGACAAGACCTATTTCACCAGCCTGTGGAACTCCGCCAACGGTGGCTATGCCGGCGTGCTCGGCACCCCGCGCACCTTCGGCGCCACCGCCCGTTACGACTTCTGAGTAAAAAGGAGCTTTGCCATGAATGCCAAGACCGAAACCCCCGTGCTGCCCGAAGGCGCCTGCCTGACGGCCAAGGTGCCCGAGCGTGATGAAGCGCTGCTCGGCGACGTGCAGGTGAACCCGTATCGCCTGGCGCCGCTGACCGCGATCATCCGTGACGGCGGGCGCGCCTTGAGCGCGGCTCATGTCCGTGTGCTGGGCCGAGGCGAACGCGGTGTGGACATCGCCTATGAGGTGTCCGACCGCGCGCTGTGGACCTACGGCGGCATCCCGGTGTTCGGGTTGTATCCGGACTACGTCAACCAGGTGGAAGTGACCTGCAAGCTCGACGGCGAGCGTGTTCGCCAGCGCTACCAGATCTATGCCCCGGCCGTGCGCCTGCCGGTGGTGGCGAAGCAGACGGCTGCATTGCCGGAAGTCGAGCCGGTGAAAGTCGCACCCGGCTTCGAGAACCGCCTGTACCTGTTCAACCACCTGCAAGGTGACATCCCCGGCGGCCGTGCTTTCAAGTGGAATGGCCTGGGCGGCGCCGCCGAGTGGGACCAGGTGGGCAACAACTGGATCGCCGACAGCAATGGCGACGTGCGCTGGTACCTGGATATCGAGCAGATCCACGATTCCAACCGCCGCGACGGCCTGGGCGGCACCATGGGCTTCCAGCAGACCCGCGACGGCAAGCTGATCTGGGGGCAGGGCCAGACCTATTCGAAGTACGACCTGCTCGGCCGGCGCATCTGGCAACGCAGCCTGCCCGACAAGTTCGCCGACTTCTCCCATGAAATCCGCGAGACCGCCAACGGGACCTATCTGCTGCGGGTCGGCACCAGTGACTACCGCCGCCCGGATGGCAAGCGCGTGCGCTCGATCCGCGACCACATCATCGAGGTCGACGAGGCCGGGGACGTGCTGGACTTCTGGGACCTGAACCAGATCCTCGACCCGTACCGCGGCGACTTGCTGGAAACCCTGGGCAAGGCCGCCCTGCAACTGCCTGACGGCGTGCAGAAGCAGGACGACCGGCTGGCCAATGAACTGGCCGAAGGCAACCTGCCGTTTGGTGACACGCCGGGGGTCGGCACCGGGCGTAACTGGGCGCACGTGAATGCCATCGACTACGACGCCGATGACGACAGCATCATCGTTTCAGCGCGCCATCAGGGCGTGGCGAAGATTGGCCGTGACAAGCAGGTGAAGTGGATTCTGGCCTCGCCACAGGGTTGGCCGCAGCGTTTGCAGGAAAAGGTCCTCAAGCCGATCGCCAGCGAAGGCTTCGACTGGTCGTGGACCCAGCACACCGCCTGGTTGACCGGCAAAGGAACGTTGACCGTGTTCGACAATGGCTGGGGGCGGGATTTTGCGCCGACCAAGCTGAGCGGCAACTATAGCCGGGCAGTGGAGTACAGGATCGACGAGGTCAAGGGCACGGTCGAGCAGGTTTGGGAGTACGGCAAGGAGCGCGGCGACGAGTGGTATAGCCCAGTGACTTCGGTGGTGGCTTACCGGCCCGAGACCGATACCCAGTTCATCTATTCGGCTTCGGTGAATTTCCTCACGCCGGAGAAGCTGACCACCACGGTGCTCAATGAGGTGCGTCGCGGGACTCAGGAGGTGCTGGTGGAGTTGAAGGTGCACAGCCGTCAGCCAGGGAGCGTGGGTTACCGGGCTTTGGTGATCGATCTGGCCAAGGCGTTCTGAATCATCCCTTCCGGGAGGGCCGTCGGTCCTCCCTTCACATTTCTTTCAGTTCATTCGTCTAACCTGTACTGGCCTCATCGCCGGCAAGCCGGCTCCCACAGGTACGCCACCGAGCCTCCTGTGGGAGCCGGCTTGCCGGCGATGGGAGCAACGCTTTTTCGGATGGGCTGTTCAACCATTCGTTCTTTTTTTCGAACAGCCTATTGTCCTACACCCCAGCAGCCGCTTAGCATTCGTTTGAGATTTCAAACGCTCGATGCCCTGTATTGGGCGCTTTTCAATAAATCAACAATTCGGGAAGCCGACATGCAGCTCAAAGACGCTCAGTTGTTCCGCCAGCAAGCCTTCATCAACGGTGAGTGGCTGGATGCGGACAGCGGCCAGACCATCAAGGTGACCAACCCGGCCACCGGTGAAGTCATCGGTACCGTGCCGAAGATGGGCACTGCGGAAACCCGCCGCGCCATCGAAGCCGCCGACAAGGCCCTGCCGGCCTGGCGTGCACTGACCGCCAAGGAGCGTTCGGCCAAGCTGCGTCGCTGGTTCGAACTGATGATCGAGAACCAGGAAGACCTGGCTCGCCTGATGACCACCGAGCAAGGCAAGCCACTGGCCGAAGCCAAGGGCGAAATCGTCTATGCTGCCTCGTTCATCGAGTGGTTCGCCGAAGAAGGCAAGCGCATCTACGGTGACACCATCCCGGGCCACCAGCCAGACAAGCGCCTGATCGTCATCAAGCAGCCAATCGGCGTTACCGCGGCCATCACCCCGTGGAACTTCCCGGCCGCGATGATCACCCGTAAAGCCGGCCCGGCCCTGGCCGCTGGCTGCACCATGGTGCTCAAGCCTGCTTCGCAGACCCCGTACTCTGCCCTGGCCCTGGTCGAGCTGGCCAACCGTGCCGGTATCCCGGCTGGCGTGCTGAGCGTCGTCACCGGCAGCGCTGGCGAAGTCGGTGGCGAGCTGACTGGCAACTCCCTGGTACGCAAGCTGTCCTTCACCGGCTCGACCGAAATCGGTCGCCAGCTGATGGAAGAATGCGCCAAGGACATCAAGAAGGTTTCCCTGGAGCTGGGTGGCAACGCCCCGTTCATCGTGTTCGACGACGCCGACCTGGACAAGGCGGTCGAGGGCGCGATCATCTCCAAGTACCGCAACAACGGCCAGACCTGCGTCTGCGCCAACCGTATCTACGTGCAGGACGGTGTCTACGACGCCTTCGCCGAGAAGCTGGCCGCCGCCGTGGCCAAGCTGAAGATCGGTAACGGCCTGGAAGAAGGCACCACCACTGGCCCGCTGATCGACGGCAAAGCTGTCGCCAAGGTCCAGGAACACATCGACGACGCCGTTTCGAAAGGCGCCAAGGTGCTGGCCGGTGGCAAGATCATCGAAGGCAACTTCTTCGAGCCGACCATCCTGGTCGATGTGCCGAAGTCTGCCGCTGTCGCCAAGGAAGAGACCTTCGGCCCGCTGGCGCCGCTGTTCCGCTTCAAGGACGAGGCCGAAGTCATCGCCATGTCCAACGACACCGAGTTCGGCCTGGCCTCGTACTTCTACGCTCGCGACATGAGCCGTGTGTTCCGTGTTGCCGAGGCCCTGGAATACGGCATGGTCGGCATCAACACCGGCCTGATCTCCAACGAAGTCGCGCCGTTCGGCGGTATCAAGGCATCGGGCCTGGGCCGTGAAGGTTCCAAGTACGGCATCGAGGACTACCTCGAAATCAAATACCTGTGCATCAGCATCTGATGCGCTGAAGGTTTTACCTCTGCCAGCGGGGCGCGAGAGCGACGTCTCGCTGGCCTTTTTGACATCGCAGTACCTGGTGGCCAAGGCGCCTTTGACAGTCGATCAACGAATACTGATCAAGGGCACACCCAGCCACCCCCGAGTAAAAGCGCCGCTGACCGGCGCAAATGAGGGCATTATGAGCAAGACCAACGAATCCTTGATGCAACGTCGTGTAGCCGCCGTCCCACGTGGCGTTGGCCAGATCCACCCGATCTTCGTCGACACCGCGAAGAACTCGACCGTGATCGACGTTGAAGGCCGCGAACTGATCGACTTCGCCGGCGGCATCGCAGTACTGAACACCGGCCACCTGCACCCGAAAGTGGTTGCAGCCGTGCAAGAGCAGCTGACCAAGGTCAGCCACACCTGCTTCCAGGTGCTGGCCTACGAGCCTTACGTCGAGCTGTGCGAAAAGATCAACAAGCTGGTTCCAGGTGACTTCGACAAGAAGACCCTGCTGGTGACCACCGGCTCCGAAGCCGTCGAGAACGCCGTCAAGATCGCCCGTGCCGCCACCGGCCGCGCTGGCGTGATCGCCTTCACCGGCGGCTACCACGGCCGTACCATGATGACCCTGGGCCTGACCGGCAAGGTCGTGCCGTACTCCGCTGGCATGGGCCTGATGCCAGGCGGCATCTTCCGCGCCCTGTTCCCGAGCGAACTGCACGGTATCAGCGTTGACGACGCCATCGCTTCGGTCGAGCGCATCTTCAAGAACGATGCCGAGCCACGCGACATCGCCGCCATTATCCTCGAGCCGGTACAAGGCGAAGGCGGCTTCCTGCCAGCGCCGAAAGAGCTGATGAAGCGCCTGCGCGAGCTGTGCGACAAGCACGGCATCCTGCTGATCGCCGACGAAGTACAGACTGGCGCCGGCCGTACCGGTACCTTCTTCGCCATGGAACAGATGGGCGTCGCGCCTGACCTGACCACCTTCGCCAAGTCCATCGCTGGCGGCTTCCCGCTGGCCGGTGTGTGCGGCAAGGCCGAATACATGGACGCCATCGCTCCGGGCGGCCTGGGCGGCACCTACGCCGGTTCGCCGATCGCTTGCGCCGCGGCCCTGGCCGTGATCGAAGTGTTCGAGGAAGAGAAACTGCTGGATCGCAGCAAGGCCGTCGGTGAGCACCTGACCACCGGTCTGCGCAAGATCCAGGAAAAGCACCCGATCATCGGCGACGTCCGTGGCCTGGGCTCCATGATCGCTGTGGAAGTCTTCGAAAAAGGCACCCACACCCCGAACGCTGCCGCCGTTGCCCAAGTGGTTGCCAAGGCACGTGACAAGGGTCTGATCCTGCTGTCCTGCGGCACCTACGGCAACGTCCTGCGTATCCTGGTTCCGCTGACCGCCGAAGACGCACTGCTGGACAAAGGCCTGGCCATCATCGAAGAGTGCTTCGCTGAACTCGCCTGATGTGACGCGCTTCATGAAAAAACCCGCCTAGGCGGGTTTTTTTTGTGCCAAACAAAGGCCCGTGACGCTATGGTTGTGGCAGGACTTGCCTTGGAAGCTGCAACGGATTGCGTGTCAGGGATATTCAGGAGTTGGCCATGAGCGCTGCAGACCCCACACCACCTAGCGTACTGATTGCCGAAGGCGATCCGTGGGTACGCGACATGCTTCGCGAAATGCTCCTCAGCGTGCGTTGCGATGCCCAGTTGCATGAGTGTGCCGACGGTTCGCAGGCGTTGACGGCACTGGCCAGCAAACCCGACCTGATCATCGCCGCCCGTGAACTGGCCGGCGTCGATGGTCTCGACCTGCTGCGCAAGGTTCGCGCCAAGGGCCCCGGGCTGCCGTTCATCCTCATCAGCAGCCGCAGTGACAGCGCCAGCGTGCGCGAAGCGCTGCCGTTGCACCCCACGGCCTACCTGAGCAAGCCGCTGAACATGGAAAACCTGCGCAAGCGCCTGCAGGAGCTGCTGCTGGCGGTGGGCGAGCAGATCGCTTGCCCGCTGCCGCCCTTGCAGCCCGGCGCGAGCCTGCCTGCCTACCTCGAACAGCGCAGGGCCAGTGCCGATGGTGGCCCGCTGTTCGCCGACGTGCAGCGGGCGATCAAGCGCGCGCTCAACCCTCAGGGGCTGAACCTCAAGGTGCTGGAAGAAGAAGTGCGCAGTGATCCGCAGGTCACTGCCGTGCTGATCGCGGCCGCCAACAGCGCCAGCCTGCATCGCGATGCCCCGGTGCAGACCCTGATGCAGGCGTTGACCAAGCTGGGCAGCACCCAGAGCATGAACCTGATCCTGGGTCTGACCCTCAAGCGCAGCGCGCGCCTGAGCGACCCCTTGCTGACGCCGCAGGCCGCGCATTTCTGGAATCTGTCGTTGCATACCGCCGAGTACGCCCGCTCGCTGGCGCGCATGCTCGACCTGGATGAAGAGCGGTGCTATTGCGCGGGCTTGCTGCATTGCCTGGGCGACCTGGCAGTGCTGCGTTGCTTGCAGGAGTGGCACCTGGCTGACGGGGAGCTCGACGAGGCGCGGGTGAAAGCCTCGCTCGGTGACTTCGGTGCAGCGTTCGGTTCGGCCCTGCGTACCCGCTGGCGCTTGCCGCTGAGCCTGCGAGAGCTGATCGCGGCGATCTACCAGCTGGGCGGTGGGGTGTATTCGCGCGAGATCCTGGCCATGAACCTGGCTGGGCAGTTGGCGAGGTTGCCGGCGGACCAGGGGCTGGAGAAGGTGGCAGACAACAAGACTGCGCGATTGCTCAAGGTCGGGCTGCCGGAGTTGAGCCGGTTGCGCAAGGTTGAGAATCCGCCGGCGCCTGAAGAGCACGTTTCGACTTGAGACCCTGGGGCCGCTTCGCGGCCCATCGCCGGCAAGCCGGCTCCTACAGGGTCGGTGTGGGAGCCGGCTTGCCGGCGATAGGGCCAACCCAGGCATCGAAGGCGCTGGTCAACCCCGCACTATCTGGTTCTTGCCCTGCCGCTTGGCCCGGTACATCGCCGCATCGGCCCGGCCGAACAAGCTGTCCACCGATTCATCCTCGTCGAGCAGCCCGGTCAGCCCCTGGCTCACCGTCACGCCATAGCTCTGCTGCCCATGGCTGAAGCTCAGCCGCTGGATCGCCCGCTGCAGCCGCTCGGCGATCTGCTCGGCGACCTGTGCATCGCATCCCGGAAACACCGCCGCGAACTCCTCACCGCCAATACGCCCAAACAGGTCGCCCCGACGTAGCACGGCCTTGCCGCTGTCGGCGATGCGTTGCAGCACCTGGTCACCCTCCTGGTGGCCGTAGCTGTCATTGATCTGTTTGAAATCATCGATGTCCAGCAGCAGGAACGCCAGAGGCGTGCCGTCCTCCCGGGCGCGGTCGAAGGCCTGGCGGGCGCAGTCGAAGAAGTGCCGGCGGTTGCTGCTCTGGGTCAGCACGTCGGTGGTGGCCAGGCGCTGCAGTTCGCCCTCAAGCTGCTTCTTCTCGGTGATGTCCTCGGCAATGCCGACGATGATCACCCGGTCGCCTTCGCGCTGCTGGTTGATGTAGCACTTGTCGCTCAGCCAGCGCAGCTGGCCGTTGCCGTTGAGGATGCGGTATTCGCGGTCCTCCACTGCGCCCTTGAGCAACACCTGGGCGAGGCTGCGCTCGGCGTATTCCAGGTCGTCGGGGTAGATGCTGTCGCGCCATTCGTTGTAGTCGGCCAGGACCAGGCTGGCCGGGCGACCGAAGATTCGCTCGTAGGCAGGGCTGACGTAGAGCACCTGGCGGGTTTCCCAGTCGAACGCCCAGAGCACGGCGTTGACGCTGTCCAGCAGCGAGCTGTAAAGCTGCTCGCGTTCGCTGAGCCGGGCCACTTCGCCCTGGGCGTGGAGCAGGGCGAGCAGGGTCTGGGCGGCTGCGGGTGGGGAGTTGCCGGGCAGGGATGAATCGATGTTCTTGGCCATGTGCACGGAGCGGTTCTCGACGGGAAGGCGTGCGGCCACGAACCGGCCCGCCACGCGGGCGATGTGCCGGATTCGAGTGTGTTCGAGGGGGTGAAGTTCCGAGCCGGCACGCCCTGGGACGGGGCGTGCCGATCAACGGCATCAGACGGCGCCGGGACGCAGGGAGTAGGTTTTCAGCTGCGCCGCGAAGTCGCGCAGGGCGTGGATGCCGCTGGCCTCGGCCTCGTGCACCCAGTCTTTCATCGCCGACAGCATGTCGTGGCCGTTGGCGCTGGTGCGGGCCCAGATCTGTTGCAGCGCCAGGCGCTTCTCGTAGATGGTCTTGAGCGCCTGGCTGTGGGCGAGCATGGTCTCGATACGCACATGGTGGCGGTCCTGCAGCAGGCTGGTTTCCCGCGACAGCAGGCGCTTGGCGCGGCGGAAACGGTGGCGCACCGACGCGTCGACCTTGCCCAGCTCCTGCTTGACCAGCGGGCCGATCACCAGCTTGCGGTACTGGGCCATGATCTGGAAACGGTTGTTCAGGATGGCCATGGCAGTGTCCATGTCCAGGCTGGCCTTGCCCTCGACGCGATGGGCAATGGGCGCCACGCGTTGCACCTTGGCCAGGCGCAGCAGGCACAGCAGGCGGATCCAGGCCCAGCCCATGTCGAACTCCCAGCGCTTGACCGACAACTTGGCCGAGTTGGGGTAGGTATGATGGTTGTTGTGCAGCTCCTCTCCGCCAATGATGATGCCCCAGGGCACCAGGTTGGTGGCGGCGTCGCGGCATTCGAAGTTGCGATAGCCCACCGCGTGGCCCAGGCCGTTGACCACCCCGGCGGCCCAGAACGGGATCCACATCATCTGTACCGCCCAGACGGTGATGCCGAGGGTACCGAACAGCAGCAGGTCGATCACGGCCATCAGGGCGATGCCACCGAGCTTGTAGCGGGAATAGAGGTTGCGCTCGATCCAGTCGTCCGGGCAGTTCTTGCCGTAGATGCGCAGCGTCTCGGGGTTGCGTGCCTCTTCGCGGTACAGCTCGGCGCCTTTGCGCAGCACGGTGCCCAGGCCTTTGTACACAGGGCTGTGCGGGTCATCGGGCGTTTCGCACTTGGCGTGGTGCTTGCGGTGCACGGCGGTCCATTCGCGGGTGTTCTGCGCGGTGGTCAACCACAGCCAGAAGCGGAAGAAGTGCTTGAGCGCGCCGTTGAGCTCCAGGGCGCGGTGGGCGGAGTAGCGGTGCAGGTAGATGGTGACGCTGACGATGGTCACATGGGTCATCAGCAGGGTGACGCCGATCAGTTGCCAGACCGACAAGTCGAGTAGACCGTTGTACCACATGGATATGGAAACCCTCGGGATTGCGGGGGAAAGGACTGATTATCCCTTGGCCGGGAAATAAAACCAGTCACCCTTTCAGATAGGACGTCACTGTTTGTTTCTGCCTTTATAATGTCCCATTCTTTTTCATGGGTTTTCTCTCCCGACATGTCTGTTTCCGTTCGCGACGCCTTGCGCATGGCCGCGCTCTACGTGGTGCTCTCGTTCCTGTGGCTGGTATTGGCGGAACTGGTGTTGCGCAACATTTCCGATGACCCCCTGGCACAGCACGTGGGTCGGCAGATCAATGTGGTGGTCTGGGTCCTGGTCAGTGCCCTGCTGATCTTCTTTTCCCGCGCTCGCCTGCTCAACTTCATCGGCGTTGGCGCCCGCCTGCGCCGCGACGATCGCGAACGCCTGCGCATGGCGGCGGCGGTATTCGACAGCACCCTGGAAGGTGTGCTGGTGACCGACCGCGATGGCCTGATCGTGCACGTCAACCGCGCCTTCATGCGCATCACCGGCTACCAGGCCGACGAAGTGCTGGGCCATCGACCGAGCAAGTTCAAGTCCGGCCGCCACGGTGTGTCGTTCTACCAGGACATCTTCTCCACCCTGGCAGAGAAGGGCGAGTGGAGCGGGGAGGTCTGGAACCGTCGCAAGAGCGGCGAAATCTATCCGCAGTGGCAGACCATCTGCGCCATTCGCGACGACAGCGGCGAGCTGACCCATTACGTGGCCGTGTTCAGCGATATCAGCGCGATCATGCATTCCGAGCAGGAGTTGGCCTACCTGGCCCATCACGACCCGCTCACCGGCCTGCCCAACCGCCTGCTGTTCAACGACCGCGTCGAGCAGGCACTGGCCTCGGCCCAGGCCAACAAGCGCGGCTGCGGCTTGCTGCTGCTCGACCTGGATCACTTCCAGAGCATCAACGATGGCCTGGGCCACACCATCGGCGACCAGTTGCTCAAGCTGGTGGGCGAACGCCTGCGCGACCTGCTGGGCAACGGCGTGACCCTCGCGCGCCTGGGGGGCGACGAGTTCGGCGTGCTGCTCGAGCACTGTCAGGAGGTCGGCCAGGCCGACAAGCTGGCGCAGAGCATCATCGACCGCCTGCGCGAAGCCTTCGAATTCGAGGGACATCGGTTGTTCATCAGCGCCAGTGTCGGTATCAGCCTGTTCCCTAGCGATGCGCTGGGTGCCGAGCAGCTGCTGCGCAATGCCGATGCGGCGTTGTTCAAGGCCAAGGGCAATGGCCGCGCCTGTTACGCCTTGTACACCGAAGAACTGACTGCCCATGCCCAGCATCGGGTGGAAACCGCCGGTGAACTGCGCCGTGCGCTGGAGCAGGATGAACTGCGGGTGTTCTACCAGCCGGTCTACGACCTGTTCACCGCGCGCCTGGTCGGGGTCGAGGCGCTGGTGCGCTGGCAGCACCCGCTGCGGGGCATGGTATCGCCAGGCGAGTTCATCCCCATCGCCGAGCGCACGGGGCTGATTGCCGAGATCGATGCCTGGGTGCTGCGCAGTGCGTGCCGGCAGATGGTCCAGTGGCAAGCACAGGGGCGAGTGCTGGCGTTCGTTGCGGTCAACGTCTCCAGCCGCCTGTTTGGCCAGCGGGAACTGTACCAGCAGGTGGCCGAGGTGCTGCACGAAACCGGTCTGGACCCCGCAATGCTGGAACTGGAAGTGACCGAAAGCGCGGTGATGGAAGACCCGGAAGTCGCGCTGGAGCAATTGCATCGCCTGCGCGAGCTGGGCCTGAACCTGGCGATCGACGACTTTGGCACAGGCTATTCGTCGTTGCTGCGGCTCAAGCGCCTGCCGGTGCAGAAGCTGAAGATCGACCAGGGCTTCGTTGCCGGGCTACCGCTGGATGAGGATGACATCGCGATCGTGCGGGTGATCATTGCCCTGGCGCGAAGCATGGGCATGCAGGTGCATGCCGAGGGCATCGAACAGGCAGAGCAGGCGCGGTTCCTGCTGGAGCACCAGTGTCAGTTGGGGCAGGGGTACTGGTTCGGGCGGCCGCTGCCAGCGCAGGATCTGCGCTGGGGGTGAGGGGTGATTGTCTTGGGATTTATGGTGCGGGTGAGATCGAGCGCCGCCCGCGCGGCAGCATCGCGAGCTGCGCTCGCTCCTACGTTTGTTTCGGGCCAATCAGCCCAGTTGGATGTGCGCGCGAACGCCTTGGCGCATGTCTCGATATCGCGCCGTACAATCAAGGCGGTCGCGCGCTTGCGTCACAGGCATAACTGGCCAGAAACAAACGTAGGAGCGAGCGTAGCTCGCGATGCGCCGCGTGGGCGGCGCTCGATATACGCCCCAACCAATCACTCAAGCCAAACTCAGCGCTTGTTCAACCCCTTGGCCAACCGATCCCCCCCAAGCTGAATCAACGCCACCAGCGCCACCAGCATGGCAATCACCGTCAGCATGATCTGGCTGTCGAACCGTTGATACCCATAGCGGTAGGCAATGTCCCCCAGCCCACCTGCACCAATCGCCCCGGCCATGGCCGAGGAGTTGATCAACGTCACCAGGGTAATGGTGAAACCCCCGACAATCCCCGGCAGTGCCTCGGGCAACAGCACATGCCAGACAATGTGCCAGCGTCGGCAGCCCATGGCCTGGGCAGCTTCCACCAGCCCATGGTCGACCTCGCGCAAGCTCACCTCGGCGATCCGCGCGAAGAATGGTGTGGCGGCGATGGTCAGCGGTACCACTGCAGCCCATACGCCATAGGTGGTGCCGACCACCAGACGGGTGAAGGGGATCAGCGCCACCATCAGGATCAGGAACGGGATCGAACGGAACAGGTTCACGAAGGCGCCCAGCACCCGGTTCAACGAAGGCGCCGCGAAAATCCCGCCCTTGTCGCTGGTAACCAGCAGCACCGCCATCGGCACGCCCACCAGCAAAGCGATCAGTGACGACACGCCCACCATCAGCAGGGTGTCGAGCAATCCTTCGAGCAGTCGATCAAACCACATGGCCCAGCACCTCCACGTCCTCGGCCCAGCGGCGGGCGTGTTCGAGCAATTGTCGGGTGTCGTGGGGCGAACCCTGCACCGACAGGATCAGTTGCCCCAGGGCATGTTCGCCGATGGTTTCCACACCGCCCTGGAGCAGGCGTACCCGCCCGCCCAGGTCATGAAACAGCTCCGACAACGGCGGTTCGCCGATCACGTTGAGCTTGAGCACCAACGCAGCGTCACGGCTCGCCGGATTGGCCTGCAGCCGGGCCTGCAAGGTCGCTGGCAACTTGGCCTGCAGCGGTGCGAGCAGGGTCCGGGTGACTTCATGGCGGGGTGTGCCGAACACTTTCCAGACTTCACCTTGTTCGACGACCTGGCCGCGCTCGAGCACCACCACGCGATGGCAGATGTCGCGTATCACCGCCATTTCATGGGTGATCAGCACCACGGTCAGGCTCAGGCGCTGGTTGATGGTGCGCAGCAGTTCGAGGATCGAGGCGGTGGTTTCCGGGTCCAGCGCCGAAGTTGCTTCGTCGCACAGCAGGATCTCGGGGTCGTGCACCAGGGCGCGGGCGATGCCCACGCGCTGTTTCTGGCCACCCGACAACTGGGCCGGGTAGACCTGATGCTTTTCGGCAAGGCCCACCAGCTCCAGCAACTCGCGCACCTTGCGCTGGCGTTCGGCCTTGGCCACGCCGGCCACCTTCAGGGGCAGCTCGACGTTCTGCCACACGGTCTTGGCCGACATCAGGTTGAAGTGCTGGAAGATCATGCCGATGCGCCGGCGCAGTGCCACCAGGCGGTCTTCGTCGAAGGGGGCGATGTCGACCTGGTCGATCAGCACGCGGCCCTGGCTGGGTTGTTCCAGGCGGTTGATGGTGCGCAGCAGTGACGATTTGCCCGCACCGCTGCGGCCGATGATGCCGAAGATTTCGCCGCGACGAATGTTCAGGTCGATGCCTTGCAATGCCGGCTGCTCCTGGCCCGGGTAGGTCTTGCCGAGGCCGACGAAGCGCACATGGGCTTCGTTGACCTCCGGGCGCAAGGCCTGCTCCCGAGCCGGTGGCGGCAAGGTTCGAGCGGTGGGCGCCTTCAAGGCGTTGGCCTGGCTCATGTTCAGCCTTCCCAGCCGGCTTGGTAGAGGCTGCCGTGGGCCTTGTCCAGCGCTGCGCGCACGGCGGGCGAATGCTGGTAGATGTCGACGAACCTGGCCAGGCGCGGGTCGTCCTTGCTCTGCGGGCGGATGACGAACTGGATCACGTATTCCTTGTTCTCAAGGCCGTCGAACAGCAGGGCCGAGGTGGCATCGAAGCTGTTGGCCAGGCGGATGTAGGCGGGGTAGCCCTGCACCAGGTCGGCATCGTCATAGGCGCGCACCAGCTGCACGGCCTCCACCTGCAGGATCTTCAGCTTCTTCGGGTTGGCGACGATGTCGTCTTCGGTGGCCTTGTAGCCGACGCCCGGCTTGAGCGTGATCAATCCGGCCTTGGCCAGCAGTTGCAGGCCACGGCCGCTGTTGATCGGGTCGTTGGCGATGGCCACGCTGGCGCCTTCGGGCAGCTCGGCGAAGCTTTTGTACTGCTTCGAGTAGAGGCCGACGTTGTTGATGATGCCCGGTGCGTAGGGCTCCAGCGTGAAGCCTGCCGCGGCCTTGGCGTTCTCCAGGAAGGGGATGTGCTGGAAGTAGTTCACATCGATGTCGCCGCTGTTGAGGCTCACGTTCGGCGCGATCCAGTCGCTGAATTCGATCAGCTTCACTTCCAGGCCCTGCTTGTGGGCTTCTTCCACGGCAGCTTCCAGCGGGATGGCGAAGGCGGCGGTGGTGCCGATCTTCAGCGGCTCGGCAGCCACTGCAGCGCTGGACAGACCGAGGGCGAGGGCGATGGCCGCGACGGGCCGGAACAGGTTCTCAAGCATGGTGCGCAACTCCAGTCGGGGCAGAGGTGTGGCGATAGGTCGAGCCGATGTGGTCGGCAGGCAGGTGAGGGTGGCGGCTGTCGAACAGCTTTTCGCGCAAGGTGCCGTCGGCGTAGGCGGTCTTGTAGCGGCCACGCTGTTGCAGTTGCGGGACCACCAGGTCGATGAAGTCTTCGAAGCTTTCAGGGGTAACGGTGCGGGTCAGGTTGAAACCGTCCAGGCCGGTTTCGTCGATCCAGGCAATCAGTTGTTCGGCGACTTGTGCCGGCGCACCGACCAGGGTCACGTAGCGTCCACCCAGAGCGTGCTGCTCCAGCAGGCGGCGGCGAGTCCAGGCGTTGTCCTGCAGCTGGCGGGTGGCCGACTGGATGGCGTTGCCTTTGCTGGCGTCGATCGGTTCATCCAGCTCATAGGCGGCAAAGTCGATCCCGGTCGACGCGGCGAAGTGCGCAACGCCCGCTTCCGGGCTGGCATGGCACAGGTATTGCGCGTACTTGGCCTGGGCCTCTTGCTCAGTGGGCGCGACGATCACCGTGATGCCCATGAACACCTTGATCGCCTGCGGGTTGCGGCCAGCCGCCTGGGCGGCGGCGCGCACCTTGTCGACCTGGGCGCGGGTCGCGGCTTTTTCCTGGCCGCTGATGAACACGCACTCGGCATGGTTGCCGGCGAAGGCCAGGCCACGCGGTGAACTGCCGGCCTGGAACAGCACCGGAGTGCGCTGCGGCGAAGGCTCGCACAGGTGGTAGCCCTCGACCTTGTAGAACTCGCCGTGGTGGCGCACCTTGCGCACTTTTTCCGGCTCGGCATACACCCGCCGCTCGCGGTCCTCGACCACCGCATCGTCGGCCCAGCTGCCTTCGAGCAGTTGGTACAGCACCTGCAGGTATTCGTCGGCCTGGTCGTAGCGGCGGTCGTGTTCCGGTTGCTGCTCCAGGCCCATGGCACGGGCGGCGCTGTCGAGGTAGCCGGTGACGATGTTCCAGCCGACCCGGCCGTTGCTCAGGTGGTCGAGCGTGGACAGGCGTCGGGCGAACAGGTACGGCGCTTCGTAGGTGAGGTTGGCGGTGAGGCCGAAGCCCAGGTGGCGGGTGGCTGCAGCCATGGCCGAAACCAGCAGCAGCGGGTCGTTGACCGGTAGCTGGATCGACTCTTTCAGCGTCACGTCCAGCGACTGGCCGTAGACGTCGTAGGTGCCGACGATGTCGGCGATGAACAGCCCGTCGAACAGCCCGCGTTCGAGCAGGCGTGCAAGGTCGGTCCAGTAGTCCAGCGACTTGTACTGGGTCGAGGTGTCCCGCGGGTGGGTCCACAGGCCGTGGTTGATGTGCCCGATGCAGTTCATGTTGAAGGCATTGAGGAGGATTTCCCTGGCCATCAGATGGTCCCTCGGCGGGGTGGGTTTTCGTTGTTGAGGTAGTAGTTGCCGATGGCGTGGTACTTCCAGCGCACCGGGTCGTGCAGGGTGTGCACGCGGGCGTTGCGCCAGTGGCGGTCGAGGTTGTGCTCGGCCAGGGTGGCCTGGCTGCCGGCCAGTTCGAACAGGGTGGTGCCGGCGGCCAGGGCGATCTCGGTGCTGATCGCCCGCGCCTCGGCCACGGCGATGGAAGCCGCGGCGACCGTGTCGGCGTTGCTGTCGGCCTGGGCGCGGTCGAGGTATTCACCTGCGCGCTCGAGCAAGGCCTCGGCGGCGTGCAGGCGAATGCTCAGATGGCCGAAGCTTTTCAGGGTCAGCGGATCGTCGCTGGCCTTGTCGAGGCCGGAGTCGACCCAGGGCCGGCTGCGTGTGCGCACGAAGTGCAGGGCGTCATCAAAGGCGGCGCGGGCAATGCCCGTGTCGATGGCCGCGTGAAGGATCTGCGCCAACGGGCCTACCGGCGTGGGGCGTTCGAAAGCCGACTGGAACGGCACCACGTCTTCGCTGCGCACGTACACGTTTTCGAATGCCACCGAGCCGCTGCCGGTGGTGCGTTGGCCGAAGCCGCTCCAGTCGTCGATCACCTGCAGGCCCTGGCTGTCAGCCGGGACGAAGGCCAGGTGCTGCACGCCTTGTTCGTCGATCACTGACGTCGGGATGCGCTGAGCGTAGAGGGCGCCGGTGGCGTAGAACTTGCGACCGTCGATGCGGTAGCCGTCACCGTCGCGGGTCAGGCGGGTGGTGCGGTCGTGGGCGGTTTTCGTGCCGAGCTCGGCCAGGGCGTTGCCGAAGCGTCGGCCGGCCAGTACTTCGGCATACAGGCGCTGCTGCTGTTCGGGGGTGCCGTTTACCCTCAGTACTTCCAGGGCGTAGAAATGGTTTTGCGGAATCTGTCCGAGTGAAGCATCGGCCTGGGCGATGCGGGCAATGACCTTGGCCAGGGTGACGTTGGACACGCCCGCGCCGCCGAAGGCCTTGGGCACGCTGATGGCCCACAGGCCGCTGCGGGTGAACAGGTCCAGTTCGGGGTGCGGCAGGCGTCGTTCGCGGTCGCGCTGGGGGCTGTCGCGGCGCAGTTGCTGGGCGAGTTCTTCGGCGATGGCCAGGGCTTGGGTGTCGCTGGTGATGATCGATGTTGTCATGGTGTTCTCCGGGGCCTTGGGGGCCGCTGTGCGGCCCAATCGCCGGCAAGCCGGCTCCCACAGGTACAGCGCTGATCTCGACTGGTGTGGGATCTCTGTGGGAGCTGGCTTGCCAGCGATTGGGCTGCACAGCAGCCCCGAGGCCAGAATCAGATCCAGGAATGCCGCGCCGGCAAGGTCCCGTTGAGGTAGTAGGCGCCCACCGCGTGATACTTCCAGCGCACCGGGTCATGCAGGGTGTGCACCCGGGCATTGCGCCAGTGGCGGTCGAGGTTGAATTCGGCGAGGGTGGCGCGGCTGCCGGCCAGTTCGAACAGCTTCTCGCTGGCCTGCAGGGAAATCTCGGTGGTCAGCACCTTGGCCTCGGCCACGGCAATCGAGGCGCGGGCTGCCGATGCGGCATCGATCGGTGCCGCGTTCACTTCGTCGAGCACCCGCGCCGCCTTGCGCAGCAGCGCCTGGGCCGCATGCAGTTCGAGTTTCAGGCGGCCGATGTCGGCAATCACGTAAGGGTCGTCGCTGGCCCGCTCGACCTTGGCCTCGATCCATGGACGCGATCTTTCACGCACGAAGTGAATGGCGTCATCGATCGCCGCTTCGGCGATGCCGGCATCGATGGCGGCCTGGATCAACTGCGAGCCGGCGCCCTGGATGTTCGGCACGTCACGCTGGCGCCAGTTGTCGATCACCAGTTCCGCGTCGACCGGGACCTGGTCGAGCAGCACGGTGCCGCTGGCGGTGGTGCGTTGGCCAAAGCCCGACCAGTCATCGACGATACGCAGCCCCGGCGAGCCCCGGCGGACGAATGCCAGGCGCTGGCGGCCCTCGTCGTCCAGGGCCTTGACCGCGACCCAGTGGGCGAACAGCGCGCCGGTGGAATAGAACTTCTCACCGCTGATGCGATAGCCAGCGCCTGTCCGGGTGATTCGCGCCTTCAGGGTCAGGGTGTCCTTGGTGCCGCGCTCCGGTCCGGCATTGCCGATGCGCCAGCCGTCGAGCACGTTGCGGAAGATCACTGCCTGTTGCGCCTCGGTAGCGGTCAGGCGCAGCAGCTGCAGCATGCCGAACTGGTTCTGCGGAATCTGCCCCAGCGCCGGGTCGGCGGCGCTGATGATGCGGAACACGTCGGCGATGGTTTCGAACGAGACGTCGGGGCCGCCATGGGCCTTGGGCACGCTGATGCTGCCCAGGCCGCTGCGGGTGAACTGCTCGATCTCGGCCCAAGGGAGCTTGCGTTGCTGGTCGCGGCGGGCGGCTTGCTCGCGGGCGACTGCGGCCAGGTTGTGGGCGGCTTGCAGGGCTTCGGCGTCGTTGCGCAGAACCTGGGCCTGCAGCAGCAGGGGCGAGCTGTCGAGGTCGCTGTGGAATTGGGTTTTTGGCAGGGTGGACATCAGTACCGAACCTCACAAAGTGGATGCGTCGCTTCAGCTGATGCGACAAGCGTTTGCTGGTCCGGTGGTCCGGTTCATATATCGTAATGATTTGTTAAAAGTTTATAAACTAACCTTTTGGAATATGCATAGAAGTGGGTTTTTTGGTGAATCAGATGGCCCTATCGCCGGCTTGCCGGCGATGAGGCCAGTGAATTATTCGGAAGCTGCGGTACCGAGAAACTTGCGCAGAAACTGCCGGGTCCGCTCTTCCCTGGGGTTGGCAAACAGCGCCTTGGCTTCGCCCTGCTCGACGATCACCCCCTTGTCGAAGAAGATCACCCGGTTCGCCACATCCCGGGCAAAGCTCATCTCGTGGGTGACGATGATCATGGTGCGTTTTTCCTCGGCCAGCCCTCGGATGGTCGCCAGGACTTCGCCGACCAGCTCCGGGTCGAGCGCCGAGGTGGGTTCGTCGAAGAGGATCACCTCAGGCTCCATGGCCAAGGCCCGGGCGATGGCCACGCGCTGCTGCTGGCCACCGGAAAGCCGCCGGGGGTAGGCGTCTTCCTTGCCCGCCAGGCCGACCTTGGCCAGCAACCGCCGGCCGAGTTCGAGGGCCTGCTCGCGGGGCGTCTTCTTGACGATCACCGGCCCTTCGATGACGTTCTCCAGGGCCGTGCGATGGGGGAACAGGTTGAAGTTCTGGAACACGAACCCGGCCTGCTGGCGCAAACGGCGGATCGCGCTCTGCTGGCTGCCCAGCGGGCGGTTGGCATCGATGCTGATGTCGCCGATGCGAATGAGCCCGGCGTCCGGGGTTTCCAGCAGGTTCAGGCAGCGCAGGAAGGTGGTCTTGCCCGAGCCGCTGGGGCCGATGATGGCCACCACTTCGCCGGGCTGCACGGTCAGGTCGATGCCGCTGAGCACGGTCTGGCCCTTGAACTGCTTGGTCAGGCCTTCTACGACGATCATCTTCAGTGCTCCTGGTCGTGCTGGTTGACGCGCGCTTCCATGCGGTTCTGGAAGTGCGCAAGGATGCTGCAGAGGATCCAGTAGATCACCGCAACCGCCAGGTACATGGTGAACACCTCGAAGGTACGCGCCGTGATCAGCTGCGCCTGACGGAACAGTTCGGGCACCTGGATGGTCGCCGCCAGGGCGGTGTCCTTGACCAGCGAGATGAAGCTGTTCCCCAGCGGCGGCAGCGCGGTGCGCAGGGCCTGGGGCAGGATGGTGCGGCGCATGGCCTGGGTGCGGGTCATGCCGATACTGGCGCAGGCCTCCCACTGTCCACGGTCGATGGACGAGATCGCTGCCCGAAGGATTTCGCAGATGTAGGCGGCCATGTTCAGCGACAGGCCGATCAGCGAGGCCGGGATCGGGTCGAGCTCGATGCCGATCTGCGGCATGCCGAAGTAGATCACGAACAGCTGCACCAGCAGCGGCGTGCCACGGAAGAACGAGACGTAGATGCGTGCCAGCCAGTTCAGCGGCAGGATCCTCGACAGCCGCATGAGTGCCAGGGCAAAGCCCAGCACCAGGCCGAAGAACATCCCGCCGACACTGAGCAGCACCGTGTAACCCGCGCCCTTCAGCAAGAAGGGCGTGGAGTCGGCAACCAGTTGCAGGCTTTCAGCGATCATTGGGTGACATCGGCACCGAAGTACTTCTCGGACAGCTTGGCCAGCGTGCCGTCAGCCTTGAGCTTGTCGATGGCCTTGTTGATGGCCGCCAGCAGTTCAGGCTCGCCCTTGCGCAGGGCCACGCCGCTTTCCAGGCGCGAGAAGGCATCGCCGGCAAGTTCGGTGTCCTTGGCTTTCTGCGCGTATTCCAGCGCGGCCAGGCGGTCGATCAGGATGGCGTCGATGCGGCCGTTGCGCAGGTCTGCAAACTTGCTCGGGTCATCCTCGTAGGTACGCACTTCTGCTTTCGGTACGTCCTGTTTGACCCATTGCTCGTAGTTGGTACCCAGGCCCACGCCGACCTTCTTGCCTGCCAGGTCCTGTGCACTCTTGATGTTCAGTTGATCGGCTTTCTTCTTCAGGATCAGCGCCTGGATGCCGGAGACGGTGTAGGGCTCGGAGAAGTCGTACTTCTTCTTGCGCTCCTCGGAAATGGTCACCTGGTTGACCACCACGTCCAGGCGCTTGGATTCCAGCGCGGCGAGAATGCCGTCCCACTTGGTCGGCTGGATCTTGGCCTTGACCCCCAGCTCCTTGGCTAGCAGCTCCGACAGCTCGACTTCGAAGCCGGCCAGCTTACCGTTTTCATCCTGGAAGCTGAACGGTGGGTAGGTGCCTTCGAGGCCGACGTTGATCACGCCTTTTTCCTGGATGGTCTTCAATTGCTCACCAGCGAATGCCTGGCCGAGCAGGCCGGCGCCCAGGAGGATGGCCAGGCTGGCGTTGAGTAGCGGTTTGGCGAATTTCGACATGTCAGGCCCCGCGCTTGTTGTGGAAGTAGTGGGTGGCGACTATAGAGTTGGCTTCATAGGCCAGGAAATAATAAAAACTTATTTTGTTATTCTATTTAAGAAAAAATTTGGCATTTCGGCTGTGTTGAGGGTAGGCGAGGTTGCCCGGTTCGTCATCGCGCCTTATGCCCGACTTAGCGCAGGATGGAATAAAGCGTTGTTTTTTCCAAGGGACGGATTTGCCGTAGAGTGGAATGCAAAACCACAGATTGCCCCCTGGCAGGAGAACCCCGTGAGCGAACAACCATCATCCGCCCATTGGCAGTTGCAGAGCATCGTCAGCGGCCTGCGCGGTGCCCGTGAGCAGTGGCGCAGCCGCAATGGCCGCAGCATCGGCGAACAGGGCGGGCGCGAGTTGCCCTCGCGCGAGGCCATGCGGCAAATCCTCGAGCAACTGTGCGGCGCGCTGTTTCCGATGCGCCTGGGGCCGGTGGACCTGCGCGAGGAAAGCGAGGACTTCTACGTCGGCCATACCCTCGATGCGGCGCTGACCGCACTGCTTGCCCAGGCGCGCCTGGAGCTGCGCTATGCCGCCCGCCAGAGCAAGGGCGATGTGGCTGGTGTCGAAGGCCAGGCCCTGCGCCTGATCCAGGACTTCGCTGCGGCGCTGCCTGGCCTTCGGGTGTTGCTCGATACCGACGTGCTGGCGGCCTACCACGGTGACCCGGCGGCGCGTAGTGTCGATGAAGTGCTGCTGTGCTACCCGGGGATTCTGGCGATCATCCATCACCGCCTGGCCCACCACCTGTACCAGGCCGGGTTGCCGTTGCTGGCGCGGATCAGTTCGGAGCTGGCGCATTCGGCCACCGGCATCGACATCCACCCCGGCGCGCAGATCGGCCCGAGTTTCTTCATCGACCATGGCACCGGTGTGGTGATCGGCGAGACGGCGATCATCGGCGAGCGCGTGCGCATCTACCAGGCCGTGACCCTGGGCGCCAAGCGTTTCCCCAGCGACGAGTCGGGGACGCTGCACAAGGGCCTGCCGCGCCATCCGATCGTCGAGGATGATGTGGTGATCTATGCGGGGGCGACCATCCTTGGGCGTATTACCATCGGCAAGGGTTCGACCATTGGTGGCAATGTGTGGCTGACCCGCAGCGTGCCGGCCGACAGCAACATCACCCAGGCGAACTTGCAGCTGGATTGTCAGGACAAGAACTGAGTTCCTTGCCGGCCCTATCGCCGGCAAGCCGGCTCCTACACTTACCCCACAGCAGTCAGGTTCGGTGGCGACTCTGTGGGAGCCGGCTTGCCGGCGATGGGGCCGGTACAGGTCTGCACCGATCAGCTCCCCGGTTCGCATTGAATGCCAATCCATGTTTAACTTGAACGCTTGTTCAATGAAAAACGCTGGTCCGCTGCCGGTGTTCAACAGGAGGATTCCTTTGCTGAACCCGTTCAATCCGTACCTCACGTCGATCGACGAGGTGCCTGTTCCATGAGTGCACCAACCGCTTCACTTGCCCCCGGCAAGATCCGCATGAACCCCCCGGTGTTCTACTTCGCGGCAAGTTTCATCCTCATCTTCGGCCTGGTGGTCATCGCGTTCCCGCAAGCTTCGGGCGAGTGGCTGCTGGCCGCGCAGAACTGGGCGGCCAACACGGTCGGCTGGTACTACATGCTGGCCATGACCCTGTACCTGGTGTTCGTGGTGGTCACCGCCTTGTCCGGCTACGGCAAGATCAAGCTCGGTGCCGACCACGACGAACCCGAGTTCAGTTACCTGTCGTGGGCCGGGATGCTGTTCGCTGCCGGCATCAGCATCACGCTGTTCTTCTTCTGCGTCTCCGAACCGCTGACCCACATGCTGCAGCCGCCGCAAGGCGAGGCCGGCACGGCAGAGGCCGGGCGCCAGGCAATGCAGATCCTGTTCCTGCACTGGGGCCTGCATGGCTGGGGCGTGTTCGCTTTCGTCGGCATGGCGCTGGCCTACTTCGCCTACCGCCACAACTTGCCACTGGCGCTGCGCTCGGCGCTGTACCCATTGATCGGCAAGCGCATCAACGGGCCGATCGGCTACGCGGTGGATGGCTTCGGCATCATCGCCACGGTGTTCGGTCTGGGCGCCGACATGGGCTTCGGCGTGCTGCACCTGAATGCCGGCCTCGACTACCTGTTCGGCATCAGCCACAGCCAGTGGGTGCAGGTGATGCTCATCGCCCTGATGATGGGCGCGGCCGTGGCCGTGGCGGTCGCCGGGGTGGAGAAGGGCGTGCGGGTGATGAGCGACATCAACCTGTTCCTGGCCTGTGCGCTGCTGCTGTTCGTGCTGTTCGCGGGGCCCACCCAGCACCTGTTCAATACCCTGATCCAGAACCTGGGCGACTACCTGGGGGCCTTGCCGCGCAAGAGCTTCGACGTCTACGCCTACGGGGAGAACCGCGACTGGCTGGGTGGCTGGACCGTGTTCTACTGGGCCTGGTGGATTGCCTGGGCGCCGTTCGTGGGGCTGTTCATCGCGCGGATTTCCCGCGGCCGCACGATCCGCGAGTTCGTCTTCGGCGTGCTGCTGATTCCGCTGGGTTTCACCCTGGCGTGGATGTCGATCTTCGGCAACAGCGCGCTCGACCAGGTGATCAATCACGGCATGACGGCGCTCGGCCAGTCGGCGTTGGACAACCCGTCGATGAGCCTGTACCTGCTGCTGGAAACCTACCCGTGGAGCAAGACGGTCATCGCCGTGACGGTGTTCATCAGCTTCGTGTTCTTCGTCACCTCGGCCGACTCTGGCACGGTGGTGCTGTCGACCCTGTCGGCCAAGGGTGGTGGCGCCGACGAAGACGGCCCGAACTGGCTGCGCATCTTCTGGGGCGTGATGACCGCGCTGATCACCAGCGGCCTGTTGTTCGCCGGCAGCATCGATTCGCTGAAATCGGCGGTGGTGCTGACGTCGCTGCCGTTCTCGTTGATCCTGCTGTGCATGATGTGGGGGCTGCACAAGGCCTTCTACCTGGAGAGCCAGCGGCAGATCGCGCAGATGCATTCGCTGGCACCGTTCGCCCAGTCTCGGCGTGGCCGCGGCGGTTGGCGCCAGCGCCTGAGCCAGGCGGTGCACTTCCCGTCACGCGATGAGGTGTACCGCTTCATGGACGACGTGGTGCGCCCGGCGATCGCCGAGGTGCGCGAAGTGTTCGAGCAGAAAGGGTTGGTGCTGGTCACCCAGGATGACCCGAGCCATGACAACGTCAGCCTGAAGGTCGGCCATGGCGAGGAGCAGCCGTTCATCTACCAGGTGCAGATGCGCGGGTATTTCACGCCATCGTTCGCGCTGGGTGGGTTGGGCACTCAGGAGTTGAAGAACCGTCGCTATTACCGGGCGGAGGTGCACCTGAGCGAAGGCAGCCAGAACTACGACCTGGTGGGCTACAGCAAGGAGCAGATCATCAACGACATCCTCGACCAGTACGAGCGGCACATGCAGTACCTGCATCTGGTCCGGTAGGCCCAATCGCCGGCAAGCCGGCTCCCACAAGGGCAGTGCAGATCCTGTGGGAGCCGGCTTGCCGGCGATTGGAGGCCAGCGGCCTCCCAAGGCCCTTCAGAACGGCGCATCCCCAAGGATGGTCGCCCGATGCATCACCCGCCGGTTCGGCCGGTAGTCATCCACCGCAAAATGCTGCGTCACGCGGTTATCCCAGAACGCCACGTCATTCTCCTGCCAACGCCAGCGAATGCTGAACTCCGGCCGCGTCGCATGGGCGAACAGCAGCTTCAGCAGCGCCTCGCTCTCCAGCTCGCTCAATTCGTTGATCCGCGTGGTGAACCCTTCGTTGACGAACAGTGCCTTGCGCCCGCTCACCGGGTGGGTGCGCACCACCGGGTGCGACAGCGGTGGGTTCTTGCGCCGTGTCTCCTCCCAGCGCGCCAGGTCCTGCGGCGTGGTGCCGAAGCGCTCCAATGGGAACGACTTGGTGAAATCATGGGTAGCGCTCAGCCCTTCGAGCATCTCGCGCAGCGGCGCCGACAGCGCCTCGAACGCCGCGATGCCGCTGGCCCACAAGGTATCGCCACCGTAGGCCGGCAACTGCTTGGCGCTGAGCACCGCGCCCAGCGCCGGGGTGGGCAGGAAGGTCACGTCGGTGTGCCATACGGCATTGTCGCGCACGTCGGTGACGGCCGTGTCGAGCACCAGCACCTGCGGGGTCTCCGGCACGTTGGGGTAGATCGGGTGGATGTGCAAATCACCGAAGCGAGCAGCAAAACGTGCCTGCTGCTCGGGGTTGATCGGCTGGTCGCGGAAGAACAGCACCTGGTGCTCGAGCAATGCCTGCTCGATGGCGTCGCGCTGTTCGGCGCTGATGTCGCGGCTGATGTCCACGCCGCTGATCTGGGCGCCAAGCGCCGGGCTGAGTGGGGTAATGGTCAGGCTCATGGCTTTTCTCGTGCAGGCGCCGGGGTGCCGGCGTGGTCAGTCCAGTTCAGTGGCTTTGCCCGTGCCAGGGCACCAGCTTGCGTTGCAGGGCGCGCAGGCCCATCTCCAGGGCGAAGGCGATCAGGGCGATCAACAGGATGCCCAGCACCACCACATCGGTGACCAGGAACTGCGCCGCCGACTGCACCATGAAGCCCAGGCCGCTGGTGGCGGCGATCAGTTCGGCAGCGACCAGGGTCGACCAGCCGACGCCCAGGCCAATGCGGATACCGGTGAGGATGTCGGGCAATGCGCTGGGCAGGATCACATGGCGAATCAGCTGCGCTCGGCTGGCGCCCAGCGACTGGGCAGCGCGCAACTTGGCAGGGTCCACGGTGCGTACGCCGGTGGCTGTGGCGATGGCGATCGGGGCGAAGATCGCCAGGTAGATCAGCAGCACCTTGGACAGCTCGCCGATACCGCACCAGATGACGATCAGTGGCAGATAGGCCAGCGGCGGAATCGGCCGGTAGAACTCGATCAGCGGGTCGAAGATGCCGCGTGCCACGCGGTTGTAGCCGATGGCGATGCCGACCGGGATGGCGCTCAGGGTGGCGGCGCCCAGGGCCAGGCCGATCCGGCCGAGGCTTGCGCCCAGGTGCTGCCACAGGCTGGCGTCCATGTAGCCCTGGGTGAGCAAGCTCCAGGCCCTGGCCAGGATATCGCCGGGCGAGGGCAGGAACAGCGGCTCGATCCAGCCGGCGGCGGTCACCAGCCACCAGGCCAGGAGCAGACTGGCCAGGGTCAGGGCGCTGATCCAGCGGGTGGCGAGCGGGCGGCGGGCGCATACGGCGGGCCGGGGTTGGCTGTGATGCTTGCCGGTGACCGGCAGGTCCAGGCTGCTCATGCGCGCTCCTGCTGGCTTTGGCGTTGGGAGAACACCCGCGCCAGCACATGCTCGCGGGTTTCGATGAAGCGTGGATCGGACTTGATCGCCCGGGCCGGCTCGCCTGCGGCATGGCGCTGGCCGAAATCCAGCTGCAGGCGTTCGACCACACGGCCCGGATCAGGGGCCAGCAGGACCAGCTCGGTGGCCAGGAACACTGCCTCTTCGATGTCGTGGGTGATGAGGAACACCGGCTTGGCCGTGCGCTGCCACACCTGCAGCAGCAGTTCCTGCATCTGCTCGCGGGTAAAGGCGTCCAGTGCACCGAACGGCTCGTCCATCAGCAGTACCCGGGGGGCGGCCGCCAGCGCACGGGCCAGGCCCACGCGCTGTTTCTGGCCGCCGGACAATTGCCAGATACGGCGCTCGGCGAAACCGTCGAGATCGACCAGGGCCAGCATCTCCCGCGCCTTGGCTTCGCGCTCGGCGCGCGGCACGCCGGCCAGTTCGAGGCCGAAGGCAACGTTGCCGAGCACGTTCTGCCACGGCAGTAGCGCGTCATCCTGGAACACCACGCCACGTTCTGCACCGGGGCCTTGCACTGGCACGCCATCGAGGCTGATGCGTCCGCTGCTGGGGGCGACGAAGCCGGCGATCAGGTTGAGCAGCGAGGTCTTGCCGCTGCCCGATGGCCCCAGGGCCACCAGCAGCTGGCGAGGCCCAAGGCTCAGGTTGATGTCGGCCAGCACCGGGGTGCTGGCGCCGGGGTACTGTGCGCTGATGCGCTCCAGTTCGAGCAAGGCCATGACGGGCTCCGGGTCAGGTTCAGTTAGGCAGGAATTTGGCGCTGACGTACGGCGAGTAGTCCGGCAGTACCGCGTCGACCTTGCCTTGCTGCTTGAGGAAGGTGGCGGTATCGGTCAACGCCTGGGTGGTCGGCGCGCCCAGGGCGCTGGCCTGGTCGGCGGCCAGCGGGTAGACGTTGCCTTCCAGCAGCACCGGGATGTCGCTGGCCTTGGCGCCGGACAGCTTGGCCAGCTTGGTCACGTTGTCCTGGTTGGCCAGCCAGGTCTTCGGGTCCTTGCGGTAGTCGGCGTAGGCGTCGAGGGTGACCTTGGCGAAGGCCTTGACCACGTCGGGGTGCTTGTCGGCGAAGTCCTTGCGCACGATCCAGGCGTCGAAGGTCGGTGCCCCCTTGTCGGCCAGTTCGCCCGAGGTGATCAGTACCTTGCCGTTCTCCTTGGCCACGCCCAGGGCCGGGTCCCAGACGTAGGTGGCGTCGATGTCGCCGCGCTTCCAGGCAGCGATGATCGCCGGGGGCGCGAGGTTGAGGATCTGTACCTTCGACGGGTCGATGTTCCAGCTCTTCAGCGCAGCCAGCAGGCTGTAGTGGCCTGTGGAGACGAAGGGCACGGCGACCTTCTTGCCGATCAGGTCTTGCGGCGACTTGATGCTGTCGCGGGCGACCAGCGCTTCGCCGGCACCGATCTGGGTGGCGATCAGGAACGTCTCGACCGGCAGCTTGCGGGTGGCGGCTGCAGCCAGCGGGCTCGAACCCAGGTAGCCGATCTGCACATCGCCGCTGGCCACCGCCGTGATGACATCGGCACCGTTGTCGAACTTGCGCCAGGCGATGTCGGCCTTGCTGGCTTTTTCATAGGTGCCATCGGCCTGGGCGACCTTGGCCGGGTCGACGGTGGTCTGGTAGGCGACCGTGAGGTCGGCGGCCTGGGCCAGCCAGCTGGCGCTGGCGAGGGTCAGGGCGGCGAACAGGCGCAGCGGGGCATGCGGGATCATGGTGAACCTCTCGTCAGGCAAGTGGGCTTGGATGACGAAGAGACTAGATGATCTAAGAAATCGAAAATAAATAACTTTTTAGAATTAGCTTAGGAGCCAATTGCTTTAACCCACGTCCGCTGCCGTGGATACCCACTGGCGAATCACGTCCCCACTGCTAGGCTTTGATCCCTTGTCAAAGGGGGGTTGACACGTTGTCGGTCGGCAAACGTTTGCAAATAACCTAAAGGTATGACTGACAGAGTCGATACAATTTTTCGCAGTAAAGGTTTCAATGATATTCCTTAAAAGTCTTACAAATTCATAAAACAGTCATTTTGGATTTATAGGATTGTCATTATCCTGTAGCGCAGGAGGCGTCCTTAGACCAAAGTCGCGAAACGTTTAGAAACGTTTGACTTATTGGTCACGCTTTGGGACTTAATCGCCCATCCACGACGAGCGGAGCAGCAGACTTCGCCGTCAGAGATACACAAGAATTAGAACGTAGAGGAGCAAAACATGTACAAGTCCAGCCTGGCCCTGGCCGTGGCACTGGGGGTTCTCGCCCAACAAGCAGGCGCTGCCGGCTTCGTCGAAGACAGCAAACTGGCGCTCAGCTCGCGCACCATGTACTTCAACGACGACAACCGTGAAGGCGGCGCTGACCAGAACGAAACCGGTCAGGGCTTCAAGCTCGACTACCTGTCCGGCTTCACTGAAGGCACCGTAGGTTTCGGCGTCGATATCCAGGCGCTGTGGGGCATTCACCTGGATGGTGGCCGTGGCAGCCGTCCGGATGCCAACAACACCTTCTTCCCTAGCGATTCCGATGGCTCTGCCGTCCATGACTGGGCTCGCATTGGCGGTAACGCCAAGGCTCGCTTCTCCAAGACCGAGGCCCACTTCGGTAGCGCCCTGGCGCCGAACCTGCCGATCCTGGTAGCCAACGATGGCCGTCTGCTGCCGCAGACCTTCGAAGGCGGCACCATCCAGAGCAAGGAAATCGACAACCTGACCCTCAACGCCGGTCAGCTGACTCACGCCATGGGCCGTGCCTCGAGCAACCGTACCGGCCTGTCCGTCGCAGGTTCCGCGGTCGACAGCAACAAGTTCTACTACGGCGGTCTGGACTACAAGCTCACCCCGGACCTGACCCTGCAGTACTACTACTCGAACCTGAAGGACTTCTACAAACAGCACTTCCTGGGTGCGACCCACGTCTACAAGATTTCCGACGACTCCTCGTTCAAGACCGACCTGCGCTATTTCGACAGCAGCAGCGACGGCAAGAACGGCGACGGCGGCGAGTACTTCTTCAACAACAACGGCGGCTATGCCAAGCATGCCGGCGAGATCGACAACAAGACCTGGTCGGCCATGTTCACCTACGCCCTGGGTGGCCATGCGTTGATGCTCGGCCATCAGCAGGTCAGCGACGACGGCGGTTTCGTCTGGCTGAACCAAGGTAACGTCGAAGACGGCAACGGCAACCTGGAAGGCGCTGGCGGTGCAAGCTTCTACCTGTTCACCGACAGCATGATCAACCAGTTCGCCCGTGCCGGTACCAACACCACCTTCGGTCAGTACAGCTACGACTTCGCCCGTGTCGGCGCACCTGGCCTGAAGGCGTCCATCGCTTACCTGCGTGGTACCGACATCCGCAACACTTCCGGCGACGGTACCTACCACGAGTGGGAACGCGACGCGCGTATCGACTACGTGATCCAGGAAGGCACCCTCAAAGGCCTGGGCGCCAGCCTGCGCCACGGTGTGTTCCGCGGTGAAGGCCAGTCGCCAGCCGACAAGGATCAGACCCGCCTGATCTTCAACTACACTTACAACTTCCTGTAAGCCGTAGCTGATCGAGAAGCCTCGCCTAGTGCGAGGCTTTTTTGTGCCTGCTTTTCTGTATGCATTACGGTTATAAATAAATCAGTATTTATTCTTTTTATTTTTATCCGGATGCAGGCACATTGAATCCCACAAGGCCAGAACACAGCACAGGAGCCGCACCCCATGAGCCTCAAACTCGGCGACATCGCCCCCGATTTCGAACAGGAATCCAGCGAAGGCAAGATCCGCTTCCACGAATGGCTGGGCAACAGCTGGGGTGTGCTGTTCTCCCACCCGGCCGACTTCACGCCGGTGTGCACCACCGAACTGGGCCTGACCGCCAAGCTCAAGGACGACTTCGCCAAGCGCGGGGTCAAGGCCATCGCCCTTTCGGTGGACCCGGTCGACTCGCACCACCGCTGGATCGATGACATCAACGAAACCCAGAACACCGTCGTCAACTTCCCGATCATCGCCGACGCCGACCGCAAGGTGTCCGACCTCTACGACCTGATCCACCCCAATGCCAGCGACACCCTGACCGTGCGCTCGCTGTTCGTCATCGACCCGAACAAGAAGGTGCGCCTGACCATTACCTATCCGGCCAGTACCGGGCGCAACTTCAACGAAATCCTGCGGGTGATCGACTCGCTGCAATTGACCGACAACCACAAGGTCGCCACGCCGGGGAACTGGCAGGATGGTGACGAGGTGGTGATCGTGCCTTCGCTGAAGGACGAGGACGAGATCAAGCAGCGCTTCCCCAAAGGTTATCGGGCGGTCAAACCTTATCTGCGGCTGACCCCGCAACCCAATCGCTGACGCATTCCTCGTTGCATTGCTCTTAGCCATAGCAGGGATATTCGGGCCGTTTCGACGGCCCTTTTTTATGCCTGCAAGGGCCCCATCGCCGGCAAGCCGGCTCCCACAGGGATTGGGGCAGGATCCAACCTGTGGGAGCCAGCTTGCTGGCAATAGGGCCCTGGAAGCAAAGCGCAAAAATGGAATAAACAAATGAAAAAATATGATTTCTAGATATATAACAAGGCTGGTACTGTCACTTCCACAGATCGTCTGATCCCCGTCCTACCGCTGTATCACCTTACTCGCCCGCCAACGAGGCAAGCAGGTGCAACCCGAACCCAACTCGCACAGGAGAGCGCCATGCGCACAGTCTTCTTGCGTCGTGGTCTGGTCGCCCTGTTCGCGGCGGCTGTGTCCTTCGGCGCCATCACCCAAGCCCAGGCCGAGAGCCTGCGTATCGGTTACCAGAAATACGGCACCCTGGTGCTGCTCAAGGCCAAGGGCACGCTGGAAAAGCGCCTGGCCGAGCAGGGCGTGCAGGTGCAGTGGACCGAGTTCCCCGGTGGCCCGCAGCTGCTGGAAGGACTGAACGTCGGCTCGATCGACTTTGGCGTCACCGGCGAAACCCCACCGGTATTCGCCCAGGCCGCCGGTGCCGATCTGCTCTACGTCGCCTACGAGCCGCCTGCGCCGCACAGCGAAGCCATCCTGGTGCCGAAGGGCTCGACCGTCCAGTCGGTCAAGGATCTCAAAGGCAAGAAGGTCGCCTTCAACAAAGGCTCCAATGTCCACTACCTGCTGGTTCGCGCCCTGCAAGACGCCGGCCTCACGTACAGTGACATCCAGCCGGTCTACCTGCCGCCCGCCGATGCCCGCGCCGCCTTCGAGCGAGGCAGCGTCGATGCCTGGGTGATCTGGGACCCGTATCAGGCCGCCGCCGAGCAACAGCTGCAGGCGCGTACCCTGCGCGATGGCAAGGGTCTGGTCGACAACCATCAGTTCTACCTGGCCACTCGCAACTATGCGACCCAGCACCCGGCCGTGATCAACACCCTGATCGAAGAAGTGCGTGCGGTGGGTGAATGGTCCCAGGCCAACCCGCAGCAGGTCACCGACCAGGTCGCGCCGCTGCTCGGCCTGCCCACCGACATCACCCTGACCTCGGTCAAGCGCCAGGGCTACGGTGCCGCGGCGCTGACCCCCGAGGTAGTCGCTGCGCAACAGAAAATCGCCGATACCTTCCAGGCGCTCAAGTTGATTCCCAAGCCGCTGAGCATCAAGGACGTGATCTGGACACCCCCTGCCAAGGTCGCCAGCGCGCCTTGATCGATTCGCCTGCGCCGGGGCACCGCTCCGGCATGAGCCACCCTTGAGGAGACAACTCCAATGAGCCTGAACATCTTCTGGTTCCTCCCTACCCACGGTGACGGCAAGTACCTGGGCACTTCCGACGGCGCCCGCGCGGTCGACCATGGCTACCTGCAGCAGATTGCCCAGGCCGCCGACCGTCTTGGCTTCGGTGGGGTGCTGATCCCGACCGGTCGTTCCTGCGAGGACTCCTGGCTGGTGGCGGCATCGCTGATCCCGGTGACCCAGCACCTGAAATTCCTGGTGGCCTTGCGTCCGGGCATCATTTCGCCGACCGTGGCGGCACGCCAGGCCGCAACCCTCGACCGCCTGTCCAACGGCCGCGCGCTGTTCAACCTGGTCACCGGTGGCGACCCTGACGAACTGGCTGGTGATGGCCTGCACCTGAACCATCAGGAGCGCTACGAGGCCTCGGTCGAATTCACCCGCATCTGGCGCAAGGTGCTGGAAGGCGAAAACGTCGACTACGACGGCAAGCACATCCAGGTGAAGGGCGCCAAGCTGCTCTACCCGCCGATTCAGCAGCCGCGCCCGCCGCTGTACTTCGGTGGGTCGTCTGGAGCCGCCCAGGACCTGGCCGCCGAGCAGGTCGAGCTCTACCTGACCTGGGGCGAGCCACCGGCCGCGGTGGCCGAGAAGATTGCCCAGGTACGGGAAAAGGCCGCCGCCCAAGGCCGCGAAGTACGCTTCGGGATCCGCTTGCACGTGATCGTGCGGGAAACCAACGACGAAGCCTGGGCCGCCGCCGACCGCCTGATCTCGCACCTGGACGACGACACCATCGCTCGCGCCCAGGCGTCGCTGGCGCGCTTCGACTCGGTCGGCCAGCAGCGCATGGCTGCGCTGCATGGCGGCAACCGTGACAACCTGGAAGTCAGCCCCAACCTGTGGGCCGGTGTCGGCCTGGTGCGTGGCGGCGCAGGTACCGCGCTGGTCGGCGATGGCCCGACCGTGGCGGCGCGGGTCAAGGAGTATGCCGAGCTGGGCATCGATACTTTCATCTTCTCCGGGTATCCACACCTGGAAGAGTCCTACCGCGTGGCCGAACTGTTGTTCCCGCACCTTGATGTGCAACGCCCGGAACAGCCGAAAACCGGCGGCTACGTGAGCCCATTCGGCGAGATGGTGGCCAACGACATCCTGCCCAAATCCGTGTCGCAGAGCTGAGGACAGGGCCATGAGTCGTGCAACGTCCTCCACCCTGGCCCAGCGCCTGGCGCCGTGGGCACTGCCGCTGGCGCTGCTGGCGGTCTGGCAGCTGGCAGTCAGCGCGGGCTGGCTGTCGACACGCATCCTGCCGGCGCCGAGCGCGGTGGTCAGCGCAGGTGTCGAGCTGGTGCGCAGCGGCGAGATCTGGAGCCACCTGGCCATCAGCGGATGGCGAGCCGGCCTGGGCTTCCTGATCGGCGGCAGCCTCGGCCTGGTGCTGGGCTTCATCACCGGCCTGTCGAACTGGGGCGAACGCCTGCTCGACAGTTCGGTGCAGATGATCCGCAACGTGCCGCACTTGGCGCTGATCCCGCTGGTGATCCTGTGGTTCGGTATCGACGAGTCGGCGAAGATTTTCCTGGTCGCGCTCGGCACCTTGTTCCCGATCTACCTGAACACCTACCACGGCATCCGCAATGTCGACCCGGCGCTGGTCGAGATGGCGCGCAGTTATGGCCTGTCGGGCTTCGGTCTGTTTCGCCAGGTGATCCTGCCGGGCGCGCTGCCGTCGATCCTGGTCGGCGTGCGCTTTGCCCTGGGGTTCATGTGGCTGACCTTGATCGTCGCGGAAACTATTTCGGCGAATGCCGGCATCGGCTACCTGGCGATGAATGCCCGTGAATTCCTGCAGACCGACGTGGTGGTCCTGGCGATCGTCCTGTACGCCGTGCTCGGCAAGCTTGCCGACCTCGCCGCCCGCGGCCTGGAGCGTGTCTGGCTGCGCTGGCACCCGGCCTACCAAGTGGCGAAGAAGGAGGGCGCATGACCGTGCTCAAGGAACAACCGCCGCGCTTGTTGCGGGGCATTCCGCTGGCGTCCAACGGCCTGCGCAAGACGTTCGGCCAGCGTGAAGTGCTGCGCGGTATCGACCTGCACATTCCGGCCGGACAGTTCGTCGCCATCGTCGGCCGCAGTGGTTGCGGCAAGAGCACCTTGCTGCGGCTGCTGGCCGGGCTCGACCAGCCCAGCGCCGGTGAACTGCTGGCCGGCGCCGCACCGCTGGCAGATGCCCGCGAGGATACCCGCCTGATGTTCCAGGATGCGCGCTTGCTGCCCTGGAAGAAGGTCATCGACAACGTCGGTCTGGGCCTGCGTGGCGACTGGCGCCAACCTGCGCTGGATGCCCTGGAGGCGGTCGGCCTGGCTGACCGTGCCAATGAATGGCCGGCGGCGCTGTCCGGTGGCCAGAAACAGCGTGTGGCCCTGGCCCGCGCTTTGATCCACCAGCCGCGCCTGTTGCTGCTGGACGAGCCGCTGGGCGCGCTGGATGCGTTGACCCGAATCGAGATGCAGCAGCTGATCGAACGCCTCTGGCGCCAGCACGGCTTTACCGTGCTGCTGGTGACCCACGACGTCAGTGAGGCCGTCGCGGTGGCCGACCGGGTGGTGTTGATCGAGGACGGCGAGGTCGGCCTGGACCTCAATGTCGAACTGGCAAGGCCCAGGGCGCGTGGTTCGCACCGCCTGGCCGCGCTGGAAAGCGAAGTGCTCGACCGTGTTCTGTCGGCCCCGGGCACTGCGCCCGAGCCGGACCCTGTAGCCCCTTTGCCCACGCAACTGCGTTGGGCGCACTGAATGACTCACTTACCCGACTGAAGCCAAAGAGAAGGAATCAAGCCATGACCATCAAAGCGATCAACGTACGTAACCAGTTCAAAGGCACCGTGAAGGAGATCCTCGAAGGCCCGGTGCTGTCGGAAATCGACGTGCAGACGGCCTCGGGTATCGTCACGTCGGTGATTACCACGCGTTCGGTGAAGGAGCTGGAACTGCAGGTGGGCAGCGAGGTGATTGCCTTCGTCAAATCTACCGAAGTATCCATTGCTAAACTGTGATGCCTGTGAGCACCACGCCTTCACCTGTCGCAATGACACTCACAGGTACACCCTTGCCTTGAACGCATTGGTGCACCTGTGGGTGAACAGCGTTGACCTCACACCTCGGCTGGACGTAACCCGCCAAACAGTTTGCCGGCCTGGCTTTCAGTCAAGACGCCTCGCCATACGCCAGCTCGCTGATTGACCTCGGCAGCCAGCTTGAGGTGACCGGCCTCCAGGCGAGCGAAGCCCTGTTTTGGCCGATTCTTGAAATGGAAGTGGGCATACCAGAGAGGATCACCGGTGGTCTTGTCGTCGATGCGATATTCCTCCAGGTACTCGATGGCGTTCCCCTGCTTGTTCTTTGCCGGCTCCAGCGTTCGGGACCAATGAATGCAGACTTCCTCTTGAACATGCAGATATTCCAAATGACCGAAACCAGGTTGCTGGGCGATCTTGGTCTGTTCGATGCGCAATTGCTGGCCTGTACGCTCCAGATTCTTCGCGCTGTTCTGGAGATCCAGGGCCACGGCTCGCTGAACATCCTCAAGACGCTCTCCACCTTTACGCGTGATGCTTTGCGCAAGTTCCTTGAGAGTGGCGGCGTAGCCATTGGCAAGATCTTCCAGGCTGGCTGGCGTCATGTTGAGTGCCTGGTACTGCCGAAGCTTCGCATGCTGGGCGGCGGCCCCCTTCAGCCGCTTTCCGGCCATGGCCAGCAGTGACGACATGCTGATCAAGGACTCAGAGGGTTGGCGGATGCTCGATTGCCAAAGGTTGTTGGCTGACTGGGTGAATGTGGTAGTTCCCGCTTCGTCGAGGCGGCTGCCGACCTGTATCTGAACCTGACCATCAACGCGGACTTCGTGGCCGATCAATTGTTGTTGATCCACGGTGTCGAAGATGCGTGGTTTGCTTGAACCGCGTTTGGCAGCTTTCGCTCGACTGATGGGCGCGGATGCGGAAAGTGCTTCATCGACCTCGGCTACCAGCTTCTTCAAATCTTTGCGCAGCCATTGGGTACTTTGTGGCGTGACGAGTGTTGGGAAGCTGTCTTGCCATGTGGTCATGTAATTGTCGTAGCGCTGGTAGCGAGCTTTGACCTGTTGCAGAAATTTGTACCGTTGGGCTCGGCTCAAGTCTGCGGCGGGAAGATCTTGGTGGCTGAACAGTTGGTGGCGCAACTCCAGGAGTTCCCGCCGCACCTGCCTCATCAGCAACAGTAGATCATCGCTGAACGAGCCCGGAGTCCGAATGATGTTGCCAGCCTGAATGGACAGGCGGAAGGTGCGAAATCCGTTCGGATCCAGCGGAATGTCGAAGGTGTCGAGCCGTCTCTGGTAATCGGTAAGATGACCGCCCCGCAGCGTCTCGGTTACCTTGGCAGTTCTGTGCAGTTCTTCTTCCATCCGTGAGAGCGATTGGCAAAGTTTTTCCTGCGCGACACTCAATTGCCGATGATATTCGAGGACCTCGTCGAGGTTGTTGGGCGAAGCATCTTCGAGTTTTTTCACCTGGTTGAATTGATGCTGCATTTGTAGGTGGCGTTGCTGGACGAGGGCGGGGTGCTGTCTGCCCAGACCTGAGGCGACCTCATCGCGCATACCCTGGTAAAGGCGTCCCAACTCCGCTCTTATCCTGCGCAGAGCCTCCAGGCTCTCGAAGCTGAACTTCACGAATGATTCCAGTTGATCGACGGACTCTTGCAGAGCGCGTTGTAACGAGGCTAATTCAACCGGGTGGTCAGAGGAGGCACTGAGTGCTTGCTTAAATGCTCTGAGCTTCGCGTTCAGGGTGTCGACCTGGGCTTTGCGTTTGTCCACGATGTCCTGGACGACTTGCCTGGGTGAACGTAATGCAGGTTGTCGTCCAGTGTAGGTACGCAAAGTCTCCCAGCCTTGTTGGTACAGCCTGGCGAGATAGGCGCCGCCACCCGCCAATCCGCTGTCGACCAATCGCCCGCTCAAGCCTCCATGAGTCGTCCAGGTGCCCTGCTCATCAAGCCGGATCGGTTGTTTGTATCTGCGTGAAGAACCGCCCTTGAGCCGCCAGGTGAGATAGGTGGTGTCCCATTCCACCAGGTAATGCATTTCTTGATGCCGGATGTAGTCGCCGCCACTCTCCACATGGCGGTAGACGCCTTTGCCATACGCCTCAGGGTGGTTGATCCAAGGGCCTGTTGGCGCTTCTGTGGTGTAGCCGTCGAAAGGGTCAGGGCGCGCTTGTCGGGTCACACTCGTGGAGCGCAGGCCTGCAAGCTGTTGGCGGTTGTGGGTGCGCGTACGCGCTTGAGTGCCTGAGGGATGAAAGGATGTGGTGACCACCACGTCGAAGAGGGCATCGACCAGCGATTGGAAAACGCTGTTCAGGTGTTCGATCCCTTCGCCGGGGGCGCCTCGCAAGAAAGCTTCCACGCTTTCCTTGGCAGCGTGCCAGCCGTCGTACAGTGCCACTAGGGTGCCAACACCCGGGATAAAACCCACTGCCAGTTTGATGTAGTCGTATACTCGCCCGTGGCGGATTGCTTCCTTTTCCAGATACAAGTCGACCTGGCTGCGAGACGAAGCGCGGTGCTTCGTGATCAGACGCCCCATCAACAGGTTGATCTGCATTTGGGCAAACGACTCCGAGCGGGTTTCGCCGATTGCGATGAACCCTGAAAGTCGCTTCAGCAGTGCCTGGTCAATGTAGGACAAGTGGGTGCTGCTATCACCATCGAGCGGGCGGCTGGCGAGGTAAGTGCGCATGTCCGTGTCCATGGCCAGGTTTTCCAGCGCCTGACAGGCCGCCTCACGGCTGGCGTACTGGCTTATGACCTTGCCGTTCGGTGCGTCGGGCATGAGTACTAGCAGGGGACCCTCAGAAGGTTCGAGCAGAAACATACCGGAGAGGGTTAGCTGATGACTGGACCCGTCAGGGGCGGTGCCGGGTCGTAGCACAAGACTGTGATGCCTGACCGTGGGAGTGCGGGAGGCATCAAGTTGTTCCTGGCAGTACAGTTCGAGTACCTTTTTGCCAGCTTCGTCCAAAGCCTGTGGCTGGCTGAGTGCCAGGATCTTGAGCTGATGCTCGAAGGGCCTGCGCAAGGTTTCCTGGCGCCATTGGGCCTCCCAATCGGTCTGCCCGCCATCACCCTTGAAGGCATCGAGAATTTTTTGCTCATAGGCACCTGCCAGGTCCAGGGTTTTTACCAGGTTGGCTATGGTCGAAAGGGTGATCTTCTGCTTCAGCTCTGGGTCGGATACCGAGTCGTCGAAGATGATATTGGCATTGCCAAGGCGCAAGGTGAGGTCATCGTTCAGTGCCCAGAGCAGGAATTCCTCCAGGGGTACATGGCTGCGCTCGGCACTGAATGTCGTGACTATCTTGTAGGCGTGTCCGAAGCCGGACTCTGGTACTGGCTCCCGTTTCTTGCCCGTGTAGTCGGCGATGTCCAGGGTGATCTTCGGGGCTTCAGACACTGAGAACGTGCTGCGCAGGTGGGCATTCAGTTGATTGCTGGCGAATTGCCCGCGTTCGGGCAAGTCCTTGGCCAATAATTGGCTGGAGGCCAGCATTGCATTGCGCAGCGCGTCGACTTGTGCAGCCAGCGCAGTGCGCTGAGCAGCGTCAAGGTGGCTCAGGGGGTGGAGGTTGGTGTGCAGGTGGGAAGTTCGATTGCGTTCTGCGAGCCGTTCGAATGCTTGTTGCCTTGCGCTGTTGTTGGTTATACCGAGCTTCCAGCGCAATTGAAGCTTTGTGGCATCGTCGGCATCGGTGAGCAAGGCCAAGTGGGTCTGCGTCAAATAGTCGAACGCATGGTTGGTAATTGGAATGCTGACGAGCTTCGCTTTGGTGCCTGTGCTGTCCAATTGCTCCAGCAATGCCTCGCTATCCTGGGGCCAGGCGCTTTCCAGCAACATTTCCGGCCAAGCGCCGTAAAGCGTATTCAGCAGATGATCGAACAGTACGTGCTCACTTTCGTAAGTAGCCAAACCACCGTCGAAGCCAGGCTTGTAGAGGAGCAGTGTGGTGTCTGGCGCTTGCATTTCTTCGTCTGGCAGCGCCTGTAGGGTCATCAGGCCAGTCAACATCCAGCTGCGATCGCCCACCACCAGCTTGAGCGCGCTGGGCATGACGGGGCGCTGAAGACTAGGTTCGGGCCTTTCCACCAGTTCATGGACCCACTGTAGGTGTGACGAACTGAGCTCACCCAGTAGCTGCTGGAAGTCGGCTTCGAGCAGCAGGCTGCTGGCGAAGTGTTGGCTGAGGCAATCGAAGCGGCTACGGTCATCGTATGCCTGGCTCCAGCTCTGCAGGGTGATGTTTTCAGGTAAGGTGCTCAGCAGCTTTTGTAACGCGGCATCCTGCTCGTCCAATTTTGCCTGCTGTGTCCGCAAGGCGGCCATGAGGGGTGATGTTGGCTCGGTATCGTTGCCCAGATAAGCGGACAGCAACTTCTCCTGGCGATTTATCCGCTGTTTGCGCCAGCCAAGTGGCAAACGCTCATCCAGCGAGTCGAAATGAACCTCTTGCGCGGCCAGTGCTTCATCCCCGCTCACCAACATTTTCAGTTGTTGATCCAAGGCATCGGGCAGTGCCTTTCTGAACCGAGGTTTGCACTCGGCTTCCTTCTCTTCGAGCCCTACCCAGTCCATCGGTGATTGCGGGGCTTGTAGCAGTTCGCCTTCGACCAACTGCTCTTGGTTCGTCAGGATACTGTCCAAGAGGCCGCTGAAAGCATCACCGACAAGCGACGTGACCTGGATGAATGCGCTGTCGCTTTCGCTTGCAAGGGGTGTAGAGGGGGTGCTCCACAGTTGGTGTTGGTTTTTGTGGGCCCATTCCAGCAGCGCGGCTTCGTTCTGAAAGGCACGTACTGGATTTTTGGCCATCGGCCGGTAGATCAGCCACGCTTTATCATTTGCACCGGACTGGATCAGCAACGCCCCTGGACACACGCCTACCCCCTCTCCAGGTTGGCGCCAGTGAAGCTGGGCATAGCGGCTGGCCTCGTCTAACTGGCCGATTTTCCAACCTTGTGTTTGAAGACGGTCAAGTCCGTAGTTCAGATCAAGGGTGTGACGGAAATGTTCGCGCAGGTTCTTTTCCGCGTAAGACCTGCGCGATACAGATTGGCCAGGCATACGGGTGTCCCAGTACGCAGTGGGCAGGGTCCTCTTGGGAAGTACGGATGTGAGTGCCTGCAGCCAGTGCCTTGCGCTGAATGCTGCATAGCTTGACGCCTCCTCAACTCCCCAGGTCGACCACTCGATGACAGAGTTGGTCATTGCGGGGTTGACGAGTAGGCGGGCGGCGAAATCCAGCAAGGTTATGCGGCGGTCGCGATCTTCCAGGCCACAGGTTTGCGGGTCGACTTCCAGGGCGCGGCGCAGCGCATTGTTCAGTGTGATGCGCAGTGAAGGCGCGTGATTGAACAGATCTTGCAGCGTATCGGCGGCATGGCGTCGGTGTTCGTCTGCAAGGATCAGGGCATTGCCACGGCCGGCGAGAATCCAGTCATCGCTTGGGAGCAGGAGCGTAGCAACGTTTTGAGTGTCGGTGTCGGGGATGGGTGTATCAGGAAGAGAGGGGGGGGGGTCATGGTCATGGTCCACATTTGCGTGAGTGCTGAAGAGCGCTCATTTCAACGTCAGACCGACTACGAACGGTGTTACATGTTGCTCTCTCAGCGTATGTGGCGTTTCGCCAGGAACGGTGGCAGGTAGAGCCCCAGGTATGCCTCGAATACCCTCATGCCTTCCTCGGCCATGCGCGGCGTTATCTGCTCATGCAACTGCACCGAGCGCGCATACACCCGGTCGCTCAGCTCCATGGCCAGGGCAAACACATCCACATCCACAGGCATCACCGGCAGCTTGAAATGCTGGTCGAACAGCTTGTGCATCAGGTCGCCCAGTTCCATGTCGTGCTGGCGGTCGGCCTGCACCACCTCACTCAATCCATGCTGGGCGAGGATCAACTGCCGCGCCGCGGCATCTTCGTTGTAGATGGCGAGCATGCGCTGTTCGATCAGGCGCGACAGCTGATGCCAGGTATCGAACGCGCTGCTGTCGATCGGTGCACTCAGTGCTTCACGAAACGCCCTGTGCACATCCGCGGTCAGTGCCTCAAGCAAGGCCGGCACGCTGGCGAAGAAGTGGTACACCGACGATGGCGGAATCTGCGCCCGTTCGGCCACGCTGTAGATCGACAACGCGGCCACCCCTTGCCCGGCCAGCAGTTCGCGTGCCGCCGCCAGGATCGCTTCGATCCTGGCCTGGCTGCTGGCGCGTGGCTTGCGAGGGGTGGCGCTGCGGCTCATCAGTTGCTGATCGCCAGGATGCTCGCCTGGTACGCACCGACGAACAGGTCGAAGTCGCCGACCTCCTGTTGCTCCAGGCGCGACTGTTCGGCCAGCGAGTCGCGGGCCAGGGTCTCGTAGGCCTGCTGACGCTCGGCGGGCAGCGGCTGTTCGCGGAAGGCCTGGGCGTGCAGGCGGCTCTGGCGCAGGGAGAACTGCACGAAGCTTTCGTCATGCTCGGTCATGCGCGCCAGCACCTGCGCCGACGGCGTCAGCGAGGTGTCTTCGACCTTGGCCTGCTGTTCTGCCAGCGCCTTGGCATGTTCGTCACCACCGTGGGCGCGGTCGAGCAGGTCGGCCAGTTGGCCGATGCGCGCAATGAGTTCGCCGGCCCAGGCTTTCAATGCGATGGGCTGGCCATCACGGTGCAGTTCCAGCCCCGGGCGGCGGCCTTCTTTGACCACGGTGAGGAAGTTGCTGGTGCACTGGCTGCATTCGCCGTTGTCCAGTTGCGGGCTTTCTTCCAGCGCGCAGAACAGCAGGAACGCATCGAGGAAGCGCGCCTCGGTCAGGTCGATGCCTACCGGCAGGAACGGGTTGATGTCCAGGCAGCGCACTTCCACATACTGCACGCCGCGCGAGGTCAGGGCCTGGATCGGCCGCTCACCCGTGTAGGTGACGCGCTTGGGGCGGATGTTCGAGTAGTACTCGTTCTCGATCTGCAGGATGTTGGTGTTCAGTTGCACCCACTCGCCATCCACATGGGTGCCGATCTCGACATAGGGCTGGTAGGGCGTGCCAACGGCCTTGCGCAGGCTGTCGGTGTAGCTGGCCAGGTTGTTGTAGCAGGGCGTGAGGCCCGCCTGGGCATTGCTCTGGTAGCCCAGGTCGCTCATGCGCAGGCTGGTGGCGTAGGGCAGGAACAGGGTTTCGGCATCCAGCTCTTCGAGCTGGTGCGGGCGACCGCGCAGGAAACCTTTGTCCAGCGTCGGCGAGGCGCCGAACAGGTACATCAGCAGCCAGCTGTAGCGGCGGAAATTGCGGATCAGCGCGATATAGGCCGAGGACTGGTAGTCACGGTCGCTTTCGCTGCCGCCTTCGGCTTCGCGCAGCAGGGGCCACAGCGCTTCGGGCAGCGAGAAGTTGTAGTGGATGCCGGCGATGCACTGCATGGTGCGGCCGTAGCGCAGGGCCAGGCCCTTGCGGTAGACGTGCTTGAGCTTGCCGATGTTGGAAGTGCCGTACTCGGCGATCGGGATGTCTTCCTCGGCCGGCAGCGTGCACGGCATCGACGGGCTCCACAGGTACTCGTCGCCGAGCTTGCTGTAGACGAAGCGGTGGGTCTGTTCGAGGCTCTCGAGCACCTTGGCCGGGTCCGCCAGGGCCGGTGTGATGAACTCCAGCAGCGACTCGGAATAATCGGTGGTGATCTGCTCGTTGGTCAGCGCCGAACCCAGTGCTTCCGGGTGTGGGGTCTGGGCCAGGCGACCTTCGTCGGTCACGCGCAGGCATTCGCGCTCAATACCGTGCAGGCACTGCTCGAGCAGGGGGAGATTGGCGCCGAGCAGGCTCAGGCGGCGGTTGAGGAGGTCGCTCAAGATGGATTCCTTCACGCGTCAGTCGCCCCAATATGGGGGTAGAGATGACGGTCTACAAGGGTAGTTGGAAAAGGAACTGGCGTTGTCGCCTGGTTTACGCGGTTCCGGCGCCGAATTCGGGTCCGCTTCGCGGCCCATCGCCGGCAAGCCGGCTCCCACAGGAGATCCGTGGTGGACCTTGTGGGAGCCGGCTTGCCGGTGATGGGCCAGGAAGTGGCCCCAAGCTATTGCCGAAAAATACCGCAGATAACGCTTGGTGAGCTAGAGAACCGCGAAGGTTCCCTGTGCTTTCGCCACCAGTTTGTCGCCTTGGACTACGTCGGCGTCGACCACCAGCGTACGGCGCCCGGCATGCAGGACACGGGCGGTACACAGTACGTCGCCTTCACTGACGGCACGCAGGTAGTTGATCTTGCATTCGATGGTCACGCTCTGCTGGTCGAAGCCATGGCTGGCCGAGCAGGCCAGGCCCATGGCGATGTCCACCAGGCTGAAGATCGCCCCGCCGTGCAGCTTCTGGCCGCGATTGCGCAGGTGTGGCTCCAGCGCCAGGGCCACCTCGGCGACGCCTGTATCCAGGCGTTGCACGCGGCAGCCGAGCAGCTGACTGTAAGCGCTTTCGACCAGCTCCTTGGGGATCTCCATCATTTCTTCTTCAGCTGCTTGGCGTTGGCGAACAGTGCGGCCATGGCATTGTTGGACGGGGCTGCGGTGGCGGTCTCACGCTGGCGTGGCGCCTGTTGCGGGCGGTTGCCGCCGTTGCCACGGTTGCCACCGCGGTTGCCTTCGACCTTCTCGCCCGGGGTGTCGCTCATGCGCATGGACAGGCCGACGCGCTTGCGCGGGATGTCCACTTCCATGACCTTGACCTTGACCACGTCACCGGCCTTGACCGCCTCACGCGGGTCTTTCACGAACTTCTCCGACAGCGCCGAGATGTGCACCAGGCCGTCCTGGTGTACGCCGATGTCGACGAAGGCACCGAAGTTGGTGACGTTGGTGACCACGCCTTCGAGGATCATGCCCGGCTCCAGGTCCTTGAGGTCCTCGACACCCTCCTGGAAGGTGGCGGTCTTGAACTCCGGGCGCGGGTCGCGGCCGGGTTTGTCCAGTTCCTGGAGGATGTCGGTGACGGTTGGCAGGCCGAAGCTCTCGTCGGTGAATTTCTTCGGGTCGAGGCGCTTGAGGAAGCCGCTGTCGCCGATCAGCGAGCGAATGTCGCGGTCGGTGTCGGCGGCGATGCGCTTCACCAGCGGGTAGGCCTCAGGGTGCACGGCGGAGGCGTCCAGCGGGTTGTCGCCGTTCATGACGCGCAGGAAACCTGCAGCCTGTTCGTAGGTCTTTTCGCCCAGGCGGCTGACTTTCTTCAGCGCGGCGCGGGTGGCGAACGGGCCGTTGGCGTCGCGGTGGGCGACGATGTTCTGCGCCAGGGTGGCGTTGAGGCCGGAGATGCGGGTCAGCAGGGCCACCGAGGCGGTGTTGACGTCCACGCCCACGGCGTTCACGCAGTCCTCGACCACCGCGTCCAGGCCGCGAGCCAGTTTCACCTGGGACACGTCATGCTGGTACTGGCCGACACCGATGGATTTCGGGTCGATCTTCACCAGCTCGGCGAGCGGGTCCTGCAGGCGACGGGCGATCGACACCGCACCACGGATCGAGACGTCCAGGTCCGGGAATTCGCGGGCGGCCAGCTCCGAAGCCGAATAAACCGAAGCGCCGGCTTCCGAAACCATGATCTTGGTGATCTTCAGGGCCGGGTACTTCTTGACCAGCTCGGCCACCAGCTTGTCGCTTTCGCGGCTGGCGGTGCCGTTGCCGATGGCGATCAGTTCCACCGAGTGCTTGGCGCACAGGGCGGCGAGGATGGAAATGGTGCGGTCCCAGTCGTTTTTCGGCGCGTGCGGGTAGACCGTGGTGTAGTCCAGCAGCTTGCCGGTGGCGTCGACCACGGCGATCTTGCAGCCGGTGCGCAGGCCTGGGTCGAAGCCCAGGGTGGCGCGCGGGCCGGCCGGAGCGGCCAGCAGCAGGTCATGCAGGTTGTGGGCGAAGACGTTGATCGCCTCGCCTTCGGCGTTGTCGCGCAGCTCGCCGAACAGGTCGGTTTCCAGGTGTGTGTAGAGCTTGACCTTCCAGGTCCAGCGCACCACTTCGCCCAGCCATTTGTCGGCCGGGCGGTTGTGGTTCTGCAGGCCGAAATGGCTGCCGATCATCAGCTCGCACGGATGCAAGGTACCTGGCAGCTCTTCGCCGACCTTCAGCGATGCGCTCAGCACGCCTTCGTTGCGCCCGCGGAAAATCGCCAGGGCGCGGTGCGACGGCGCGTTGCGCAGCAGCTCGTCGTGGGCGAAGTAATCGCGGAACTTGGCGCCTTCCTCTTCCTTGCCAGCGACCACGCGTGCGCTGAGCACGGCTTCCTGCTTGAGGAAGTTGCGCAGCTTGTCGAGCAGAGCGGCGTCCTCGGCGAAGCGCTCCATGAGGATGTACTTGGCACCTTCCAGGGCGGCCTTGACGTCGGCCACGCCCTTGTCGGCGTCGACGAAGCGTGCGGCTTCGCTCTCGGGGGTCAGCTGCGGGTCGTCGAACAGGCCGTCGGCCAGCGCGCCAAGGCCGGCTTCCAGGGCGATCTGGCCCTTGGTGCGGCGCTTTTGCTTGTACGGCAGGTAGAGGTCTTCGAGGCGTGTCTTGGTGTCGGCCAGCTTGATCTCGCGGGCCAGCTCCGGGGTCAGCTTGCCCTGCTCCTCGATGCTGGAGAGGATGCTGGCGCGGCGCTCGTCGAGCTCGCGCAGGTAGCGCAGGCGCTCTTCCAGGTGGCGCAGCTGGGTATCGTCGAGGCTGCCGGTCACTTCCTTGCGGTAACGGGCGATGAAGGGCACGGTCGAGCCTTCGTCCAACAAGCCCACGGCCGCTTCGACCTGCTGTGGGCGAACGCCCAGTTCCTCGGCGATACGGCTGTTGATGCTGTCCATGTGAACCACCTGACAAGGATTGAAAGCCGCGCATTATACCCATCGAAAACGGCTTGCGGTGATGGCGCCCGGCCAGCGACGCTGGTCAGGAACTGGCGCCCGGGGAAAAATCTGCTAACAATGCTCACGTCACGCAGGGTAATGGCTACGCCATAATGCGCGGCGAAATCAGAGGAGTTATTCATGACTGGCACCCCCAACACCGCTGAAGGTGACAAGATTCTCATCGTCGATGACGACCCGGGGCTCAGCAGCCTGCTGGAACGTTTCTTCACCAGCAAGGGCTATCGCGCCCGTGCGGTCCCCAACACCGAACAGATGGACCGCCTGCTGCAGCGCGAGGTCTTCAACCTGGTGGTGCTCGACCTGATGCTGCCGGGTGAGGACGGCCTGTCCGCGTGCAAGCGCCTGCGCCAGTCGAACAACCAGATTCCGATCATCATGCTCACCGCCAAGGGCGACGAACTCAGCCGCATCAAGGGCCTGGAACTGGGCGCCGACGACTACCTCGGCAAGCCGTTCAACCCGGACGAGCTGATGGCGCGGGTCAAGGCCGTGCTGCGCCGCCAGGCTCCCAGCGTGCCGGGTGCACCGGGCAGCGAGGACGAGTCGGTCACTTTCGGCGACTACGAGCTGTCGCTGGCCACCCGCGAGCTCAAGCGCGGTGACGAAGTGCACATGCTCACCACCGGTGAATTCGCCGTGCTCAAGGCGCTGGTGATGCATGCACGCGAGCCGTTGACCCGCGACAAGCTGATGAGCCTGGCCCGCGGTCGCGAATGGGATGCCCTGGAGCGCTCCATCGACGTACAGATTTCGCGCCTGCGTCGCATGATCGAGCCTGATCCGTCCAAGCCACGCTACATCCAGACGGTCTGGGGCGTGGGTTACGTGTTCGTTCCGGACGGAAACGCCGGTAAATGATGCCTTGCCATCGATGAAGACACCGGTCTGGTTCCCGCAGAGTTTCTTTGCCCGCACCCTGTGGCTGGTATTGATCGTCGTCCTGTTCTCGAAGGCCTTGACCCTGGTCTACCTGCTGATGAACGAGGACGTGCTGGTCGATCGTCAGTACAGCCACGGTGTGGCACTGACCTTGCGCGCCTACTGGGCCGCCGATGAAGAGAACCGCGACAAGATCGCCGAGGCCGCCGGCCTGATCCGGGTGACCGGCTCTGGCGTTCCCGAAGGCGAGCAACACTGGCCCTACAGCGAAATCTACCAGCGGCAGATGCAGGCCGAGCTGGGCGAAGACACCGAAGTGCGCCTGCGCATACATGCGCCGCCGGCGTTGTGGGTCAACGCCCCGAGCCTGGGCCCTGGCTGGCTGAAAGTGCCGCTGTATCCCCACCCGCTGCGCGGACAGAAGATCTGGAACGTGCTGGGCTGGTTCCTGGCCATCGGGCTGTTGTCCACCGCCTCGGCGTGGATCTTCGTGCGCCAGCTCAACCAGCCGCTCAAGCGCCTGGTGTTCGCCGCTCGCCAGTTGGGCCAGGGACGCAGCGTGCGCCTGCCGATCAGCGACACGCCCAGCGAGATGACTGAGGTCTACCGGGCCTTCAACCAGATGGCCGAGGACGTCGAACAGGCCGGGCGTGAGCGCGAGCTGATGCTGGCGGGGGTTTCCCACGACCTGCGCACGCCGCTGACGCGCTTGCGCTTGTCTCTGTCCTTGCTCGACAGCGACAACGAGCTGAGCGATGACATGGTGCGCGACATCGAGGACATGGACGCGATTCTCGACCAGTTCCTGGCGTTCATCCGCGATGGCCGCGACGAGCCGGTGGAGGAGGTCGACCTGGCCGACCTGGTGCGCGAGGTGGTGGCGCCCTACAACCAGCCTGTGGAGCGTGTGCGCCTGTGCCTGGAGCCGATTCCGCCGTTCCCGCTGCGGCGGATATCGCTCAAGCGCATGCTCGGCAACCTGATCGGCAATGCCCTGCACCATGCGGGCAAAGGGGTCGAAGTGGCCGCCTATGTGTCGGGTGACGAGAGTGCGCCTTATGTAGTGCTCAGTGTGCTCGACCGAGGTACCGGGATCGACGAATCGGAGCTGGAGACCATCTTCAACCCGTTCATTCGTGGAGACCGAGCCCGGGGTGGCAAGGGCACCGGGCTGGGCCTGGCGATCGTCAAGCGGATCGCGGCGCAGCATGGGGGGAATGTGGAGTTGCGCAATCGGTCCGGCGGTGGGATCGAGGCGCGGGTGCGGTTGCCGTTGGGGCTTTTGTTACCGCGTAATGCTGTCTGATTTTCGCTGGCCCTGATCGCCGGCAAGCCGGCGATCAGGGCCCTTGAATCAACCCTTGCCCTTGGTCCGAGTCTGATTCGGCCCGCCATTCTTCTCCAGATGCTCGATGATCATCCCGGCCACGTTCTTGCCGGTGGTCACCTCGATCCCCTCCAGCCCCGGCGAGGAGTTCACCTCCATCACCAACGGCCCATGGTTCGAGCGCAGGATATCCACACCCGCCACGCTCAAGCCCATCACCTTGGCCGCACGAATCGCAGTGATGCGTTCTTCAGGGGTGATCTTGATCAGGCTGGCGACACCGCCTCGGTGCAGGTTGGAGCGGAACTCGCCTGGTTTGGCCTGGCGCTTCATCGAAGCGATCACCTTGTCGCCCACCACGAAGCAGCGAATGTCGGCACCGCCGGCCTCCTTGATGTACTCCTGGACCATGATGTTCTGCTTCAGGCCCATGAAGGCTTCGATCACCGACTCGGCCGCCTGGGTGGTCTCGCACAGCACCACGCCGATGCCCTGGGTACCTTCGAGCACCTTGATCACCAGCGGCGCGCCGTTGACCATCTGGATCAGGTCGGGAATGTCGTCCGGCGAGTGGGCGAAACCGGTGATCGGCAGGCCGATACCGCGTCGCGACAGCAACTGCAGCGAGCGCAGCTTGTCCCGCGAGCGGGCGATGGCCACCGATTCGTTGAGCGGGTAAACACCCATCATTTCGAACTGGCGCAGGACCGCGCAGCCATAGAAGGTCACCGAGGCACCGATACGCGGGATCACTGCGTCGAAGCCCTCCAGCGGCTTGCCACGGTAGTGGATCTGCGGCTTGTGGCTGGCGATGTTCATGTAGGCCCGCAAGGTATCGATCACCACCATTTCATGGCCACGCTGGATACCGGCTTCGACCAGGCGGCGGGTGGAATACAGACGCGGATTGCGCGACAGCACAGCGATCTTCATGCAGCACCTGTGACAGGGGAAAGGGTTGCCGGAAAGGCCGGTTTGTCTTGGACGTACTTGAGGCCAGGGTTGACCACCAACTGGCCGCGAATCAGTGCCTTCGAGCCGAGCAACAGGCGATAACGCATGCTCTTGCGGCAGGCCAGGGTGAACTCGACCTCCCACACACCGTCGCCCAGCGCCAGCGCGGTACGGATGACATAGCGGGTCTGGGCCTGGCCGTTGGAGCTCTTGATGTTCTTCATGGTGACCAAAGGTGCCTCGCAACGGCGGTGGCGCAATTGCACCACCGAACCCAGGTGGGCGGTGAAGCGTACCCAGGCCTCACCGTTGCGCTCGAACGGCTCGACGTCGGTGGCATGCAGGCTGGAGGTGCTGGCGCCGGTGTCGATCTTGGCGCGCAGCCCCGCCACGCCGAGGTCGGGCAAGGCGACCCACTCGCGCAGGCCGATCACTTTCAGATGGTCAAATGTCTTCACGAATCACACCCTGCGAATGAGGTGGTGAACTGTAAGCACGGCGGGCACTTTTTGCATCCGTCAGTTACGGTAGTACAGTTCGATGAAAGACAGCATTCGAGGAAACGGGATGGCACAAAAAGCCGAAGACGACGACAAGGTTCGCCTGGACAAGTGGCTGTGGGCGGCGCGTTTCTACAAGACCCGGGCACTGGCCAAGGCGGCGATCGAAAGCGGCAAGGTGCATTGCCGAGGCGAGCGCTGCAAGCCGGGGAAGGAGCCACGGGTGGGCGACGAGTTGGTCCTGCGCACCGGCTTCGATGAGCGCACGGTGGTGGTCAAGGCGCTGTCTGTGGTGCGCAGGGGCGCTCCGGAGGCCCAGACCTTGTATGAAGAGACCGAGGACAGTGTGCGCCGCCGTGAGCAGGCGGCAGAGATGCGCAAGGCCGGCGCGCTGGGTATGACGACCGATGGTCGGCCGAACAAGAAGCAGCGGCGGCAGATCCACCAGCTGCATGGCAATTTCGATTGAGTGGGCCTGTGGGAGCCGGCTTGCCGGCGATAGGGCTGCAGAGCAGCCCCGACATTGATGCCACTTGGAAAACAGCGCATCAGTCACCACATAGTACAAATCTTGTGGGAACAGCCACTCGTCGAAAGTCATGCACAAGATCTGGCCAAATGGCCATATCCAGAAACACAGTAGAGCGATAGCAGCAGCGCGCGCCATGTCGCATGCCCGTGTAACCCTTTAGTGATTATTTCAGATAGCCAAAACCTATGAGCGATTTGCCGGATACCGATTTCACCCAACGATTCATCTTCGACGAGCGCGACGTGCGCGGCGAGTGGGTGTCTCTCGATGACAGTTACGCCTCGGTGCTGGCACGTCACGAATACCCGCAGCCCGTGCAAACGCTGCTGGGTGAACTCATGGCAGCCACTGCCTTGCTGGTGGGGGCGATGAAGTTCGACGGTCTGCTGATTCTTCAAGCGCGTTCGCAGGGGCCGATCCCGCTGTTGATGGTCGAGTGCTCGGGCGAGCGCGACATTCGCGGCATGGCCCGCTACGAAGAGGACCAGATTCCGGCTGACGCGACCCTTTCGCAGTTGATGCCGGACGGGCACCTGACCCTCACGGTCGATCCGGTCAAGGGCCAGCGCTACCAGGGCACTGTCGATCTGGACGGTGCCAATCTGTCGGAGTGCTTCACCAACTACTTCGTGCAGTCGCAGCAGCTCAACACCCGCTTCTGGCTCAACGCGCAGGACGGCAAGGCGCGTGGTCTGCTGCTTCAGCAGCTGCCGCGCGATCGTCAACCTGACGATGAAGAGCGAGAGGAGAGCTGGCAGCACGTCGTGGCCCTGGCTACAACGCTCAAGTCCGAAGAGTGGAGCCTGGACAACGAAACCCTGCTGCACCGTCTCTATCACGAAGACGCCGTGCGCCTGTTCGATATCCATCCCCTGCGCTTCAATTGCAGCTGCTCGCGCGAACGTTCCGGCAATGCGCTGGTCAGTCTTGGCGAGCACGATGCCAAGCAACTGGTGGAGGAGTGCGGCGGCACGGTGGAGATCGATTGCCAGTTCTGCAACGAGCGCTATTTCTTCGATGCCAGCGATGTCGCGCAACTCTTTGCCGGTGGCGGCACCGACACGGCCTCAGAAACTCGCCACTGAAACGGTTAACTACAGGTAAAACTCCTGTCTAATTGCGCAAAAGCGCGGTTACGACAGGAGGGGCCTACTTTTTTTGGGCGTTTCTGGCATAATCCGGCCACTTTTTTCGCTGTAGTAGTTTTTTACAGACAACTACAAAACGTTTGGAGCACTCGGCCTCGGGCCGGATGGGGTATCTCATGACGCAAGCCAACAACACCGTGTACACCGACCTGAGCGTCGATGAGCTGGTTAAAGAAGCGCTGTCCCGCGGTGAAGGCGTGCTGGCCGATACTGGCGCACTGGTAGTCGAAACTGGCCACCGTACTGGCCGTTCGCCGGCTGACCGTTTCATCGTCGAAGAACCTTCCACCCAGGCCGCCATCGCCTGGGGCCCCATCAACCGCAAGTTCCCGGCCGACAAGTTCGATGCCCTGTGGGACCGCGTCGAGGCGTTCAACAACGCCCAGGATCACTTCGTTTCCTACGTTCACGTAGGGGCTGCCGCCGAGCACTACCTGCCGGTGAAGATGACCACCCAGACCGCCTGGCAGAACCTGTTCGGCCGTTGCCTGTTCATCAACCCGGAGCAGTTCAACCCGGCTGGCCGCGACCAGTGGCAGATCCTCAACGTCGCCAACTTCGTGTGCGAACCTGAGCGTGACGGCACCAACTCCGACGGCTGCGTGATCATCAACTTCGCCAAGAAGAAGGTGCTGATCGCTGGCATGCGTTACGCCGGTGAAATGAAGAAAGCCATGTTCTCGGTGCAGAACTTCCTGCTGCCGGCCGCTGACGTGCTGCCGATGCACTGCGCTGCCAACATCGGCGAAGAAGGCGACGTGACCCTGTTCTTCGGCCTGTCCGGCACTGGCAAGACCACCCTGTCGGCCGACGAAAGCCGTTACCTGGTCGGCGACGACGAGCACGGCTGGGGCGAAGGCGTTGTCTTCAACATGGAAGGCGGCTGCTACGCCAAGTGCATCGACCTGTCCGAGAAGAACGAGCCGGTCATCTGGAAAGCCATCAAGCATGGCGCCGTGCTGGAAAACGTCGTCCTCGACGCCAACAAGCACGCCGACTACGCCGATGTCAGCCTGACCCAGAACAGCCGCGCCGCCTACCCGTTGGAGCACGTCGCCAAGCGCGCCGAAGCCAACCTGGGTGGCGAGCCGAACGCGGTCATCTTCCTGACCTGCGACCTGACCGGTGTTCTGCCTCCTGTTTCGATCCTGAACAACGAGCAGGCGGCCTACCACTTCCTGTCCGGCTACACCGCGCTGGTCGGTTCCACTGAAATGGGTTCGGGCGGCGGCATCAAGTCGACCTTCTCCACCTGCTTCGGCGCACCGTTCTTCCCGCGTCCGGCCGGCGAGTACGCCGAGCTGCTGATCAAGCGTATCAATGCCTTCGGCTCCAAGGTCTACCTGGTCAACACCGGCTGGACCGGTGGCGGCTACGGCGTCGGCAAGCGCTTCAGCATCCCGACTACCCGTGGCGTGATCGCCGCGATCCAGAGCGGTGCTCTGGTCGGTGCGGAAACCGAGCACCTGGACATCATCAACCTGGACGTGCCGAAGGCCGTTCCGGGCGTCGAGACCGAGCTGCTCAACCCACGCAATACCTGGGCTGACAAGGCTGCCTACGACGAAGCTGCGAAAGGCCTGGCCAAGCTGTTCACTGAGAACTTCAAGAAGTTCGACGTATCCGAGGCCATCAAGGCCGCGGGGCCTCAGCTGTAAGCTGAGCCCGACCGCAACGAGAAAGCCGCCCTCTGGGGCGGCTTTTTTGTGCCTGTTCGGGCCCTATCGCCACCCCAAGATCCGGAAATTCTGTTTCACTGGTAGCCCCCCTTGCGCCGCTATGAGTCAGCCAGATGATCGAATCCCCCAACCGCACTGCCTTCTCCCATTTCCACCCGATCCTCACCCGCCCCCAGGACAACGACCACAACGACCACATTGCCGGTGCCAGCGTGCACGGTTTCTTCGAGACCGCCATCCAGGCCTTCCTGGTCGAACAGGCAGCGTTCGACCTGCGCGAGGGTGCGCTGGCGGCCTTTGTGGTGAGCGCTGCGGCGGATTTCTACGCCTTGCCGGGCTTCCCGGACGTGCTCGAGGTGGGGCTGGGTGTCACGCGCCTGGCAGGGAGCACGGTGGAGTACCGGCTGGCGCTGTACCGCCCTGGAGAGGCAGATGCCTGCGCGGCGGGGTCGGTGGTGCAGGTCTTCGTCGAGCGCGCCACTGGCAGGCCCGTGCCGCTGCCCGAGGGGCTGCAGATCATCCTGTCAGGCCTGCAGCTCGACGCGCAGGCATGAAAAAGCCCCGCTGGCGAGGCGGGGCTTTTCAAACCGGGGTGGTGATCCCGGTATCAGTGGTGGTAGTGCTTGTGCTTGCGGTGGCCGTAGTGGCGACCACGGTCATAATGACGACCGTCCCGGTAGCCGCGGCTGTAGTACTTGCGCTCGTCATGGCGCTCGTCTTCATCGGCCTTGTTGCCCAGGTAGTTACCCGCCGCGCCACCGATACCGCCGCCAGCGGCTGCACCAATGTAGCTACCGGTGGTGCCGCCCATCGAACGACCTACCACGTTGCCGCCTGCGGCACCCAGCGCGCCACCTACGGCGGCTTCGCCACGCTGGTGCTTGTCGGCACCCAGGGCACCACCGGCCGCACCACCCAGACCGGCACCAATGGCGCCGCCGGTGCTGCCTCCGATGGAGTTGCCCACTACGGAGCCGAGTACCCCACCCAATGCGCCGCCAATGCCGGCCTCGGTATTGCCACCGGCCATGGCAACGCCGCTGAGCAAGCTAAAAGACAACAACAGAATCGAGGAGTACTTCTTCATCAACAAAGCCTCATAGGGATGACTAGGCGAATTTGAGGCTCTGGAATGCGTGTGGCAATTGAAATCCGACGAGTAGCACGGGTTGTACACAATTTTCTAACTTATTGTTTTTGCGATGAAACTTTCTCAAATATTGCAGGTCTGAAATATTTGTGACGAAGCCCTGACCCCCGTGGATCAGGGCTTTTTTCGTTTTTGGCGGTGCTGCGACGGGCCCCATCGCCGGCTTGCCGGCGATGGGGCCAGTGATCGTTTAAAGAATGCGCCCGTCGTCCCGCGCCCGCTCCAGTTTGATTGCAACGAACTTGGACGTCGGCGTATGGCTGCCCTCGCCAATGCTCTCCAGCGGGATCAACGGGTTCACTTCCGGGTAGTACGCCGCTGCCTGCCCCGCAGGGATATCGAACGCCAGCAAGGTGAAGCCTTGCACACGGCGCACGTGCTCATCCCCCCACAGCGAGACGATGTCGACCTTCTGCCCCGGCTGGAAGCCCAGACGAACGATGTCTGCCTCGTTGACGAACAACACCTCGCGCTGGCCGCGCACGCCGCGATAGCGGTCGTCCAGGCCGTAGATGGTGGTGTTGTACTGATCGTGCGAACGCATCGACTGCATGATCAGGTCCGGCACTTGCCCGCTGGCGCGCACACGCTCGTCGAGCAGGGTGTCCGGCAGCAGGTTGGGCTTGAAATTGGCACGGCCCGAGGCGGTCTTCCATTGCCGGTTGGCGGCGCTGTTGCCCAGGTGGAAACCACCCGGCTGGCGCAGGCGTTGGTTGAAGTCGCGAAAGCCTGCGATGGTGTCGCCGATCAGGTCGCGGATGCGGTCGTAGTCGGCCACCAGCCAGTGCCAGTCCACCGGGTGCTTGCCAAGGGTGGCGGCAGCGATGCCGGCGATGACGGCCGGCTCCGAGCGCATCTGTGTCGACAGCGGCTTCAACTGGCCATTGGAGGCATGAACCATGCTGAAGGAATCTTCCACGGTGACTGCCTGCGGCCCTTCGGACTGCAGGTCGATGTCGGTGCGCCCCAGGCACGGCAGGATCAGCGCCTGCTGGCCGTGGATCAGGTGGCTGCGGTTGAGCTTGGTGCTGATCTGCACGGTCAGCGCACAGTTGCGCAGGGCCTGGGCGGTACGTTCGGTGTCCGGGGTCGCTTGGGCGAAGTTGCCGCCCAGGCCGATGAAGACCTTGGCACGGCCCTCGAGCATGGCGTGGATGGCTTCGACGGTGTTGTGGCCGTTGTGACGCGGCACGGGGAAGTCGAAGCGCTTTTCGATGGCATCGAGCAGTGCCTGCGGCGGGCGCTCGTTGATGCCCATGGTGCGGTCGCCTTGCACGTTGCTGTGGCCGCGCACGGGGCACAAGCCGGCACCGGGCGCGCCGATATTGCCGCGCAGCATCTGCAGGTTGACGATTTCCTGGATGGTCGCCACCGAATGGCGGTGCTGGGTGATGCCCATCGCCCAGCACATGATCACCCGCTTGCCCCGGCAGTACATGCGTGCGGCCAGCTCGATGTCGGCCAGCGCCAGGCCGGATTGTTCCTGGATGTGCTGCCACGGCGTGGCATCCACCGCTGCCAGGTACGCGTCGACGCCCTGGCCATGCTCGGCGATGAACACATGGTCGAACACGGCAGGCTCGCCCTTGGCCTGGGCTTCGCGGTCCCATTGCAGGACGAACTTGGCCATGCCGCGCAGCATCGCCATGTCACCGCCCAAGCCTGGGCGGAAGAACGCCGTGTTGGTCGGGCGGTCGCTGTTGGTGAGCATCTCCAGTGGGTTCTGCGGGTGCTGGAAGCGCTCCAGGCCTCGTTCCTTGAGCGGGTTGACGCACACCACCTGGGCCCCGCGCTTCACCGCGTCACGCAGCGGGTCGAGCATGCGCGGGTGGTTGGTGCCGGGGTTCTGTCCCCAGACGAAGATCGCGTCGGCGTGCTCGAAATCGTCGAAGGTGACCGTGCCCTTGCCGACCCCGACGCTCTGCCCCAGGGCCACGCCGCTGGCTTCGTGGCACATGTTCGAGCAGTCGGGGAAGTTGTTGGTGCCGTAGGCGCGCACGAACAGCTGATAGAGAAACGCCGCTTCGTTGCTGGCGCGCCCCGAGGTGTAGAACTCGGCCTGGTCCGGGCTGGTCAGCTTGTTCAGTTCGCGGGCGATAAGGGCAAAGGCAGCGTCCCAGGCGATGGGCCGGTAGCGGTCGCTGGCCGGGTCGTAGGCCATAGGTTCGGTCAGGCGGCCCTGGTATTCGAGCCAGTAGTCGCTTTGCTGGCGCAGCGCGCTCACGCTGTAGCGGGCGAAGAAGGCCGCGTCGACACGGCGCTTGGTGGCTTCCCAGTTGACCGCCTTGGCGCCGTTCTCGCAGAACTTGACCATGCCGCTTTCCGGCGAGTCGCCCCAGGCGCAGCCAGGGCAGTCGAAGCCGCCGTTCTGGTTGGTCTTGAGCAGCGCGCGGATGTTCTTCAGCGCATTGTCGCTGCCGACCCAGGCCTTGGCCACGCTGCGCAGCGCGCCCCAACCGCCGGCAGGGCCGTGGTAGGGCTGGTAACGAGGGGAGGAGGCTGGGGCGTTGTCAGGAAGGTTCTGGTACGAGGTCACGGCTGTTACGACTCCGCCGCTGGGCTATAGACCCGCGGTGCACTGTGTTTGGGCAGGTGGATGAGGTTGAGGTTGTGCTTGCGTGCCCATTGCAGGGCGAGGCCGGTCGGTGCCGACAGGCTGACCAGGGTCTGGATGCCGGCGCGCAGGACTTTCTGGATCAACTCCAGGCTGCAGCGGCTGGTGACGATGGCCAGGCCGCCGGTGGTGCTGATGCCTTGGCGCAGCAAGGCACCGATCAGCTTGTCGAGGGCGTTGTGCCGGCCGATGTCTTCGCGACCCAGCAGCAGTTCGCCCTGTGCCTTCATGAACAAGGCTGCATGCACCGCACCGCAGTGCCGACCCAGTGGGGTGAAGGCGTCGATGCGTTCACGCAGGCCGGCAAGCCACTGCGCGGGCGGCAAGGGTGCGCCTGCCAGTGCGTTCAGTTCCGGCAAGGCCTGCTCCAGCGCTTCGACCCCACACAACCCGCACCCGCTGGTGCCGGCCAGTTGGCGGCGCTGGTTCTTCAGGTTCCAGAACGCACGGCTGGAAATCTCCAGGTCGGCGTACATCGCCGAACCGCTGCCGGAGAGTTTCAGGTCGTAGATTTCGTCCGTGCCGTCGACGATGCCACTGCCGACGCTGAAGCCGACCGCGAAGTCTTCCAGGTCGGTCGGGCTGACCAGCATGACCGCCTGGCTGAGGCCGTTGTAGGCGATGGCCAATGCGACTTCTTCGGCCAGTGGCGTGCAGGCGCGCTCGCCGTCGCTCAGTTGCACGTAGTCGTAAGTGTTGCTGGCGGCGGGCATGTCCAGGGGCGTGGAGGCCGCGCAGACCGGAGGTTTGCTTTGCATCGGGGGCTGACTACCGGCGGCTGTTCGATAGCACCAGCCTAGGCGCGTGCGCCGGTTGCGTCTAATCGCTAGGGTCTATGCCTTGATAGAGCGCGTCGATGGGTCGCAGAGGGCGGGGAGGGCAATCCTGGCCTAGACTCCTTGCTCCGAGGTTAACGTCAACAAGGAGCGCGTCATGAGTCTGTTCAGTTTCGTGAAGGAAGCCGGCGAGAAGTTGATCGACCTGCTGACCCCCGGCAATGCCAATGCCGAGGAGCAGCTGAAGAAACACGTGGAGAGTGTCGGCCTGGGCAACCCCAACATCACCGCCACTGTAACGGGTGACACGATCACCCTCAAGGGCGAGGTGGCCAGCCAGGAGGAGAAGGAGAAGATCATCCTGGCGGCGGGCAATATCAATGGTGTGGCCAGCGTCGATGACCAGATTACCGTGACCGGGCCGGTGGTCAAGGCTGCGCGGTTCGTTACCGTGAAGTCGGGTGACACGCTGTCGGCCATTTCCGTAGTCGTGTATGGCAATGCCAACCAGTACAACAAGATCTTCGAGGCCAACAAGCCGATGCTCAAGCATCCGGACAAGATCTATCCGGGGCAGGTCCTGCGTATTCCTGACTGATGGATCCGTAGAGGCTTCATCGCCGGCAAGCCGGCTCCCACAAGGATCTTCATTGTCTGTGTGGGAGCCGGCTTGCCGGCGATGAGGCCCTTACAGACCCACCAGCAAGTCCCGGTAATCCTCGACCGCCGCGAACTCCTGGGTATCGCGCGGCGCTGCCTGGCTGTCTGGCTGGCGCACCGCCAGGAGATGCGCCACGCCAAACCGCCGCGCACTGCGCAGGATGGCCAGGGTGTCGTCGATGAACAGGCTGCGCCCCGGCTGGAAGCCGATATCCGCCTGCAGCGCATCCCAGAACTGCGGACTCTCCTTGGGATACCCATAGTCATGCGAACTGATCAGCCGTTCGAAATACGGCGCCAGTTCCACCCGCTCCAGCTTCAGCGACAGCGAATCGCGATGGGCATTGGTGATCATCACCACGCGCTTGCCCGCCTGGCGGATCGCTGCCAGGAACGTGTCGGCATCGGGCCGCAGGGCGATCAGGTCGGCGATCTCGCGCTTGAGCTCGCGGATCGGCAGGTTCAGCTCGCGGCTCCAGAAATCCAGGCAATACCAATTCAGTGTGCCGGCATTACGCTCGAACAGCGGCTGCAGCTCTATTTCCGCCATGGCCCGGCTCACTCCGTGCAGCTCGGCGTAGCGCTGGGGCAGGTGGTCGAGCCAGAAGCGGTTGTCGTAGTGCAGGTCGAGCAGGGTACCGTCCATGTCCAGCAGGACGGTATCGATGTCGGACCAGGGAAGAACAGGCATGGGAAACTCTCGTTCAGTCGGCAAGCCACGGTATAGTAACCCGTTCACGCCAAGGAGCCGCCCCATGCGCCAGAAACCCACCGTCCTCAGCCGCGAAATCGTCGCCAGCAGCCGCCTGTTCCGCGTCGAAGCCGTACAGCTGCGTTTCAGCAACGGCAACGAGCGCACCTACGAGCGCTTGGTCGGGCGTGGCAATGGCTATGGCGCCGTGATGATCGTGGCCATGCTCGACGCCGAGCACGCGGTGCTGGTCGAGGAATACTGCGGCGGCACCGACGAATACGAACTGTCCTTGCCCAAGGGTCTGATCGAACCGGGCGAGGACGTGCTGGCAGCGGCAGACCGGGAGCTCAAGGAAGAAGCCGGCTTCGGCGCACGCCAGCTGGAGCACCTGACCGAACTGTCGCTGTCGCCGGGCTACATGAGCCAGAAGATCCAGGTGGTGCTGGCCAGTGACTTGTACGAAGAGCGCCTGGAAGGCGACGAGCCCGAGCCGATGCGCGTCGACAAGGTCAACCTACGCGAGCTCTCGGCCCTGGCCATGCACCCGCAGTTCACCGAAGGACGGGCGTTGGCGGCGCTGTACCTGGCCCGTGACCTGCTTATCCAGCGGGGGCTGTTCGAGGCATGAACGACCAGCAACTGATGCATGAAGTGGTCAAGCTGGCCAGTCTGGCTGGCGAGGCGATCCTGCCGTTCTGGCGCGCCGATGTCGCTGTTGCCAACAAGGCCGACGACTCACCGGTGACCGCTGCCGACCTGGCGGCGCACCGCGTGATCGCCGACGGCCTGCAGGCGTTGGCGCCGCAGATTCCGGTGCTTTCCGAGGAAGACTGCAATATCCCCCTGGCCACGCGCCAGGGCTGGCAACGCTGGTGGCTGGTCGACCCGCTCGACGGCACCAAGGAATTCATCGCCGGCAGCGAAGAGTTCACTGTCAACATCGCCTTGATCGAGAACGGTGAGGTGGTGTTTGGCGTGGTGTCGATGCCGACCAGCGGGCGCTGCTATTTCGGCGGTCGTGCCCTGGGCGCCTGGCGCACTGACGCGGGCAGCGATGCCCTGCCGATCCAGGTGCGCAACGCGCCGCCTGCCGATGGCCGCTTCACCGTAGTGGCCAGCCGTCGCCACTCCAGCCCGGAGCAGGAAGCGTTGCTGGCTGGCCTGGGGACTGCAGTGGGTGAGCTGGCGCTGGCGAACATCGGTAGCTCGCTCAAGTTCTGCCTGCTGGCCGAAGGCAGCGCCGACTGCTACCCGCGCCTGGCGCCGACTTCGCAGTGGGACACCGCGGCTGCACAGGGCGTGCTGGAAGGCGCCGGGGGCGAGGTGATCGACCTGGAGGGCCTGCCGTTCCGTTACCCCGCGCGCGAGTCGCTGCTCAACCCGTTCTTCCTGGCCTTGCCTGCTGCGGCGGTGTGGCGGCAGGCGTTCATCGAACAGCATATCAAGCGCTGAAGGCAGGCCCGGCCCTATCGCCGGCAAGGCCAACAAAGCATGATCAGCGGTGCAGGACGTACTGCCCGCTGAACTTGACGGCAGCCTCGTCGCTGCCAGCATTGCTCACCGTGGTCTCCAGCGTCAGCCGCGCTCGACCGCGGCGCTGGTACATCGTGAGGAACCGCTCCCAGGTCTTCTCGTCCGGCGCCGTACAGCGTGCCAGCGCAGCGCCGGTGACCGGCAGCGGATAGCTGATCTGCCCCTCCTGAATGACGATATGCCCGTCATCGATACCCAGTTCACGCAGGCGCAGGTGCAGCCAGCCCCAGCCCACCAGCACTGCGGCGCAGTACAGGCTGCCGCCGAACATCGTGCTCTTGTGATTGACGTTGGCAGCCAGCGGCAGTTGCAGGCGCAGGGTATGGGCATGCCAATCGATGACCTCCATGCCCATTTCACGGGTCAGCGGGATGTCGCCGTGCAGAACGGACTGCAGGTATTGGCTATCGGAACTCATGGGCGGTTTTCCTCGTGGTCGTCGGGCCCGCTGTTGCCACCTTCGAAATGCAGGCCGTGTTTGCGCAACTTGTCGTGCAGGGTCTTGCGCGGGATGCCGAGGGCTTCGGCGAGGCTGCGCATGGAGCTATGGGGCTGGGCCAGTTCGGCGGCGATCAGCGAGCGCTCGAAGCGCTCGACCTGCTCGCTGAGGTTGCCCAGCAGGATCGGTGTCGCAGCGGGCACTGTCGCGCTTACCTCGCCGTCGAGGGCCAGCTCCAGGCCAAGGGCGAAGCGCTCGGCGGCATTCTGCAGTTCACGCACGTTGCCCGGCCAGCCGTGACGCAGCAGCATGGCGCGCTGCGCCGGTTGCAGGCTGTGCGGGGCCAGGCCGTGGCGCTGGCTGGCAGCATCGGCGAAGTGCTGGAACAGCACCAGGATGTCGTCGCCGCGCTCGCGCAACGGTGGAATGCGCAGTGGGGCGACGTTCAGGCGGTAGTACAGGTCGGCGCGAAAACGGCCCTGGTCGGCGGCCTGGCGCAGGTCTTCCTTGGTCGCGGCGATGATGCGGATGTCCAGCGGGATCAGCTGGTTGCCGCCCAGGCGCTCGACCACGCGCTCCTGCAGCAGGCGCAGCAGCTTCACCTGCACGTCCAGGCTCATGCTCTCGATCTCGTCGAGGAACAGCGTGCCGCCGTTGGCGAATTCGAACTTGCCGATACGGCGCTTCTGCGCGCCGGTGAACGCCCCGGGCTCGTGGCCGAACAGTTCGCTCTCCACCACCGATTCGGCCAGCGCGCCAGCATTGATGGCGACGAAGGGCCCGTCGCGGCGGCTGGACAAGTTGTGCAGGGCACGGGCGACCACTTCTTTGCCGGCCCCGGTTTCCCCGAGGATCAGCACGTCTGCGCGGGTCCCGGCCAGGGCGCCGATCTGCTCGCGCAGGCGCTGCATGGAGGGCGACTGGCCCATCAGGCGGGTGGCCAGCTGCTGGCGGTCGCTCAGGGCCAGGCGCAGGCTGCGGTTGTCCAGCACCAGCCGACGCAGGGCCAGGGCGCGGCGCACGCTGTCGAGCAAGGCCTCGCTGGCGAAGGGCTTTTCCAGGAAATCATAGGCGCCGGCGCGCATGGCCTGCACCGCCAGTGGCACATCACCATGGCCGGTGATCAGCAGCACCGGCAGTTCGTTGTCACGCGCATGCAGCTGTTCCAGCAGTTGCAGGCCATCGATGCCGGGCATGCGAATATCGCTCACCACCACGCCAGGCCAATCGGGCTCGAGGCGTTCGGCCAGCCCCTGCGCGTCGGCCAGGGCGACCACCTGGAGCCCGGCCAGATCGAGGGTCTGGCTCAGGGCCTGGCGCAGGTGCGGGTCATCGTCGACCAGTAGCACCTGGGCCTGGCTGTCGATCGCTGTCTCGGTCGTCATGCCGAGGGGTCCTCCGTGGGTTGCAGGTTGGCGCCGGGCGTTGCCATGCGCAGTTGCAGGGTCAGCAGGGCGCCGCCTTCCGGGTGGTTGGCCAGCAGCAGTTCGCCACCCAGGGCGCGCATCAGGCTTTCGCAGATGGCCAGGCCAAGGCCCAGGCCCTGGGTGCGGGTCTTGGTGGTGAAGAACGGCTCCTTGGCGTGCTCCAGGGCTTGGCGGCTGAAGCCCGGGCCATTGTCGCGGATATACAGGTAGACGTAGCCCTCGCCGGTTTCGGCACTGAGCCACAGGCGCCTCGGGTTGGCCTTTTCGGTCAAGGCGTCGAGGGCGTTGGCGAGCAGGTTGCCAAGCACCTGGCGCAGGCGTGTTTCGCCCGCCTGCACCCACAAGGTGGCGTCAGGCAGGTCGCGGATCAGCTCCACGGCCATCGCCCGGCGGCGCTTGGCCAGCAACGCCAGGGCATCGTCCAGCGCCGGCTGCAGGGCCACGCTTTCCGGTGCATGGCGGTCGCGGCGGGCGAATGCGCGCAGGTGGGCGATGATCGACGCCATGCGACCGGTCAGTTCGCCGATCAGCTTGAGGTTGCCGCGGGCATCCTCGGTGCGCTGGTGATCGAGCAGGATCTCGGCGTTTTCCGCGTAGCTGCGGATCGCTGCGAGCGGCTGGTTGAGCTCGTGGCTGATGCTCGCCGACATGGTGCCGAGCACCGACAGCTTGCCCGCCTGCACCAGCTCGTCCTGGGTCCGCACCAGCTCCTGCTGGGCGTTCTCGCGTTCGAGCACGGCGCTCTTGAGGCGGGTGTTGAGGCCTTCGAGGTCGGCGGTGCGCTGTGCCACGCGGTGCTCCAGCTCCTGGCGGCCGCGGGCCTCGAAGCCGATGCGGTCGATGTAGTGCCGGCGCCGCTGCATCACCAGGCCGGCCAGCAGCACCAACACCAGCAGCGCTGCACCACCGATGGCCATCACCGTTTGTACCGAACGGTCGACCAGCATCCGCGGGGCCAGGAGGCTGACCTGCCAGCCGGTTTCCTTGATGTCACGGGTTTGCGTGAGCCAGGCGTCCGGGTTGAGCGCCAGGGGCTGTGGCGCCTGGGTCGGGTAAGGCTGGATGGCGATGATGGCCTGTCGCTCGGCCTCGGTCAGCGGACGGGTCGCACGAAAGCGCCAGTCAGGCCGCGAGGTGAGGATGACCACGCCGTTGTGATCGGTCAGCAGCAGTTGCTCGGGGGTACGGCCCCACAGGGTTTCGGTGTGGTCGAGGTCGACCTTGACCACCAGCACGCCGACGATGCGCTCGCGTTCGCGCACGGCGGCGGCGAAGAAGTAGCCACGCTTGGCCGAGGTGGTGCCCTGACCGAAGAAACGCCCCAGGTGGCCGTCCATGGCTTCGTTGAAGTACGGCCGGAAGGCGAAGTTGCGGCCGACGAAGCTGTCGCGCTTGTCCCAGTTCGAGGCCGCCAGGGTGTTGCCGCGCACGTCCATCAGGTACATCACTTCGGCACCGGTCTGCTGGGCGATGTCCTTGAGCAGGCGGTTGGCGTTGGTCACCGTTTCCAGCTTGAGCGGGTCGGCCAGTACCGAGCGCAGGGCGGGCAGCTCGCCGAGGATCTGCGGCAGGGTTTCGTAGCGGTGCAGGATGCCGAGCAGGTTGGCCACGTACAGGTCGAGGGTCTGGCGGTTCTGCGAGGCCAACTGGTCCTGGTAGTAGCGTTCGGCGAGGTGGTTCAGCGGCCACAGCAGCGATGCCAGGCACAGGGCCAGCAAGGCCAGGCTGCGCCAGCGGGGACGGCGTGGGGGCGTCGGTGTTGCAATCATTTGCGTGGATGCGCCAGAAGAGTCTGGCGCAATTATGCGCTACTTCAGGCAGTCGATCAGCGCCTGCTGCCAATGCGGCAGGTGGATGTCCCATTCGCGGGCCAGACGTGTGCAGTCCAGGCGCGAGTTGAGTGGCCGGTGCGCGGGGGTCGGGTACTCGCTGGAGGGGATCGGCAGCAGTTCGGCGCAGGGCAGGCCGCGGGCCTCGAGCTGCGCGGCGATGGCCTGGGCGAAGCCGAACCAGGAGGTCTCGCCCTGTGCGGTCAGGTGGTAGGTGCCCCAGGCACCGGCCTGGCCGGCTTGCCAGCGTTCGATCAGGGCGCGGGTGCTGGTTGCGATGCTCGCCGCCCAGGTCGGCGCACCGATCTGGTCATCCACCACACGCAGTTGCGGCTTTTCCTGCAGCAAGCGCTGCATGGTCAGCAGGAAGTTGCGCCCGTGCAGCGAATAGACCCAGCTGGTGCGCAGGATCAGGTGTTCGCCGTCGACAGCGGCAATCGCCTGTTCACCTGCCAGTTTGCTGCGGCCATAGATGCTCAAGGGGTTGGGCCGGTCGGCTTCGGTGTAGGGCGTTGCCTTGCAGCCGTCGAAGACGTAGTCGGTGGAGTAGTGGATCAGCGGTGCACCCAGGCGCAGCGCCTCTTCGGCCAGCACGCGCGGCGCGTCGGCATTGATCGCGTAGGCAGCCTCGGGCTCGCTTTCGGCCTGGTCCACGGCGGTATAGGCCGCTGCGTTGATGATCAGGTCGGGGGCCAGCCGGCGCAGCGGTTCGCGCAGTGCCTGCGGCCGGGCCAGGTCGAGCTGGTCGCGGCCCAGCAGGTGTATTGCGCCGAGGCCCGCCAGTTGCGTCGCCAATGCTTGGGCGACCTGGCCATTGTGGCCACAGACAAGAATTTTCATGGGAACAGGTCCGCATCTGCCAGCAGCGCACCTGCCTGGTCTTTGGCCGACAGCAAGGGCGGCAGTTCCAGGCCCCAGTCGATCGCCAGTTGCGGGTCATCCCAACGGATGCAGCGCTCGGCAGCGGGGTTGTAGTAGTCGGTGGTCTTGTAGAGGAAGTCGGCCGACTCGCTCAGCACCAGGAAGCCATGGGCAAACCCTGGCGGGATCCAGAACTGGCGATGGTCGTCGGCATTGAGGCGGGCAGCCACCCAGCGGCCGAACGTCGGCGAACTGCGGCGGATATCCACGGCCACGTCGAGCACTTCGCCCTGGGTGACCCGCACCAGTTTCCCCTGGGGGTTGTCGATCTGGTAGTGCAGCCCGCGCAGCACACCGCGCTGGGAGCGTGAGTGGTTGTCCTGCACGAAACGCGCCTCGACGCCGGTCGCCCTGGCGAAATCGCGCGCATTGAAGCTTTCGAGGAAGAATCCGCGGCTATCGCCGAAGACCTTGGGTTCGATGATCAGCAAGTCGGGAATTTCAGTAGCGATTATGTTCATGGCGATTCTTTGACCAGTGTGCTCAGAATTGGACCGTACCGGTCATGTGCAGTTTGCCGCCCTTGGCCCTTTGCAGCCTAGTTTCTCGAATGATCTGCGCGTTGACGCATGGTCATCATTTCATCTTTGCCACTTGTTTATCGGCCTTGGCAGTGGCGAGATAAGCGAAAAGTAAAAGAGGTTTCATCTTCATGCCCCTCAGCACCCTGATCCAGCGTTCCAGCCTGCCCAGCCCTTCGCTGAGCGAAGCCCAGGCCCATGCCTTGCTGCAGGCGCACTATGACCTTGCCGGCAGCCTGAGCGCCCTGGGTAGCCAGCAGGACCTGAACTTCCGGCTGGACACGGGCCAGGGGCGTTATGTGCTCAAAGTCTGCCATGGCAGTTATGCCCAGGTGGAACTGGAGGCGCAGCATGCGGCATTGGCCTTCCTGCGCGAGCAGGGTGTGCCGGTGCCTGCCGTGCGTCCGGCGCGTGACGGGCAGGCCTTGCTGGCGCTGGACATCGACGGGCAACCGCTGCGCGCACGGCTGCTCGATTATATCGAGGGGCAGCCGCTGACTCGAATAAAGCACATGCCGGCGCGCTTGATGGCTGAACTGGGCGCGCTCTGCGCCCGCGTCGACGCGGCGCTGGCCGGCTTCGATCACCCGGGCCTGGTGCGTACCCTGCAATGGGACCCGCAGCATGCCCAGGCACTGATCGAGCACCTGCTGCCGGTGGTGCAGGATCCTGCGCAACGCGCCCGCATCGAACAGGCCACGCGCCAGGCTGGCGCGCAACTGGCACCGCTGGCGGGGCAACTGCCGAGCCAGGCGGTGCACCTGGACATCACCGACGACAACGCCGTGTGGGCCCGTGATGACCAGCGCCAATGGCAGCTGCAGGGCGTCATCGACTTCGGCGACCTGCTGCGGACCTGGCGTATCGCCGACCTTTCGGTCACCTGCGCAGCCTTGCTGCACCATGCCGAGGGCGACCCGCTGCGCATCCTGCCGGCGGTGCGTGCCTACCAGGCCGTCAACCCGCTGGGCGAAGCCGAGCTGCGCGCCCTCTGGCCGCTGGTGCTGAACCGCGCCGCCGTGCTGGTGCTGAGCAGCGAGCAGCAACTGGCCGTGGACCCGGGCAACCAGTACATCCGCGACAACATCGCCCACGAATGGGAGATCTTCGACACCGCCACTGCCGTGCCTTTTGCCCTGATGCAGGCCGCCATCCTGCAGGCCGCCGGGGTCGAAGCGGGCGCGCCGGAACTGGCCGGTTGCGCGCCTTTGCTCCCGGAGCTGGCCGGGCAGGCGGTGAGTCGGGTCGACCTGGGCGTGCTCAGCAGCCACTGCGAAGCCGGCAACTGGGAGCAACCGGGGTTCGATCAGCACCTGCTGACGGCGCAACCCGCGCCGGCTTGCAGCCTGCACGGGCAGTACCGCCTGTCGCAAACCCATGTCGACCGCGCCGATGAGCCGGCCACCTGCGCCCTGGGCGTCGAGCTGCATGTGCCCAACGGCACCGTGGTACAGGCGCCGCAGGCGGGCACCTGGCAGCGCCAGGGCGACGGCCGCGGTTGCCTGCGCACGCCAGGCTGGACGTTGTGGCTGAGCGGTCTGGAAGAGGCCCCGGCAGATGGCCAGGCCGTGGCCAAGGAGCAGACCCTGGGCAGCAGCTGTGGTTTCCTCAATGTGCAGCTGTGCATGGAGGGCGACATTCAGCCACCGTTCTTCGCCAAGCCATCTCAGGCCGCCGCCTGGCTGGCGCTATGCCCGTCGCCGGCAGCGCTGCTGGATTTTGATTGCGATGCCGAGCCGCTGGCCGACCCGCAGGCCCTGCTGGCCCGACGCGATGCCAGCTTCGCCCGTTCGCAGAAGCACTACTATGCCCAGCCGCCACAGATCGAGCGGGGCTGGCGCAACTACCTGATCGACATGCAGGGCCGCTCCTACCTGGACATGCTCAACAACGTCGCGGTACTGGGCCACGGCCATCCGCGCATGGCCGCCGAGTCGGCGCGGCAATGGTCGCTGCTCAACACCAACTCGCGCTTCCACTATGCCGCCATCGCCGAGTTCTCCGAGCGCCTGCTCGAACTGGCACCCGCGGGCTTCGACCGGGTGTTCATGGTCAACAGCGGTACCGAAGCCAACGACCTGGCGATTCGCCTGGCATGGGCCTACAGCGGCGGGCGCGACCTGATCAGCGTGCTGGAGGCCTACCACGGCTGGTCGATGGCCACCGATGCCATCTCCACCTCCATCGCCGATAACCCGCAGGCCCTGGAAACCCGGCCGGACTGGGTGCACCCGGTCGAGGCACCGAATACCTTCCGTGGTCGTTACCGCGGTGCCGACAGCGCAGCCGACTACCTGCGCGACGTCGATGCCAAGCTTGCCGACCTCGATGCCCGTGGCCGTCAGCTGGCGGGCATGATCTGCGAGCCGGTGTATGGCAACGCCGGTGGCATCTCGCTGCCTGCGGGCTACCTGCAGCAGGCCTACGCCAAGGTGCGCGCGCGTGGCGGCGTGTGCATCGCCGACGAAGTGCAGGTCGGTTATGGCCGCCTGGGCGAATACTTCTGGGGCTTCGAGGAGCAGGGCGTGGTGCCCGACATCATCACCATGGCCAAGGGCATGGGCAACGGTCAGCCACTGGGCGTCGTCATCACCCGCCGCGAAATCGCCGAGGCGCTGGAGGCGGAGGGCTACTTCTTCTCCTCGGCGGGCGGCAGCCCGGTCAGCTGCCGCATCGGCATGGCGGTGCTGGATGTGATGAAGGAGGAGGGGTTGTGGGAGAACACCCGTGATACCGGCCGCTACTTCAAGGCGCGCTTGCAGGCGCTGGTCGATAAACATCCGCTTGCCGGTGCGGCCCATGGCACCGGGTTCTATCTGGGGCTGGAGCTGGTACGCGACCGCCAGACCCTGGAGCCCGCTACCGAAGAGACCATGGTGCTGTGCGACCGCCTGCGCGACCTGGGCATCTTCATGCAGCCCACCGGCGATTACCTGAACATCCTCAAGATCAAGCCGCCGATGTGTACCACGCGGGCGAGCGTCGACTACTTTGTCGACAGCGTCGATCGCATCCTGTCGGAAGACCTGTAACAACGGTCAAGCCGCGCATGTCGATTGTTATCGACTTGCGCGGCTTTTTTTATTCCTTAACGGTTGGTTGGTTAGCTTTTATTGTCGATATATATCGGGTATAAAATCGCCATGCCTTCCCTTCTTCCCAGAGGTTACCGATGAAAACCCTCAACTCCACGCCACGTGCCGACGGCTTCCACATGCCTGCCGAGTGGGCGCCGCAAAGCCAGGTCTGGATGGTCTGGCCAGAGCGTTCGGACAACTGGCGCCTGGGTGGCAAGCCCGCACAGGCTGCCCACGTGACCCTGGCCAAGGCCATCGCCCGGTTCGAGCCGGTGACCGTCGCCGTTTCCGCCGGCCAGTATGAAAACGCCCGTCGCCAGCTCGACTTGCCGAACATCCGCGTGGTGGAAATCAGCAACGATGATGCCTGGGTGCGCGACACCGGCCCGACGTTCGTGATCAACGATGCCGGCGAAGTGCGCGGCGTGGACTGGGGCTTCAATGCCTGGGGTGGCTTCGATGGCGGCCTGTATGCGCCGTGGAACCGTGACGAGGAACTGGCGGCCAAGGTCCTGGAAATGGAACGTAGCCAGCGCTACCACACCGAGGGCTTCGTGCTCGAGGGCGGTTCGATCCACGTCGACGGCGAAGGCACCCTGATCACCACCGAAGAGTGCCTGCTCAACCGCAACCGCAACCCGCACCTGAACCGCGGGCAGATCGAAGAGATCCTGCGCGAGCACCTGGCGGTGGAAACCATCGTCTGGCTGCCGGACGGCCTGTACAACGACGAAACCGACGGCCACGTCGACAACTTCTGCTGTTACGTCGCCCCAGGCGAAGTGTTACTGGCCTGGACCGATGATTCCAACGACCCCAACTACGCACGCTGCCACGCGGCCTATGAGGTGCTGAAAAACAGCCGTGACGCCAAAGGCCGTGAGTTCGTGGTGCACAAGATGCCGATCCCGGGCCCGCTGTTCGCCACCGAAGAAGAATGTGCCGGTGTCGATCACGTGGCTGGCAGCCAGGAGCGCGACCCATCGGTGCGCCTGGCCGGCTCCTATGTGAACTTCCTGATCGTCAATGGCGGCATCATCGCGCCAAGCTTCGACGACCCGGCGGATGCCCAGGCTAGAGCGATCCTGGCCAAGGTCTTCCCAGACCACGAAGTGGTGATGATCCCTGGCCGTGAGCTGTTGTTGGGTGGCGGCAACATCCACTGCCTGACCCAGCAGCAACCGGCGCCGGTCAAGCGTTGATCCAGCGTTGAACGAAAAGGCCCGTCAGATGACGGGCTTTTTTTTTAGGTGCGATATCCGGTGGTCCAAATGGCATATCTTTTGTATTGATTTCAGGGAGTTAACTTTGAGGGTCGGATATCCGTCCTGTAACAATCACGACGTAGATTAGCCGCTCACGGGCTTAGGAGTACGTGTAGACATGAATGCAGCAAGTGAGACGGCTTTGCGCCCATCATCCGTGAATCGCCAACCGCTCGGCACGCTGAAGCGGTGGCTGAAACACCAGGGAAGCAACAGGATCAGGACGACCGACCCACGACGTCTGCTTGACGGCCGCTATCCGCAAGGTCTGATCAGCGATGCGGAGTTCGAAGCGCTCATGGGTGTCTGGCACTGAAACAAGCGCTGCCCCCATCGCCGGCTTGCCGGCGATAGGCCGGTGCAGACAACCCTCAGAAGCTGTAGGTCCCCGTCACCACCAGGCTACGTGGATCCCCAGGCTGAATCTGCGCCGCACTGGTCGCCGAGCTGTAGTAGGTCTTGTCGGCGATGTTGCTCAACGCCGCCCGCACATCCCAATCGCGGGTGCGGAACCCCGCCAACGCATCCCAACGCCCATAACCCGGCATCAGCGTGGTGTTCTGGTTATCCGCATAACGCTCGCCCACCAGGGTCAACCCGGTTTCGGCGTACCAGCCCAGCTCCGGTTTCCACGTCACGAACAGACTGCCGTTGCGCTTGGCCACATCGTTGATGCGGTTGCCTTCCAGGCCATTGTTGTCCTCGACGATGGTGGCGTCCTGCAGGCCGATCCCGCCGCGCACGTACCAGTTGCCAACGATGTTGCCCGTGGCCGTCAGCTCGACTCCGCGCGAACGCTGCAGGCCGCTCAGCTGGGTGATCTCCGGGTTGTTCGGGTCGCGCGTGCGGCGGTTGTAGAGCTCCAGTTCATAGATGGCCAGGGTGGTCGTCAGGCGCTGATCCAGCCAGTCGCTCTTCACCCCGATTTCCTTCTGCCGGGTCTGCTCGGGGCTGGTGTCGTTGGCGTTGCCGGGGGCGCCCGGGGTGATGCCGATCAGGCCGCCGCCAACCGGCGAGAAGGTCTTGCTCCACGAGGCGTAGAACGAATGATCGCGCCACGGCGTATAGACCACGCCAATGCGCGGGCTGGTGCTGTTGCTGTCCTGCTTCTCGGTGAGGTCGCGCAGCTTGTTGGTGGTCTCCACCTCGAACTGGTCGAAACGATTTGCTGTTGCTCGGCTATTCGTAAAGACTTGTCTTTACGTATGTATCACTTCGTAACTCCGTTCCTGGCACGCTGCATGCCGCGAAAATTGTCATTGTTCTCAAAATGACATTTCTGACAAAAGATAAATTACCCGCCTACGGCGCGAACATGCGTGAAAATGCACCGTTCGTTCCTGTGATTCTGGTTATATCGACCTGCTTTTCACGACTTTTTGACATTTGCAATCACAGCCCGCTAGGATTCGGCCAACGCCCGCTGGCCATGACTTGGCCATGCTGCTGTTCAAGGCCCGCCAAGCAAGCTCCGGCGGGCTTTTCAGTTTGGATCCGCATAGCGTCGAACCTACGAAGGGGCGTTGGCTCCTGGCGTCAGAGTGCAGAGCGTTTTTGATTAAGAAATAAGGAAAATAACATGTTGAAAACCAGGATCAGCCTGGTCGCCCTGGCGATGATCGCCGCGACCCAGGCCCAGGCCAATGAGCAGGCCGAGAGCAAAGGCTTTATCGAAGACAGCCACGCAAACGTTCTCCTGCGTAACGCGTACATCAACCGTGACAAGAAACACGGTACCGATGACCAGATGGAATGGGGCCAGGCCTTCATCGGCAACTTCTCCTCCGGCTTCACCCAGGGCACCGTCGGCGTCGGTGTCGACGCATTCGGCCTGTACGCGGTGCGCCTGGACGGCGGCCAGGGCCACAACGGTGGCGCCGGTATCGACTTCTTCAAGCCGGAAAACACCAAGGACGCCAACGGCAACGCCAGCAGCCCGCATGACCTGTCCCGTGCCGGTGCTGCCGTGAAGTTCCGCGTCTCCAACACCGTGCTCAAGTACGGTGACCAGATGCCGACCCTGCCTGTGCTGCAGTACGACGACGCGCGCCTGCTGCCAGAAAGCTTCACCGGTACCCTGCTGACCTCCAAGGAGATCCAGGGCCTGGAGCTGAACGCCGGTCGCTTCACCCAGGAAGCGCGCAAGAGCGCCGAGCGCCGCGACGGCGGTGGCCTGAAGTCGATCAACGTGTTCGGTGGCAGCTACAAGTTCACCGACAACTTCACCGCTTCGCTGTACACCGCAGACAACGAAGACGTGATGAAGAAGCACTACCTGGGCTTGAACTACGTCTTCCCGATCGCCAGCGACCAGTCCCTGACCCTGGACTTCAACGGCTACAAGTCGGACATCGACAAGAAGTTCGTCGAGTCCGCCGAGCTCAACGGTGACTCCAACACTATCTGGAGCCTGGCCGCGACCTACGCCTACGGCGCGCACTCGTTCACCCTCGCGCACCAGCGCAGCACCGGCAGCACTGGCTACAACTACGGTTGGTACCAGAACGAAGGCGGCGTGGGTGACGGTGGCTCGACCATCTACCTGGCCAACTCCTACTGGTCCGACTTCAACGCCGAAGACGAGCGCTCCTGGCAGCTGGGCTACGGCCTGGACTTCGGTGCCTACGGCATCCCGGGCCTGACCTACAAGCTGGCCTACGTGGTGGGTGACAACATCAACACCCGCAACGTCAAGAACCCGCAGGGCTTCGGCGAGGGTGAAGAGCGCGAGATCTTCAACCAGATCCGCTACGTGGTGCAGGACGGCCCGGCCAAGGATCTGTCGATCAAGCTGCGCAGCTCGTTCGTTCGCACCAACAACGCTGTACAGCAGAACGGCTACAACGACGACGGCAACGAAGTCCGCGTATTCGTCGAGTACCCGATCAGCATCTTCTGATCTGATGGCCTCGCGGGCTGCCTGGCAGCCCGATCGCCAGCAAGCTGGCTCCCACAAAGAGCGCGAAATCACGCCTGTGGGAGCTGGCTTGCCAGCGATGGGGCCTAGGCAGGTTCCACTTCTTTCTGGCGATGCACTGTCGCCACCATCACATCCCCCGTCTCCGGCGCAAAGCTGTCACTGCGCGCCATCCGCCACATCCGTGCATAGAACTCGCTCTTGATCGAGCCACTGAGCAATTCGCCAGGCTTGAGGAAGTGGTGCAAGTCCGATAACAGGCTGATCTGGCTGGCGCTGATCCGTCGCGCCAGGTGCTTGGGCTTGAGCTCCGACGGGTGCTCCAGGCCCGCCGCCGCGAGCATTTCGGCCAAGGCGTGCAAGGTATTGCGGTGGAAACTGGCAACCCGTTGGGCCTTGTCTGGTACCACCAGCGCGCGTTGGCGCAAGGGGTCCTGGGTGGCGACCCCGGTCGGGCACTTGTTGGTGTGGCAGCTCTGCGACTGGATGCAGCCAATGGCGAACATGAAGCCGCGCGCCGAATTGACCCAGTCGGCGCCGATGGCCAGCACGCTGGCGATATCGAAGGCACTGACGATCTTGCCGGCCGCGCCGATGCGGATGCTAGAACGCAGGTTCAGGCCGACCAGGGTGTTGTGCACGAACATCAACCCTTCGCGCATGGGCACGCCGATGTTGTCGCTGAACTCGCGCGGCGCCGCGCCGGTACCGCCTTCCTTGCCATCGACGACGATGAAGTCCGGGGTGATGCCGGTGGCCAGCATGGCCTTGGCGATGCCCATGAATTCCCATGGGTGGCCGAGGCAGAACTTGAAACCCACCGGCTTGCCACCCGACAGCTCGCGCAGGCTGGCGACGAAGTGCAGCAATTCGACCGGGGTGCGAAATGCACTGTGCGCGGCGGGCGAAATGCAGTCTTCACCTACGCGCACGCCGCGGGTTTCGGCAATCTCCGCGCTCACCTTGTGCCCCGGCAAGATGCCGCCGTGGCCCGGCTTGGCGCCTTGGCTGAGCTTGATCTCGATCATCTTGACCTGCGGGTCGCTGGCCTGGGCGGCGAAGCGTTGCGCGTCGAAGCGCCCGTCTTCGGTGCGGCAACCGAAGTAGCCACTGCCGATTTCCCAGATCAGGTCACCGCCATGTTCGCGGTGGTAGGGGCTGATGCTGCCTTCGCCGGTGTCGTGGGCGAAACGGCCCAGGCGCGCACCCTGGTTCAGCGCGGCGATGGCATTGGCACTGAGTGCACCGAAGCTCATCGCCGAGATGTTGAAGATCGACGTCGAGTAGGGCTGGCGGCACTGTGGCCCGCCGATGGCGATGCGAAACGATGCGGGGTCCGGGGTTGCCACGGGCAGCATCGAATGGCTGATGAACTCGAAGCCGGGTTTGTAGGCGTCGTTGAGGGTGCCGAAGGCTTTCTCGGCGCTTTCGTTCTTGGCTCGGGCGTAGACCAGCGAGCGCTGCGAGCGCGAGAAGGGCAGCTTGTCGTCGTCGCCCTCGATCAGGTACTGGCGGATTTCCGGGCGAATGGTTTCGATCAGGTAGCGGATGTTGCCCAGGATCGGGTAGTTGCGGCGCACCGCGTGCTGGCTCTGGCGCAGGTCGTTGAGGCCGACCAGGCTGAGCAGGGTGGTCACCACTGCCAACGGCCAGAGCCAGGCGTGCTGGGCCAGCAGCGGCAGGCTGGCGAAGGTGAAGAGCAGGCAGAGAACGAGGCAGGCGTAGCGGCTGGGTAGAGAGTGTTTCATGGGTCCATCGCAGGCAGGATGACCGGGCCAAGGATAGGCAAAGTGGTCGGTTGGAAAACCTGTCGAATCGGTAAAACACTATTACGGTTGCGGTGTTGCTGCTGGCCTCATCGCCGGCAAGCCGGCTCCCACAGGTACACCACAGGACTCAAGCCTCGCGCTGTTCCTGTAGGAGCTGGCTTGCCAGCGATCGGGCTGCGAAGCAGCCCCTAGCTGGGCAGCAGAACGCTGACCCGCAAACCGCCACCGTCACGATTGCTCAACACCAACTCACCCCCATGGCTGATAGTGATTCGCTGGGCGATGCTCAACCCCAGGCCATACCCACCGGAGGCCTGGTTGCGTGAATGCTCGCCACGCACGAACGGCTCGGTGATGGTCGCCAACAAGCCAGGTGCGATACCCGGCCCACGATCATCGACATGGATGGCCACGCCCTTGGCGTCTCGCTCCAGCGTGACCGACACCTTCCTGGCATAGCGCAGGGCATTGACCAGCAGGTTCTGCAGGCAACGCTGCAGCAGCACGGCATCGACCTCCACGCTGCCGCCCACGCCTTGCACCGGCAGTGGCTCGCTGGCGCTGGCCAGGTCGGCGCACAGCCGCGGTACCAGCCGGTCGAGGTCGACCTGCTGCAGGTTCTGCTGCTCGCCCGCGCGCAGGTAATCGAGCACCTGGCCAATCATGCCGTCCATCTGCGTGATGTTCTGCCGCAGGCGTTCGCGGTGCTCGTCGTCCGGCAGGCGCTCCAGGCGCAGGCGCATGCGGGTCAGCGGCGTGCGCAGGTCGTGGGAGACGGCGGCGAGGAAATACGCCTTGTCGTTGACCATCGCGATCAGGCGCTGCTGCATGGCATTGAAGGCCTGGGCGGCCTGGCGCACTTCCTGCGGCCCGTCCAGTGCCAGCGGCGCTTGCGCAAGGTTGCTGCCCAGCCCCCGTGCGGCATCGGCCAGGCGCCGCAACGGGCGCAGGCACAGGCGCACTGCAACCAGGCAGACCACCAGCACGGCGACGATGCGCAAGGCATACACCCGCAACAGGTAATCGCTGATCAGCACCCAGGCCGACTCGCCACTCCAGCCCTGCAGTTCCTGGCCGTCGACCAGCAACCAGTGGCCGTCGGCCAAGGGCACCGCGAACTGCAGATGCGCCTGGGCCGTGCGCAGCCCGAACAGGCTGTGCCAGACGATAGGTTGGCCTTGTTCGTCAGTCAGGTGAGCCTTGAGTAGGCGCACCGTCTGGGCATGCCCCAGTTCATGACCGAGCGACTGCTGCAGCAGCAGCGCGATGCGCCGATGCCCGCGGCGCGGGTTGTCATCGGCTGCCGGCGGGTTGTCGGCGCAGCGCACAGCGTAATGGCGGGGCAGCTGCAGGTCGGAGGCCTGGCAATCGGCCCGGGCGATCAGTGGTGCGCTGCGGGCGGCCATCAGCCGCACCGGCGCTTCCAGCACCTGGGCAAAGCGCACATCGAACCAGATGCTGCTCGACATCAGCTGGATCAACAATGTGCCGCTGACCATGATCAGCAGCAACTGGCCGAACAGCGTGCGCGGCCACAGACGGCGGAGCCCGCCCATGTCAGCGGGCGATGCTCAGCAGATAGCCTTCGTTGCGGATCGTGAGTATCTGCACTTCACCGCCTGGCGCGCGGCGCAGTTGCTGGCGCAGGCGGCTGATGCACATGTCCACCGAACGGTCGTCGGGCAGGTGCTCGCGGCCGAATGCACTGCGCGTCAGCTGATCCCGCGAAACCACGCGGTTGTTGGCCTCCAGCAGTTCGCGCAGCACTCGGTAATCGGAGCGGGGCAGGGTCAGCGACTCGCCGTCGGGGCGGGTAAGCAGGCGCTTGGCGTGATCGAGGCTGAAACCGGCGAAGTGCTGCGCGTCGGCCGCCGCGGGTTGCGCTTCAGGTGTATCCAGGCGTTGTGGCCGGCGCAGTACCGCCTTGATGCGGGCGATCAGTTCACGCGGCTCGAACGGCTTGGCCAGGTAGTCGTCGGCACCGACTTCCAGCCCGATGATGCGGTCCAGTGTGCTGCCCTTGGCCGACAACATGATCACCGCCAGGCCCGGCGTCGCCTGAAGCTGGCGGCACAGGCTCAGGCCATCTTCACCTGGCAGCATCAGGTCTAGCACCACCAGCTCGACCTTGTGCCGGGCCAGCTGCGCGCGCATGCCATCGCCGTCGGCTGCCGCCAGCACGGTGTAGCCGGCATCGCTCAGGTAATCGCAGAGAAGTTCGCGGATTTCGTCGTCATCGTCGACGACCAGCAGGGTCGTGCTCATCGGGGGGAAACACCTGTCAGGGGAGGGCCGGCAGCGCTCGTTACGTTCAATTACATGCCCGTACAAGCCGGGCATGGAGCCCGGAGAGCGGATCCCTAGAATCGTAACAAAAAATCATCTGCAAATACGAAACCTTCCCAAATGAAACCTCAAAGCATCAGGATTCACCCGCTGGCTTGTGTCATCGCCTGGGTCGTCAGTGGCAGTGCCATGGCCGCCGACATTCAACCGCTGGAACTGCAGGCCACGCAGATCGAAGACAGTGCGCTGCTACCGGCCGACGAGGCTGGCCAGCTCGGTTACACGGTGGAAAACACCCGCAGTTCCACCGGCCTTGCCCTGACGCCACGGCAGACCCCGCAATCGGTCACCAGCATCACCCGCCAGCAGTTGGACGACCGCGATGTCCACAGCCTCGAGCAGGCGCTGGACACCACGCCCGGCGTCAGCGCGAGCAAGTCCGAAGTGGGCGGGCGCACCGATTTTCGTGCACGTGGCTACTCGATCAGCAACTGGAAGGTCGATGGCCTGCAGTTCCAGGGCGGCTCCGACTTCAGCGGTGGCGGCAACGCGCTGAACATGGACCTGTACGAGCGCATCGACATCGTGCGTGGCGCCAACGGCCTGCTCGGTGGCACCGGCGACCCGTCGGCCACGGTCAACCTGATCCGCAAGGCCCCGGCCCGCGCCTTCGGCGGCAGTGCGTACGCCACCTACGGCAGCTGGGACAAACGCCGCCTGGGCGCCGACCTCAACCTGCCGCTGTCGGCCGATGGCCGGTTGCGCTCGCGTTTCGTCGTGACCCAGCAGGACGCCGACTCGTTCCGCGACAACCAGTCCGAGCGCGCCCGCGCAGCCCTGGCCAACTTCGAGTTCGACCTGCATGACGCCACCACCCTCGGCGCCGGTTACCAGTACGAATACAACAAGGTGGTCGGCGGCGGCTGGGGTGCCAACATTCCCATCTGGTACCGCGACGGTAGCACCACCGACCTGCCGCGCAGCACCAACCTGGTGCCGAGCTGGAGCTTTGGCGAGTACACCACCCGCACCGCCTTCGGCTCGCTGCAGCACCGCTTCGACAACGACTGGGCCCTGGACCTGAAAGCCGCCCAGAGCACCAGTGAGGTGCTCAACCACCGAGGGCTGGCCAAGGTCAACTCGGCCGGGCGCGGCAGCTATGGCGGCTACTGGGACCAGGATGGCAGTGGACATCTTCTACCCGCAGACCGCGGAGACGGCGAGCGGCACCAAGGTCGAGCCGATCCGTGGCCAGAGTTACGAGACCGGTATCAAGGGCGAGTGGCTGGACGGGCGGCTGAATGCTTCGGCTGCCTATTTCCGCACCCGGCAGGAAAACAAGGCAGTGCTCGACGACGGCCTGACCACCCCGACCGGTGGTGATGCCTACAAGGCCGGCACCGGCCAGGAAACCGACGGCATCGACCTGGAAATCGCCGGCGCGCTGACACCGAACTGGAATGTGTATGGCGGCTATACCTACCTGCACTTGCGTCGCGTCGACAGCGACGGGCGCAGCGACCCCTCGCACCTGTTCAAGGCGTCGACCACCTATCGCCTGTCCGGCCCGCTCGATCGCCTGACCCTGGGCGCCGGGGTGAAGGCGCAAACCAACATCCGCGCCATCTCAAGCCCGGCGGGGCAGCCGGTGAATGGGGTGAGTGCGGGGGCGACGGATGTGAACTGGTCGGGGTATGCGATCTGGAATGCCATGGCCAGGTATCAGCTGACCGATGACACTACGGTGAGCGTGAATGTCGAGAACCTGTTCGACAAGCATTACTACACCCAGTATGGGTTCTATGCGGGGGCGATCTATGGCGACCCGCGGAGCATGTCGGTGACGGTGAGTACGGCGTTTTGAGTGGCAGGTGCAAGCCTTTGGCCTTGTAGTGGTCTTGCGATCGAGCGCCGCGCGGGCGGCGCTCGATCTGAACATCGCCGCATTACCAATGCCATGCACCTGGCTGCCCTCACGCCCTCTTGTCCACGTGCTTATCCCCACGCCCCGCGTCAGCCTGTTGCAAATGCCCATCGAGGCTGTCCCAATCCTCCCCGAACAACTCCACCGGGTGCATGGTGCGCTCGGCCCCATTACCGCAGGCTAGCGACTTGGCCGAACAGTACAGGTCACACCCCCAGCAGATGCGCTCGGGGTGACTGGGGTTCTGTGGAAATGTCTTGGCCATCGCATGCCTCCAGAAATATCCGCTTGGCCTGAGCCTACGCTTGCTACCCCAACGGGGATTGATTGAAATCAAGTTGCGGGAGAGGAGGGCGTTGGGGCAGCTGAAAACAAAAAAGGCCCACCTTTCGGTGAGCCTTTTTTGATACTGCGTATGGTGCCGGCACCAGGAATCGAACCCGGGACCTACTGATTACAAGTCAGTTGCTCTACCATCTGAGCTATACCGGCAATGGGGCGTCATTATAGCGATCGGTTGGCGCCTGTAAACCACTTCCTTTCGATTACCCGAAAATGACCTAAGTCATCGGTCTGAAAGGAGAATTTTCCTACCAGCCGCGATGGATCGTATTGACGTTCGGTTCGGTCTTGGCGGGGTTGAAGAACAGCTTGTCGTTGTCACAGCCGCGCTTGCGGCAGGGGCTTTCGGTACGCAGGGGCAGGCCGTTGTCGCCGCCCAGCTGCATGCCGGGGGTGTTCCAGTCGAGGCTGGTGCCGTGGGGTTTCGGGGTGCCGCTGGCGCAGGCGCCCTGGGCCAGGGTGCAGGCCAGCAGGATCAGGGGTTTGGCTCGGGTCACGATGGGTAAGTCCGTTAGTCCAATGTCGATTCTGGCGCAACGCCAGACGGTCGCGGGGCTGGCGGGCAGCGGGCGACGTTGGTTCTGGAATGGCTTGGGGGGCGGATGATACACCGGTGGGTTGGGGGTGGGGCAACGCTTTGGTTTTGTGGGGGGCGATAGGGCCCTCAGGTGTCAGGAGATTCTGATCCTGCAACCAAATGCTTCAGGAAACATCACAAAGCGAATTATCCTACAGCCGCTAGCGAAGTTTCACTGTTGGCGGGGAAGTGCCCCAGGAATACCGTTCCCGGGTCGCCAATTCCTGGTGACCGGGTGTGAGAACCCGCTATGGAGTTACTGAGCTTGCTGTTATGGCAGTCGTACACGGGCAGACCTCGGTCTGGCCGAGCTTTGTAGCTCCCTCGGTTTTCTCACCCCGTGTATGGCTGCCGCCTTGATCCGTGAGAAAGGTCACTGTGGCAGTTCTATCTGGAGCTGCTGCCATGAAAAAGATTGTCCCCGACCCACCCCGCCAGAAAATCCTCAACACCCCGTTCTTCTCGATCCACAGCGATATCACCCCGCCTGATGCCCTTGTCTACGCTTGCATCAAGGCTCCGCGTCCATGCACAAGCAAAGCTTATGCACAAGAGGCATTGACCACTTGCGCGAAAGGCATGCCGACGGGCTGCACCGCTGGTCTTTGCGCAAACGCCTGTTTTTACTGGGCTTGAAGCACTAGAGGGAATAACCAGGAGCGCTGAAATAGCGCTCCGCTTGCACCGGTCATCAAAAGCTTGTTCACAGACTTATCCACAGGTTGTGCTGCGGCTAACGGTCGCGTTCGGCAAGCAGCAGCAGGTTGCGCGGCGTCAGTGGATAGTCGCAGAAGGTGCCCACCTGGACGCTGTAGCCCTGTTCTTCGAGGAACAGGGCGCGATCCAGCACCAGCCACAGTTCCAAGGAGCGGCGGAACAGGTTGCGCAGCCGTTCGAGGTTGCGCACCTCGGCCAGGCGCTGCCAGCTGGCCGCTTCTAGCGCCGCCCAGTCCGGGGCGAGGGTCAATTCCAGCCCGCGCAGCTCGGCCAGGTCGCGGCAGTATTGCTCGAACGATTTGTCCAGCCAGGCGGTCGGCAAGGAAGGGGTGGACAGGTACTCGTCGCACTGACGCTGCTGGCGCTGCAGCAGGTCGAAGCCCAGGCGCCGGGCCATCGAGCGGTCGCGCTGGTGGCGGACCCGGGCGCTGGCGGTGACGGCTTCGTTCAACGGCAGGCCGAGGTCGATCATCGACAGCTGCAGGGGCGAGCGTTGCGCGGCTGTGGATAACGGCAGGTAGTGCTCGCCCTGGATGCGGTTGTAGCAGCATGGGGCCACGGCCAGGTGGCGGCAGCCTTGCTGGCTGGCGGTGCGCAACAGGTGCACGTGCAGGTCGCCGCAGGCGTGCAGGGCTACCGCGCTCTTGTCGCTGCCCAGGTGGCGAGCGCTGTCGGCGGCCATGACGTCCTGGTGAACATGGGTGGCCGGCAGCTGGTGATGGTCGCTCAGGGCCTGGCCGGCATGCACAAGTTCGGCGTCGTATTCCAGGCAGGTCAGTTGTTGGCCGGGTTGCCGCAGGCGGCGGCCGAGGTGCCCTTTGCCCGAGCACCAGTCCAGCCAGTGCGCGGTTTGCTGGCGAAAGCCCAGGCGGCGGCTGAAGGCTTCGATCTGCTGCCATTTGCGGCCGGGGACGTTGACGTCCAGGCGGTGGCCGGCCGGGGGCAGGCCGATGTCGGGGAGCTCGCCCACGGCGCAGAGCTGCCGGGCTTGTTGGGCCAGCTGCGGGAAGGGGGCAGGCAGGTCTTGGGGGTCGATGTCGGCTTCTGCGTCGGCCAGGGAGGATTGGCGCAGGTGGGCGGCGAGTTCGGGGTAGGTGGTTTCCCAGTCAAGGCGCAGCGCGGTGAATGGGCGGGGTTTCCACAGCGGCTGGTGGTCGGCCAGGAACTGGTCGAGGGCCTGGAAGCGGTCGCTTAGGTGGTGGCTGTGGAGGAAAGGGGGCATGGGTATAGGTAATGGTTGAGTTGGAGGGCCCTATCGCCGGCAAGCCGGCTCCCACAGAGGGAGCATCACAGATTTCGAGGTCTGTGCATCACCCGTGGGCGCCGGCTTGCCGGCGATGAATCCAGTGAGGTCTCAACGGCCCTGGCAGGCGTCCACGCGCAACCAGCGCTCCAGCAGCTTGAAGCCTTGCACCAGTACGAACGAGATCACCAGGTAGAACACGCCAGCAGCGAAGAAGATCTCCACCGGCAGGTAGGTCCGGGCGATGATGGTCCGCGCCATGCCGGTCAGTTCCAGCAGGGTCACGGTACTGGCCAGGGCGCTGGCCTTGAGCATCAGGATCACTTCGTTGCTGTAGGCCGGCAAGCCGATGCGCGCGGCACGCGGCAGCATGATGTAGAACAGCGTCTTGCCACGCGACATGCCCAGCGCCCGCGCTGCCTCGACTTCACCTTTGGGGATGGCCTGCAGTGCACCGCGCAGGATCTCGGCAATGTAGGCGGCGGTGTGCAGGGTCATGGTCAGCACGGTGCACCAGAACGGATCGCGCAGGTATGGCCACAAGCTGCTCTGGCGCACCAGGTCGAACTGCGCCAGGCCGTAGTAGACCAGGAACAACTGCACCAGCAGCGGCGTGCCACGGAAGAAGAAAATGTAGCCGTAGGGCAGGGCGCGCACGTACCAGTGTCGCGACGAGCGGGCAATGCCCAGCGGAATGGCCAGGATCAACCCGGCGACGACGGCGATGGCCACCAGCTCGAGGGTCAGGGTCGCCCCCTGAGCCAGGCGTGGCAGCCACTTGATGATTACTTCCCAATCCATTATTCGGCCCTCGCAAAGCCGCGAGCGGCGCGTTTTTCCATGAAGTGCATGCCGGTCATGGCGATGATGGTCAGGCCCAGGTAGATGCAGGCGGCGACCATATAGAAGGTGAACGGCTCCTTGGTCACGGTCACGCCGATCTGGGCGTGGCGCATGATTTCTTCCAGGCCGATCACCGAGACCAGCGCGGTGTCCTTCATCAGGATCATGAACAGGTTGCCAAGGCCGGGCAGGGCGATGCGCCACATCTGCGGCAGGATGATCCGCGACAGGATGCGCCCTTTCGACAAGCCCAGCGCCAGGCCGGCCTCACGGTGGCCCTTGGGGATCGCCAGGATGGCGCCGCGGAACACTTCGGTGGCGTAGGCGCCGAAGCACAGGCCCAGGGCGATCACACCGGCGGCGAAGGCACTGAGTTCCAGGCCGGGCATGTCGAACAAATTGCCAAGGCTGTTCATCAGCCCGACGGTGCCGAAATAGATGAGCAGGACCCACAGCAGTTCGGGCACGCCGCGAACCAGGGTCGAGTAGAAGCCGCCAAGCCATTGCAGTGGCTTGATCGAGGAAGTCTTGGCCAGGGCGCCGAGCAGGCCCAGGACCAGGCCCAGCAGCAAGGCGCAAAGCGCCAGTTTTACGGTCATCACGGTGCCAGCCGCCAGGGCCGGACCGAATCCGTGCAGGTCGATATTCATGGGCAGGGTCGTTCTAGGGACCGGCACGCCGGAAGGGCGTGCCGGTCGGGGCGAATCAATAGATGCTGAACGGGAAGTACTTGTCGTTGATCTTCTTGTAGGTGCCGTCGGCGATGATTTCTTTCAGTGCGGCATTGAGCTTGTTGCGCAGCTCGTTGTCACCTTTGCGCACGGCAATGCCGACCTTGTCGTCTTCGTTGACCGGGTCGCCCTTGAACTCGTAGTTCTTGCCGGCTTCGGACTTCAGCCATTCATAGTTGGCATATTTGTCGGCGAGGATGGCGTCGAGGCGGCCGGAGGTCAGGTCCAGGTAGGCGTTTTCCTGGCCGTCATAGAGGTTGACCTTGAAGTCGCCGTCCAGGCCACCGTTGTCGTCGAGCCAGGTCGCGGCCTGGGTGGAGCGCTGGGTGCCGATGGTCTTGCCCTTGAGCGAAGCGCGGTCGGTCTTGAAGTCGACGTTCTTCGGGGCGATGAATTGCTGTTTGTTCGAGTAGTACGGGTCGGTGAAATCAACGGCCTTCTTGCGCTCGTCGGTGATCGACAGCGACGAGACCAGGAAGTCGAACTTCTTCGCGTTCAGTGCCGGGATGATGCCGTCCCAGTCGGAGGTGACGACTTCGCATTCGACTTTCATCTTGGCGCACAGCGCGTCGCCGATGTCCTTGTCGAAGCCGACCACCTGGCCGCTGGCGTCCTTGTTGTTGAACGGTGGGTAGGCAGCTTCGATACCCATGCGCAGTTTTTCCGCGGCCATGGCGTTGGCCGACATCACCAGCATGGCAGCGGCTGCCAGGAGGAACTTCTTGTAAGTGTGCATGTATTGCTCCGTTAGCGGTGGCTGGACATGAATTGCTTGCAACGCGCCGAGGTCGGGCTCTCGAAGACCTGCTGCGGCGATCCTTGCTCTTCAACCAGGCCCTGGTGCAGGAAGACCACTTCACTGGACACATGGCGGGCAAAGTTCATCTCGTGCGTCACCAGCAGCATGGTACGGCCTTCTTCGGCCAATGCGCGGATGACGTTAAGCACTTCCTGGACCATTTCCGGATCGAGCGCCGAAGTCGGCTCGTCGAACAGGATGACTTTAGGTCGCATGGCCAGGGTCCGGGCGATGGCAGCGCGCTGCTGCTGGCCACCGGAAAGCTGGGCTGGGTAGCTGTGGCGCTTGTCGAAGATGCCGACCTTGTTCAGCAACGCCTCGGCGGCCTCGATGGCCTCAGCCTTGCTTTGGCCGAGCACGCGGCGCGGCGCCTCGATGATGTTGTCGAGGATCGACATGTGCGGCCAGAGGTTGAAATTCTGGAAGACGAAGCCGATCTCGCTGCGCAGGCGGTTGATCTGGCGGTTGTCGGCGGCGATCAGGTCACCGTTGCGGGCGGCCTTGAGCTTGAGGGCTTCGCCTGCGACGAGGATTTCGCCCTGGTGGGGGTTTTCCAGCAGGTTGATGCAGCGCAGCAGGGTCGACTTGCCGGAGCCGGACGATCCCAGGATGGAGATCACGTCACCGTCACGCGCGGTCAGCGAAATGCCCTTGAGAATTTCCTGCTCGCCGTAGCGTTTGTGCAGATTGCGGATTTCCAGCGCGGGCGTGGCCTGGGCCATGTGCGGTCCTCATGTGTTCGGGTGCGTTCCCAGTTCTTGGCGGCCTTCCTGGCGTGCGCCAAGCTAGCATAGCGGCATCAGGGCGGCCAACAGGGTCGCAGGGGGCTCGGGGCAATGCCGGGGCAGTTTGTCGCATCGCTGCAGTGCAACGTCGCGCAGATGTCCGCGAAGGTCTCGCCCAGCTCCAGAGCCTTGATGAGAAAAGGCGCGATGGTGCCACTTTTGGCCAGGGCTGGGAAGCGGTTTTGACCCCCTCGCGGCCAAAGCCGCTCCTACAGATACCTTTGACCCTTGTAGGAGCGGGCTTGCCCGCGATCGGCCCGCCCAGACAAAAGGTTGTACCTCGAGGTTGCACTTTTCTGCTATGCAATGGTGCAAAGGTGTTACCGAGGAGCACCTTTGGTGCGTTTGTAAGTGGGTATTTCCGTAATCCCGTCTTTCCTGTCGGATTTGACGGCCTTTCGGTCAGGAGTTGGCCGAATGCCCTGCAAGCCGCGTCCTTTACGGCCTGCCAGGTTTATCTGACGAATGCATTCAGCACATGGCCCGCTTATTGCCGTCTGGAAACCGCCGATTGCAGCGACGCCTAACCCAACCCCTGGCGCGCTTGGTATTCAGTCGGGTGGTCCACTCCTTACAAAGGTAGTTTCAATGAGCGGTAACAATTCCAATGACCTCGCTCAGGGGCTCAAACAACGGCATGTCACCATGCTGTCCATTGCTGGCGTCATCGGCGCCGGTCTGTTCGTAGGCTCCGGCCACGCCATCGCCGCCGCCGGCCCTGCCGTTCTGCTGGCCTATGCTGCCGCTGGCACCCTGGTGGTGCTGGTGATGCGCATGCTGGGCGAAATGGCGATCGCTTCGCCGGATACCGGTTCGTTCTCCACCTATGCCGACCGCGCCATTGGCCGCTGGGCCGGTTTCACCATTGGCTGGCTGTACTGGTGGTTCTGGGTGCTGGTCATCCCGCTGGAGGCCAACGCGGCCGCAGCGATCCTGCACGCCTGGTTCCCGGCGGTCGACCTGTGGGCGTTCTCCCTGCTGATCACCTTGGCGCTGACGGCGACCAACCTGTGCAGCGTGAAGAACTACGGTGAGTTCGAGTTCTGGTTCGCCCTGCTCAAGGTGCTGGCGATCATCGGCTTCATCGTGGTCGGCTGTGCTGCCATGTTCGGCTTCGTGCCAAGCAGCCAGGTCAGCGGTGCCAGCCACCTGTTCGACACCCAGGGCTTCATGCCCAACGGCCTGGGCGCTGTGCTGGCGGCCATGCTGACCACCATGTTCTCGTTCATGGGTACCGAGATCGTCACCATCGCGGCTGCCGAATCGAAAGACCCGGGCAAGCAGATCAGCCGCGCCACCAACTCGGTGATCTGGCGTATCTGCCTGTTCTACCTGGTGTCGATCTTCCTGGTCGTGGCCCTGGTGCCGTGGAACGACCCGGCCCTGGCCGAAACCGGTTCCTACCAGACCGTGCTGAGCCGCATCGGCGTGCCGAACGCCAAGCTGATCGTCGACATCGTCGTGCTGATCGCCGTGACCAGCTGCCTGAACTCGGCGCTGTATACCTCCTCGCGCATGCTGTTCTCGCTGAGCAAGCGTGGCGATGCCCCGGCCGTTGCCCAGCGCACCACCAAGGCGGCTACCCCGCATGTGGCGGTGCTGCTGTCGACCGCGGCGGCGTTCCTCTGCGTGTTCGCCAACTACGTGGCCCCGGCCCAGGTGTTCGAGTTCCTGCTGGCCAGCTCCGGCGCCATCGCGCTGCTGGTGTACCTGGTGATCGCCATTTCGCAGCTGCGCATGCGCAGCCAACGTGAGGCCCGTGGCGAGAAGATCGCCTTCAAGATGTGGCTGTTCCCGGGCCTGACCTGGGCGACCATTGCCTTCATCGTTGCGATTCTGGTGGTGATGGCGCTGCGTGAGGATCACCGTGCCGAGATCATCGCCACTGCGCTGCTGAGCATTGGTGTGGTGGCGGCGGGCTTGCTGGTACATCGCAAGCGTGAAGCTGCCGGGCGGGTGGCGCTGGATAACTGATCCGCGCTGGCTGCAATGAAAAGGCCGCGTCCTGTGAAGGGCGCGGCCTTTTTGTTGGTCTGTACTGGCCCTATCGCCGGCAAGCCGGCGATAGGGCCAGTGAGGTCTCAGCCAAACTGCTTCTGCTGCTGTTGCTGCTTGGCCACCAGCTCGGAAGCGGCGATGTACGCCTCCTGGAACTCGTCGCTTTCCAGCCAGGCCATTGTGGTGTCTTCGTCGGCGCCGTCGAGCCAGGTGCGGTAGGCGTTGAACACCAGCACGATGTAGTCGGTGGCGTGCTCTTCCTTGTGCCCCTTGAGCACCAGTGCCAGCAGCGGGTCGACCAGGAATACCGAGATCATCGCGACCAGGCTGGTTTCCTGCGCGGCTTTCATTTTGTTGAACAGCTCTTTGTAGCTGTCCGACTCCATGGCCTTGTGGAACACCTGCTCGATGCTGGCGCTGTCGCCGGTGCTGGCCTTGACCGCCTGGCCGCTGCGCACCATGCGGTTCTGCTTGGCCTTGCTGGCGGCGCGCTTGGCGCGTTTCTGTTGCTTGGTGCTGGTGGCCATGGGGCGAATCCTTGGGTGTGACTGAAATTGCGCGTATTGAAGCGCAGTTGGCCGGGAAACCCAAGTGCTGTTGAAAGGGGCCGCCATGCGGCCCCATCGCCGGCAATTCAACTGCCAATCACGGAGCTTTCATCTTCCTCGAACCCATGCGATGCCCGCCCGACCAGCAGCGAATCCGGCGCGCACGCCACGGCGTGGTCCTTGCCCGGATAATCCAGCGAGTAGAGGAAATGCCGAATGCAATTGATCCGTGCCCGCTTCTTGTCATCCGACTTGATCACCGTCCAGGGCGCAGCGGCAGTATCGGTATGGAAGAACATCGATTCCTTGGCCGCGGTGTAGTCCTCCCACTTGTCCAGCGACTTGATGTCGATGGGCGAAAGCTTCCAGTGCTTGAGTGGGTCGTCGCGGCGCGAGATGAAGCGGCGCAGTTGTTCTTCGCGGTTCACCGAGAACCAGTACTTGAACAGCAGGATGCCGCTGTTGCACAGCATGCGTTCAAGGTCCGGCGCCTGGCGCATGAACTCCATGTACTGCAGCGGCGTGCAGAAGTCCATCACCTTCTCGACCCCGGCGCGGTTGTACCAGGAGCGATCGAAGAAGACCATTTCACCCGCCGTGGGCAGGTGCTGGATGTAACGCTGGAAGTACCACTGGCCGCGCTCCTGCTCGGAAGGCTTCTCCAGCGCGACGACCCGCGCCCCGCGGGGGTTGAGATGCTCCATGAAGCGCTTGATGGTGCCGCCCTTGCCGGCGGCATCCCGGCCTTCGAACATGATCACTACCCGCTGGCCGGTTTCCTTGACCCAGCTTTGTACCTTGAGCAGCTCGATCTGCAGCGCATGCTTGGCCTTTTCGTATTCCTGGCGGCACATGCGGGTGCGATAGGGGTAGCAGGCCGGCAGACGGGCACGGGTGCTGTCTTCGCGGCTGCCTCGCGGCGCATTGGCCACTTCGAGTGCGGCAGGTTGCTGGCTGACCTGGGTGATGCACGGGGCAGGCTTGCGTTGGCGGCGACGTGGCACTGGCGAGGTGTTGCTGGAGGGCGCCTCGGGGGCGGGGAGCAGGAGGAGGGATTCTTCGCTCATGGAGATCCTTGCAAGGTCGATTCTAATTGTCCGATTGCAATTGTCGAGTTGAGCGAGAGGGCGTTTGTTGATGCTGGTCAATTTGGGGATGGGTGTACAAACCGATCATCCAGTCGCGTACGGTATTTGGCTCGATAGGTGACACGACACCCAGAAAGGGCCGCTGGGCGGCCCTTTCGTCAGCGTTTCAATCAATTGGGACCTGAGGGCCTGGAATCTCTGACTCATTCTTTTCCAGCGAATGAGCAATTGCACAGGCAACCGCCTTTGCCGCATCAAGCGTGTACTTGGCTAACCATGCATCGCGAGCAGAGAACTCGCGCTCATTCATGGCCGTTGCATAGATAGGTTCGTCCAGTGCATCCAGTAGCTCACACAGCGTTCGTGCAGCATCGGAAACCGGAACCCCGGGCGTGACGGTGAAAAGTTTGAAATCGTTATCCGCCATGCCAGTAGGGCAAAAACGATGGCCTTTGGCGATCTTCAGGTCGCGACCGACATTGGCAGGTGGAGATGGGTGAGAAGCAATGGGCATGAGTAGACTCCTTGTACTAGTTGCCGCTACCCGCTGCCGCCAAGCAGTAAGGGTGGCGGATTGCACAGGATTGGCGGACCGGCGTACAAGGGAACCGGCGCACCCGAAGGTGCTCCTGCGCAACCCGCCATAGCACAGGAGTGCCGGACGCAAAAAAAGCGCCGACAACCGTGATGGGGCGCTGTTGCGCCTTGTACTGTTCAGGCCGCCAAGCCTGGTCGCTGGTTTATAAGCGACGGTGTAGACGATACCGACCTTGCTTTGGTTAGGCAATACCGGTCTCAGAGGTAAATCATGCAGTTACAATTGCCTGCTCACTGTTGAAGGACGAATTTCGCCTCAAGCCTGTGTAGCAGTTCAAAAGTATTCATGTAGGGAACGCTAAAGTTCTCACATATATTTGGAATTATGAACTTTCTTTTCACATCCAGATTTAGTACTTCGTGAGTAACTACGGTGGCACCCGTGGAAATCGCTTTCGCTATTAACCACGGGTCCGCCCCAGATAGGAATTCGTCCAAGGCTCCGGCTTTCATTTTCGGGGCTTGCTCTGAAATATGGGCGGCGATCCGAGTATATGCAGTCTGCGTTTGCTCGTCACTCACACTGTGGAAGAAGGCGCGGTTTTTAGTCGTCCACTCGGCAAGCTCATCATTCCCTTTGGCGAGCTCCTCCATCACAGAGGTTATACTGCCTAGCTCAAGGGTCTGATTTTGGTTGAGTAGCCACTGCCAAAATGCTGGGCAGATTTTCATGCCGTAATAGCGGTTCTTCGCTTCAATGAAAGTGTTTGCGTCTAGTAGATGCTTCATTCCATGAACTGGCCGGCTAGTTTTCGGAGGTTGGCCGGTTGTACGCCCAGAATGTGTCCGGCGTCACGTAGAAGTAGTCGGCCGCTTAGGGTTTCGCTCAAAACTGCTTTACTCAATCGCACACTGTTCTTCGCGATCAGGTTTCGGTAGTAGTTGCCGCTTCCATCTTCTTTGTTTTGATGGGCTTTGAGAACCATTAGGTAGTAAGCACTATACTGATCTTTAGAGATCAGCCCGAGATCCTGCGCACGTCTACCCACTGCTAGCTTGCTAATATGGAATTTTGTTGCCAGAGGAGGCAGGTTTTCTTCCCAGAGAATTCGAGAATTCCAAGTCTCGCGAAAGGACTCCTCGGGAGCAAGAAACTCTCCAGCGACTGCGTTGCAAAACCGCTCTTCATCATGTCCACTAGAGCTGCCATTCGAAACGCCGCTTGTGCCTATCCAGATATGAGCCAGCTCATGGATTAAGGTGAACAGGCGGGCAGAAGGCGCGTCAGAGCTATTTATAAAAATCAGTGGGGCGAGAGTGTTGCTGATGGCGAAACCACGAAACTCGCTAACCTCAAGCTTCCGGTGTGTGTTTCCGACAGCAATACCACTCCTCATTACAAGGATGCCAATATCTTCTGCTGCTTGTATGAGTGCGCGAACATATTTGTCATAGTCCAAGCGGGACGCGGCAGGGTCTACGCCAAGTGTTCTACGCATATCTTCAACTACAGCTTTTACCGGGGAGCGACTGTTAAACCGGCCTACGAAGTCTAACTGTGCGCGTTCATGCTCTTGGAGATAATCCAGATACCAGTCTTGCTTTCGTATTGCATCTTTCACCGTGTCCAGCAAATTTAGGCTCGGTCGCTCAGGTGCAATACCGCCTACGGTCCTCAGGTCTGGAAGAGGCAAATTTTCAACTGGTGGCTGCGGAAGAAACAAAAAACCAAATGGAATATGGGCAGCGTTAGCCCACTTCTGAGCTTGCAGGAAGGTAGGCTTGGCCTTTCCTGCTTCCCAGCTTTCAAGGCGTTCAGTTTTCACCGGAAGCTTTCTTGCAAACTGCTCGGTAGACAAGCCAGCGCGCAGTCTGGACCAAGTGAGGATCGTGGGATTGACGAAGGCGGCTTGAGTCATGGCAATGTTGGTATGCAGATGTTTCCATTCTGGTGTCCGATCACACCGTTACTTGGCCTGCCGAGGCGAGCGAGTCGAGTCTGGGTACGCATTAGCCTTTCTCCTTGGCTACTGAGGTCGCCCAGTGGGCTGAGCGACTTTACGGTATTTGCAGTATGCGGGCTTCGTCAACACGATAGGCGGTTATGCTCTGCCTTGCGTAGTCTTGTGAGCGATCACGGGGGCGATGAGGGCCTAACGTTAGTAGCGCTACGCGCCTTTGTGGAGGTTATGGCTTTCTGAAATGGTGTCGGGATGTCTCAGCGTTCGGCTTTGTTGTAAGCGTGCGGTGCGTTCGTTTCGCCTCGAGTCCTGCAGTGCGCGCTAGGCTGTGTGGTAAGCGTCGGCAGAGCTTATGAGAAGCTTCGGGGATCAGTTTGTGAGCTATGGTTTACGCTCAGGTATCGCGATCTCAATCGTGGATAAGCTTTAGGAGGCCACCATGGCTGATATCAATCTGAGCAAGTGGGATGCAGCAGACCACTTGAAGACCGAAGAAGACATGCTCTTGTACCTTGAGGCCTGCCTTGAAGAAAATGATCCGGCATTGCTCGCTGCGGCCTTGGGCGATATCGCCCGTGCCCGTGGGATGGCCCAACTGGCACGTGACACCGGTCTGACGCGCGAAGGGCTGTACAAGGCATTGTCTGCAGAAGGTAACCCCAGTCTGGCCACTGTCATGAAGGTCATGGCGGCGCTTGGGGTGAGGTTGCATGCGGAGATCGTGCGTCCACAAACAGTGGGGTAGAGGTATCGCTGCGACAGCACATCCTTTTCAGGGGAGGCTGTCATCTGCAGCAAAAATCCCAGACAACAAAAAACCCGCACTAGGCGGGTTTCTTGTTGTCGCTTCGGGTAACTTTGCAACCACCAGAAGCTTGAAGGTGGTGCCCAGAGACGGAGTCGAACCGCCGACACGAGGATTTTCAATCCTCTGCTCTACCGACTGAGCTATCTGGGCGACGAGGTGAATTAAATAGATTTCCAGACCGCTCGTCAACGACTTTTTGAAAAAATTTTAAATTAATTCCGTCGCTTACGTTTTCTGGGGTCATTCGGCCGGTGGAACGTAGCCATCCGCCTGGGCGTATTCTTCGCCGGCGAAAAACTTGTCCATCTCGCCCTGCAGGTACTTGCGGTCCTCGGCGTTCATCATGTTCAGGCGCTTTTCGTTGATCAGCATGGTCTGGTGCTTCTGCCAGTCGGCCCAGGCTTGCTGCGAGATGTGATCGAAGATGTCCTGGCCCTTGGCGCCGGGGTAGGGCGGGCGGTCCAGGCCTGGCAGTTCTTCTTTGTACTTGCGGCACATCACGGTGCGGGTCATCGGGCGTCTCCTGCAATCAGTTCGTCGGCCGCGCGTTTGAGCAGTTTCTTGACCGGGGCGGCGAGGCCCAGGCGCGGCGGGGTGGCGAGGTTATACCAGAGCCAGTCGGCCTCGGCCACGTGCGGGTCGACCGGGTCGACTCGCACCAGCCATGGTTCGATCGCCAGCTGGAAGTGGCTGAAAGTGTGGGTCAGGCCGTCCAGTGCGCGGCTTTCGGCCAGGCGCAGGCCGTGCTGGTAGGCGAGGTCGTCGAGCTGGGCGATGTCGTCCAGTTCCGGCAGGCTCCACAGGCCGCCCCACAGCCCGCTGGACGGGCGGCGGTAGAGTAGGATCGCGCCTTCGTGGTTGGCCAGCAGCGGCATCAGCGTGCGCCGCTGTGGCAGGGCCTTGCGGGGCTTGGGCTCGGGGTAGCGGGTTGCTTCGCCGTGCAGGTGCGCTTCGCAGCCGCGCTGCAACGGGCAGATCAGGCAGCTGGGCTTGCTGCGGGTGCACAGCGTGGCGCCCATGTCCATCATCGCCTGGGTGTAGTGGTTGGCGCGTTGCTGCGGGGTGAAGCGCTCGGCGGTGGCCCACAGCTGGTTGGCCACCTTGGGCTCGCCGGGGTAGCCGGCCTGGGCGGTGTAGCGGGCCAGCACGCGCTTGACGTTGCCGTCGAGGATCGGCGCGCGGATGCCCATGCTGATGCTGGCGATGGCCCCTGCCGTGGAGCGCCCGATGCCGGGCAGCTCGGTGAGTTGCTCGACGCTGCGGGGGAACTCGCCGCCATGCTGCTCGACGACCATTTTCGCCGCTTTCTGCAGGTTGCGTGCACGGGTGTAGTAACCCAGGCCGGTCCACAGGTGCAGCACCTCGTCCTCCGGCGCTTCGGCGAGCGCCTGCACGGTCGGCAGGGCCTGGATGAAGCGGTCGAAGTAATTGAGCACGGTGCTGACCTGGGTCTGCTGCAGCATGATTTCCGACACCCACACCCGGTAGGGGGTGATGCCCTGTTGCCAGGGCAGGTCGTGGCGGCCGTGCTGGTCGTACCAGGCCAGCACGGCGCTGGAGAACTGCTCTGGGCTCATCGCTTGAACAGCCCCTTGAGCGTTTCTTTCAGTTCTGGGCTCACTTTGTCTCCGAGTTTTTCATCGATCTTGTCTTGCAGGCGGCTGCCGGCCAGTTTTGCCGCCACCTTGCCCAGGCCATCCTGGTCCAGGCGGCAGGCCTTGGCGCCCAGCTCCAGCGGGCCGCGGCAGCGCAGTGGCACTTCGACGCCGACATAGCGTTCGTTGACCTGGCAGGCCGGGTCGGGCATGGCGCGCTGGTCACCCTCGACGATCACGCCGACGTTGTAGTCCATGCCGAGCACGCGCAGGTCGAGGTCGCCATGGCCATTGACGGTCAGGCCCGGAATGCGTGCCTTGAGGTCCGGGTTGCTGGCCACGCCGTTGCGTACCACCAGGCTGCCGCGCAGCTCTTCGAACGGGGTGTCCTTGCCGCGGGGCTCGCCGCTGAGGGACTTGCGGTTGAGGGTGGCGATGGCCTGGCACAGCTGCTGTTCCAGGTTGGCATTGACCAGCACGCCATCGTTGATGGTGAAGTTTGCGCTGCCGTTGAGGGTGTCGACCAGTGCCTTCTGGCTGTTGCCGGTCGCGGTCAGATCGCCGGTCAAGGTCAGCAGGCCTTTCACGGGCGGGGCCTGCTCCTTGCCTTCGCGCTTGATGAAGTGCTCGACCGGCACCCGGGTGATCCGCGTGTTCACGCCCACCTGCGGCACCGCCGGGCGCACGTCGATGCTGCCCTTGGCGTCGAAGTTGCCGTTGTAGAGGCCGCCACGCAGGCTTTGCAGGGTCACCAGGCCGCCCTGGGCAGTGACTTGTAGCTGAGCGTCGCTGATCGGCAGCTTGTCCAGGGTCAGCGCGCCGAAGGCCAGGTCGGCTTGCAGGTCGAGTACCCGCAGGCGATCCACCGGCAGCAGTTTGTCATTGCTCCAGGCCACCTGGGTCGGGGCGTTGGGCAACGGCGAGTTGCCGGGGCTGGCTACGACGCTGGCTTCCTGCTGCTGCACTTCGCTCTGGCGTGCGGCGGTGGCGCCCTTGGCCTCTTCGCTCTTGGCCAGCAGGTAGCGGTCGGCGTCGAACTTGTCGCCTTTGAGCTGCAGGCGCAGCGCCTGCTTGGCGATGTCTTCCACGGCCACGCGACCGGTGAAGGTGCTGTCGTCCAGTTTCACTGCCAGGTCGGCAAGGGTCAGGCTGTTTGGCGAGCCCTGCAGGCGGGTCACCAGCTCCAGCTTGCCGAAGGCAGCGGGGTCGTTGGTGGCGGGCAGCGGCTGGCCGATGCTGTCGAGGAAGGTACGCAGGTTGAACTGGGCGATCGACAGGCCACCGCTGAGCTGCGGCTCCTTGTCCAGGTCGCGCAGGTTCAGCTCGCCAATGGCGCGCAGCTGGTTGGCCGAGATTTTCAGGCCGTTCCACGAGGCGACGTTGGCCGCCATGTCGACCAGCAGCTGGCCCTGGGCGGCGAAGGTCAGGGGCTTGCCGCCTGTGGGTTCACCCGAAGTCTCGCCCGACAGGCGCATGTCCTCGAAGTTGTAGCGCTTGAGCTTGCGGTCGAAGCGCAGCTCGCCGGCCAGCTCGGTACGGGCCTTGAGGCTCGGCTCGCTGGCGGCGAGGAACGCGCTGGCCTTGAGGGCGATGTTCGCGCCTTCGTGCACAGGGCCGGTGCTCAGCTGGATGCTTTCGGCGCTGTAGCTCTTACCGTTGCTGGCGTCGGTGTACTGCACCCGTGCGTTGTTGACGGTCAGGCTGTCGATGTCGAGCTTGAGGGTGCGCTCGCTGCCGCTGTCGGGCGCAGCGCCTGGCTGCTCTGCCGTCGTGGGCGCCGGTGCCTTGGCGTCGGCACCAGCCTGCGCTGGCAGCGGTTTGCCGATGTCTTGCCAGTTGCCATGGCCCTGCTCGTCGCGGAGCAGGGTCAGGTTCAGGCCTTCGACGCGCACGTCGCTCATCTGTACTTCGCGGCGCAGCAAGGGCAGCACGCGGACCGACAGGCCGAGCATCTGCAGGTCGGCGAACGGTTCGGTGGGTTTGTTCAGGGTGGCGATGCTGGCCTCGTGCAGCTCCAGGCCCAGCCAGGGGAACAGGCTCCAGCCGATATCGCCGTTGAGGGTCAGCTCGACATGGGCCTTGTCGCGCGCCAACTGGCGGATCTCGTCTTTATAGTCGTTGGGATCGAAGAGGTGGGTCAGGGCAAAGCCCAGTGCCACGATGATCAGCAGCAACCCGAGAAGCCCCAGTCCCAGGATTTTGCCGAACGCTTTCATGGGCGAGTCCTTGTAGTCCGTTATTGAATTTCAAGCGGTTGAGTATAGCGCCGCCGGGGTGGGCCCTGCGTATTCGACAAGCGATACAGGACATTTCCTGCCAATGGATCAGGAGATGCTGCTTTCGACAGCCTGGTTTTTGACAGTTCCGCGCAAGCCGTAATGGCCTTTTCGCCGGCAAGCCGGCTCCCACAGGTATCCACACTGCTCACAAGGGCAAAGCAGTTCCTTGCATTGCCATATGTCATCCGCGTTTCAAGCTTGAGCGTTCTGGGCCTATAATGGAGCCCTTTTCGCCCAATGATTTTGCGGAGCTGGTGATGGTCGAACGTAAGGCTTCCGTCGAGCGCAATACCCTGGAAACCCAGGTCAAGTGCTCGATCAACCTCGATGGCAGTGGCAAGGCTCGATTCGATATCGGCGTGCCTTTCCTTGAGCACATGCTCGACCAGATCGCCCGCCATGGGCTGATCGATCTGGATATCGAATGCAAGGGTGACCTGCATATCGACGATCACCATACCGTCGAAGACGTCGGTATCACGCTGGGCCAGGCATTCGCCCAGGCCATCGGCGACAAGAAAGGCATCTTCCGCTACGGCCACGCCTACGTGCCGCTGGATGAAGCGCTGTCGCGCGTGGTCATCGACTTCTCCGGTCGCCCGGGCCTGCAGATGCACGTGCCTTTTACCCGGGCCACGGTGGGCGGCTTCGACGTCGACCTGTTCCAGGAGTTCTTCCAGGGCTTCGTCAACCACGCCCTGGTCAGCCTGCACATCGACAACCTGCGTGGCCACAACACCCACCACCAGATCGAAACCGTATTCAAGGCCTTCGGCCGCGCCCTGCGCATGGCCGTGACCCTGGACGAGCGCATGGCCGGGCAGATGCCATCCACCAAGGGATGCCTGTAAATGCAGACGGTAGCCGTAATCGACTATGGCATGGGCAACCTGCACTCGGTGGCCAAGGCGCTGGAGCACGTCGGCGCCGGCAAGGTACTGGTCACCAGCGACGCGGCGGTGATCCGCGAGGCTGATCGCGTGGTGTTCCCGGGTGTGGGCGCGATCCGCGACTGCATGGCCGAGATTCGCCGTCTGGGCTTCGACAGCCTGGTCCGTGAAGTCAGCCAGGACCGCCCGTTCCTCGGTATCTGCGTCGGCATGCAAGCCTTGCTCGACCACAGCGAAGAGAACGAGGGCGTCGATTGCATCGGCCTGTTCCCCGGCCAGGTGCGCTTCTTCGGCAAGGACCTGCAAGAAGACGGCGAGCACCTGAAGGTGCCGCACATGGGCTGGAACGAGGTCAGCCAGACCATCGACCACCCGCTGTGGCATGACATTCCGGAGCGTGCGCGCTTCTACTTCGTACACAGCTACTACATCAATGCCGGCAAGCCGGGCCAGGTGGTCGGCCGCGGCCATTACGGCGTCGACTTCGCCGCCGCGCTGGCCGATGGTTCGCGCTTTGCCGTGCAGTTCCACCCGGAGAAGAGCCATACCCATGGCCTGCAGCTGCTGCAGAACTTCGCCGCCTGGGACGGGCGCTGGTAGATGAACAGGTCGAAGACCAAGGCCCCGGTCATCACCCTGGCCCCCGAACAGGAGCGCGAGGCGCTCGATACCCTCAAGCGATTTCTCGAAGACCGTTTCGAGTTGCAGCTGGGGTCGTTCGAAGTGGCCGAGGTCCTCGACGTGTTCAGCAAAGAGATTGCACCCCATTACTACAACAGGGCGATTGCCGATGTTCAGCTGCACCTCAAGGAGCGGTTCGAGAGCATCGAAAGCGACCTGTGGGCACTCGAGAAGCCCTGAAACCCAACAAATAGACAGGTTCCCAAGATGCTGATTATCCCCGCTATCGATCTCAAGGACGGTGCCTGCGTGCGCCTGCGCCAGGGCCGCATGGAAGACTCCACGGTATTTTCCGACGACCCGGTGAGCATGGCCGCCAAGTGGGTCGAGGGTGGCTGCCGCCGCCTGCATCTGGTCGACCTCAATGGCGCCTTCGAAGGCCAGCCGGTCAACGGTGAGGTCGTCACCGCCATCGCCAAGCGCTACCCGAACCTGCCGATCCAGATCGGCGGCGGCATCCGTTCGCTGGAAACCATCGAGCACTACGTCAAGGCTGGCGTCAGCTACGTGATCATCGGCACCAAGGCGGTCAAGCAGCCTGAGTTCGTCGCCGAAGCGTGCAAGGCATTCCCGGGCAAGGTCATCGTCGGCCTGGACGCCAAGGACGGCTTCGTCGCCACCGATGGCTGGGCTGAAGTGAGCTCGGTGCAGGTCATCGACCTGGCCAAGCGTTTCGAGGCCGATGGCGTCTCGGCGATCGTCTACACCGACATCGCCAAGGACGGCATGATGCAGGGCTGCAACGTGCCGTTCACCAAGGCACTGGCCGAAGCCACGCGCATTCCGGTGATCGCTTCGGGCGGCATCCACAACCTGGGCGACATCAAGGCCCTGCTGGACGCCAAGGCTCCGGGCATCATCGGCGCCATCACCGGCCGTGCCATCTACGAAGGCACCCTCGATGTCGCCGAGGCCCAGGCCTTCTGCGACAACTACCAAGGCTGAGGACTGAACCATGGCACTGGCCAAGCGCATCATCCCTTGCCTGGACGTGGACAACGGCCGGGTGGTCAAGGGCGTCAAGTTCGAGAACATCCGTGATGCCGGCGACCCGGTGGAAATCGCCCGTCGCTACGACGAGCAAGGTGCCGACGAGATCACCTTCCTCGACATCACCGCCAGCGTCGATGGTCGCGACACCACGCTGCATACCGTCGAGCGCATGGCCAGCCAGGTGTTCATCCCGCTGACCGTTGGCGGTGGCGTGCGCACCGTGCAGGACATCCGCAACCTGCTCAACGCCGGTGCCGACAAGGTCTCGATCAACACCGCCGCGGTGTTCAACCCGGAGTTCGTCGGCGAGGCGGCGGACCGTTTCGGTTCGCAGTGCATCGTCGTGGCCATCGACGCCAAGAAGGTGTCCGGGCCGGGTGAAGCGCCGCGCTGGGAGATCTTCACCCACGGCGGGCGCAAGCCGACCGGGCTGGATGCAGTTGAGTGGGCAAAGAAGATGGAAGGCCTGGGTGCCGGTGAGATCCTGCTGACCAGCATGGACCAGGACGGCATGAAGAACGGCTTCGACCTGGGCGTTACCCGGGCCATCAGCGATGCGCTGGGGATTCCGGTGATTGCCTCGGGGGGTGTGGGTAACCTGCAGCACCTGGCGGACGGGATTCTGGAAGGGCATGCCAGTGCGGTGCTGGCGGCGAGCATCTTCCACTTTGGCGAGTACACGGTGCCTGAGGCCAAGGCCTACATGGCTTCGCGCGGGATCGTGGTTCGCTGAAAAAATGATTGGGGCCGCAAAGCGGCCCCAACAGCTTCACCCGTGATTCTTGCCCAGCAAGGCGTGATAAAGCTCGGTATCCCCGAGAATCCCCACTACCTTGTCGTTATCCTGCAACACCAACTTGTTGCCGGTCTGATAACGAATCCGCAGCGCCTCGCGCATGCCGATATCGGCATTGACCAGCGTCGGCCGCCGATCCAGCAGTTCCACATCCTCTCCCGGCGCCCAGTTCTGCAGATCCAGCCCGTTCTGCCCCTGGCGGGCACGCTTGAGCGATCCCCCTTCGCCCAGGTCCAGCCATGAGTCGATCCCCGGGTCCAGGCACACCGAACCATTGATCCGCTTGCAGTTGTCCAGCGTGCGCATCAGGCTGCGACCGCACAGTACGTTCAGTGGGTTGGTATGAGCAACAAAGGTGCGCACGTACTCATCGGCCGGATTGAGCACGATCTCCTCGGGCTTGCTGTACTGGATGATCCGCCCATCCTTCATGATGGCGATGCGGCTGCCCAGCTTCAGCGCTTCATCGAGGTCATGGCTGACGAACACGATGGTCTTGTTCAGCTTGCTCTGCAGGGTCAGCAACTCATCCTGCAGACCCTGGCGGATCAGCGGGTCGAGGGCCGAGAACGGTTCGTCCATCAGCAGGATGTCGGCATCCATCGCCAGCGCCCGGGCCAGGCCCACACGCTGCTGCATGCCGCCGGACAGTTCGTCCGGCTTTTTATTGCGCCACTGGGTCAGGCCCACCAGCTCCAGTTTCTCATCGACCAGCTTGCGCCGTTCCTTCTCCGGGCGGCCCTGCATTTCCAGGCCGAAGCTGATGTTCTCGCGCACGGTCAGCCAGGGCATCAGGGCGAACTTCTGGAACACCATGGCGATGCGCTTGGTGCGCATCATCTTCAGCTCCGCCGGGGTGCAGTGGGCAATGTCGATGTGCTTGCCTTCGTGCTCGACGAACAGCTTGCCGCGGCTCACGGTGTTGAGGCCGTTGATGCAGCGCAGCAGGCTCGACTTGCCCGAACCGGACAGGCCCATCAGCACGCAGATCTCGCCCTTGTTGATGTCCAGGTTGGCCTTTTCGACACCTACCACCAAGCCAGTCTGCTTGAGGATCTGCTCGCGGGTCTTGCCCTGGTCGAGCAGCGTCAGCGCTTCGCGCGGCTTGTTGGAGAAGATGACGTCGACGTCTTCGAAGCGAATGATGCTCATGCCTCACCCCTTACCGGCAGTTCCGGTTGCTTGCAGATACGGTCGAGCATGATCGCCAGCAGCACGATCGCCAGGCCCGCTTCGAAGCCCAGGGAGATATCGGCGGTGTTCAGTGCGTTGACCACAGGTTTGCCCAGGCCGTCGGCGCCGACCAGGGCGGCGATCACCACCATCGACAGCGACAGCATGATGCATTGGGTGACACCGGCAGCGATGCTCGGCATGGCATGCGGCAGTTCGATGCGGGTCAGCAGTTGGCGCCGCGAGCAGCCGAAGGCCTTGCCGGCGTCCAGCAGCTCCTGCGGTACGTCGCAGATGCCCAGGTAGGTAAGGCGGATGGGCGCGGCGATGGCGAATACCACCGTGGATATCAGCCCCGGCACCACACCCAGGCCGAACAGGGTCAGGGTGGGGATCAGGTAAACGAAGGTCGGTACCGTCTGCATCAGGTCGAGCACCGGGCGCATGGCGGTATAGAACAGCGGCTTGTGCGCGGCGAGGATACCCAGCGGCACGCCGATGGCCACGCAGACCACGGTGGCGAAGGTGACCTGCGCCAGGGTTTCCATGGTTTCCTGCCAGTAGCCCAGGTTGAGGATCAGCAGGAACGACAGGGCGACGAACACGGTCAGCGCCCATTTGCGCTGGATCAGGTGCGCGAGGGCGGCGAACAAGGCAATCAGGACGAACGGGTTGAACCAGGTCAGGGCACTGGTGACGCCATGGATCATGAATTCCAGGCCTTGAGCGATGGCATCGAAGTAGCTGGCGCCGTTCTGGGTCAACCATTCGACGAATGAGGCGATGTACTGCCCCAGGGGTATTTTCTGATCGATAAGCATGATAGCGAGCTTCCACCTGCAATGATTGAAATCAGTCCGGGGCGGGCACGGTCCCGCCCCGCGGTGTTGCCATAGCGTCTTGCGTTATTGCGTCAGTTTGGCCTTGGCCGCCTCAAGGCCGGGTTTGCCATCCACGGTGGTGACACCCGCCAGCCAGGCGTCCAGCTTGCCAGGGTTGTCCTTGAGCCACTTCTTGGCCGCAGCGTCGGGTTTCATCTTGTCGTCCAGGACATAGCCCATCATGGTGCTTTCATCCTTGAGCTCGAACGACAGGTTCTTCAACAGCTGCCCGACGTTGCTGCATTCCTGTACGTAGGCCTTGCGGGTATTGGTAAACACAGTGGCCTTGCCGAAATCGGGCCCGAAGAATTCGTCGCCCCCGGTCAGGTACTGCATCTTGAAGCGGGTGTTCATCGGGTGCGGTTCCCAGCCGAGGAAGACCACCGCGTCGCCGCGTTTTTGCGCCCTGTCGACTTGCGAAAGCATGCCGGCCTCGCTCGACTGCACGATCTTGAAGCCGGCGTCCTTCAGGCCGAAGGCGTTCTTGTCGATCATGCTCTGGATGGTCCGGTTGCCGTCGTTGCCGGGTTCGATGCCGTAGATCTTGCCGTCCAGTTCCTTCTTGAACTTGGGAATGTCGCTGAAATCCTTCAGGCCCTTGTCATACAGCGCCTGGGGCACGGCCAGGGTGTACTTGGCGTTTTCCAGGTTGGCGCGAACCGTCTCGACAGTGCCGGCGTCGCGGTACGGCTTGATGTCGTTCTCCATGGTCGGCATCCAGTTGCCGAGAAACACGTCCAGGTCCTTGCCGGCGGCCAGCGACTTGTAGGTCACCGGTACCGAGATCATGGTGGTGTGGGTCTTGTAGCCCAGGGCTTCGAGCACGACGCTGGTAGTCGCGGTGGTCACGGTGATGTCGGTCCAGCCGACGTCCGAGAAGCGTACCGTCTGACACTGCTCGGGTTCGGCGGCCTGGGCCAGCAACGGTGCCGAGAGCAACGCAACCAGCAACAGCGAGGGTGAACCTTTCATGGATGGACTCCTGTGATTTTATCTTCGGGTTCGCGAGGGTCGCCGGGCGTTCTCAGGGTCCGGTCGACCAGGCCTGCAGAGGGCAGGTTGCGAGGCCGTGCAATACGAGTCGCTTTCGATAATCCTCCAGCGGCGGGCAAACGCCTACTGGTGGGGTCGTAACCAGTACGCAACGGGTCGTATCCAGTACGGGCGATGTCGCATATGGATTTTTCCACCCCCACGGCCGCGTTTTTGCGTCACCAGAGCGCTGGAAAGCGGCGCGCAGGCGGCCAAAAAGGCGCGGCGCTGCTGGACAAAAGTACGTCGGTTGCAGACGGCGAGAAGGGCGGTAAAAAACCGATGATGCGTGCATTCGTGGCGGCTCGCAGCTTCAGCCTAGCAGTTGCCCCGCCCTGCGCATGGCGCGCAGAGACAAGCCCAGCAAGAGGTGAAGCGACAATGGCCATCAGCGTGTTCGACCTGTTCAAGATCGGTGTCGGGCCTTCCAGCTCCCACACCGTAGGCCCCATGCGCGCCGGCGCCCTGTTCGTCCAGGGCCTGCGCGAACGTAGCGAGCTGGAACGGGTGAAGCGGATCGAGGTACGGCTGTACGGCTCGCTATCGGCCACCGGTATCGGCCACGGCACCGACAACGCCACCATCATGGGCCTGATGGGCGAATGGCCGGACGCCATCGACCCGACCCGGATCGTCCCGCGTATTGCCGACCTGCGCGAAACCGACACCCTGCTGCTGGACAACCGTCTGCCCATCGAATTCGTCTGGGCCCGCGACATGCGCCTGCTGGACGAGAACCTGCCATACCACCCCAACGCCATGACCCTGATTGCCGAAGGCGAGCAGGGCGAGCTGCACCGTGACACCTACTACTCGGTAGGTGGCGGCTTCGTGGTCGATGCGGCCCAGGCCGCCAGCGGTGTGCTGGATGCCGACCAGACGGTACTGCCGTACGATTTCAACAGCGCCGCCGAGCTGCTGCGCCTGTGCAAGCAAAACGACCTCAGCGTGTCGCAATTGATGATGGCCAACGAGAAGGTCTGGCGCAGTGAAGAGGAGATCCGCGCCGGCCTGTACAGGCTCTGGGAAGCCATGCAGGAATGCGTCAACAACGGCCTCAAATACGAAGGTACGTTGCCCGGCGGGCTGAACGTGCGCCGCCGCGCCGCCAAGCTGCACCGCAGCCTGCAGGAAATCGGCAAGCCCAACGTGATCGGCTCGACCATGAGCGCCATGGAATGGGTCAACCTGTTCGCCCTGGCGGTCAACGAAGAGAACGCCGCCGGCGGGCGCATGGTCACCGCGCCCACCAACGGTGCGGCGGGCATCATCCCGGCGGTGCTGCACTACTACATGCGCTTCAGTGATGCGGTGGACGAGTCCAGCGTGGTCGACTTCTTCCTCGCCGCGGCCGCCGTCGGCATCTTGTGCAAGAAGAACGCTTCGATTTCCGGAGCCGAGGTTGGCTGCCAGGGCGAGGTGGGTTCTGCGTGTGCCATGGCGGCCGCGGGCCTGGCCGAGGTGCTGGGGGCGACTCCACCACAGGTGGAGAATGCCGCCGAGATCGCCCTGGAGCACAACCTCGGGCTGACCTGCGACCCGGTTGGCGGGTTGGTGCAGGTACCGTGCATCGAGCGCAACGCGATTGCCGCAGTGAAGGCCATCAACGCCGTGCAGATGGCCCTGCGCGGTGATGGCGAGCACTTCATCTCCCTCGACCAGGTGATCCGCACCATGCGCGACACCGGGGCCGACATGCACGACAAGTACAAAGAGACCTCGCGCGGTGGCCTGGCGGTCAGCGCCATCGAATGCTGACACACCGCGCTGGGCCTATCGCCGGCTTGCCGGAGATAGGGGCCGTGCATTCTCAAGAGGCCACTACACTCGGTGGTGCCCTGTTCTGGAGCACCGCCGATCGTCGGATGTCGTTATCGGTGTGGGCATTGTCGGTGACACTCAATAGTGTCGTTTCTGGGAAACCTACAGTGCCCGTGTCACCAAATTGCTCACCCGTTACACGCAACGCGCTAGCTCGGCGGTTTGCGATGACTGACCAACTCATGCAAGAGCCTGAATTGCCCCAATAAAGGCGTCGTTTTCAGGTTTTTTCGAATGACCGTTCAACTTCAGGCACGGCGTTTGCGTTGAGATTGGCAACCCACCCCCGGAAAATGACCGGCGGGTCAATAACAAGAAATCAGTGCCCGCCTGAGGCACACCCAGCATTTGTGTGAGGAGAAATCGCGATGACGTCGTACACCTCCGGGAACCCAACCCAGAACCGCACAGCACCCCAGTCCATCGGGTTTCTTCTTTTGGACAATTTCACCCTGATCTCCCTCGCCTCGGCCGTCGAGCCGCTGCGCATGGCCAACCAGTTGTCCGGGCGCGAGCTGTACCGCTGGCACACCCTGACCGTCGACGGCGGCCAGGTCTGGGCCAGCGATGGCCTGCAGATCACCCCGGATGCGGCCATCGGCAATGCACCGCCCATGGACACCGTGATCGTCTGCGGTGGCGTTGGCATCCAGCGTTCGGTCACCCGTGAGCACGTCACCTGGCTGCAGGCCCAGGCCCGCCAGTCGCGTCGCCTTGGTGCAGTGTGCACCGGCAGCTGGGCGCTGGCCTGCGCCGGCCTGCTCGATGGCTTCGATTGCAGCGTGCACTGGGAATGCCTGGCCGCGATGCAGGAGGCCTACCCGCGGGTGAACATGAGCACCCGCCTGTTCACCCTCGACCGCAACCGCTTCACCAGCTCCGGCGGCACCGCGCCGCTGGACATGATGCTGCACCTGATCAGCCGCGACCATGGCCGCGAGCTGTCGGCAGCGATCTCGGAGATGTTCGTCTACGAGCGCATTCGCAACGAGCAGGATCACCAGCGCGTGCCGCTCAAGCACATGCTCGGCACCAACCAGCCGAAGCTGCAGGAAATCGTCGCGCTGATGGAGGCCAACCTGGAAGAGCCGATCGACCTGGACGAGCTGGCGGTGTACGTGTCGGTTTCGCGGCGACAGCTCGAGCGCTTGTTCCAGAAGTACCTGCACTGCTCGCCATCGCGCTATTACCTGAAGTTGCGCCTGATCCGCGCGCGGCAGTTGCTCAAGCAGACGCCGATGTCGATCATCGAGGTGGCGTCGGTGTGCGGCTTCGTGTCCACGCCGCACTTCTCCAAGTGCTACCGCGAGTATTTCGGCATTCCGCCGCGGGATGAGCGCGTCGGTTCCAATACCGCGCAGCAGGTAGCGATGATGCCGATTCCGCAGGCCATGGCCCTGTCGCCGCACAGTGGGCCGATGGCCGCACTGAGCCAGGCGCGCAATGAGTCGACCTTTGCCAGTGTGAGGCTCTGAAACAGCACCGGCCTCATCGCCGGCTTGCCGGCGATGAGGCCGGAACAGGAAGGACCGATTACGCGCGCTTGTTGAATTGCGCCAGCGCTGGCAACAGTTGCTTGTCGATGGCCTGGCGCACTGCCGGCAGGATCGTCGCACTGCCGGTATACATCTGTTCGACCATACCCTTGAGCGCTCGGGCATTGGGCTCGGTCAACCCGCGTACCACCGCCTCGCAGGCCTGCTCGGCAGAGGCCCCGGCGGGGATGTCGAAACCGCGCGCGCGCAGGTGGCCTGCCAGGTCGTCCTGATCAATCAAATCCGCATGCATCATGGCTGTTGTCCCTTTTATCGCGAAGAGAGTGCTGCTTGATTCACGACCGATTCTGTGACGAGCACGACATGCCCGCAAGGGCAGAATGTCGCGATGGCTGCTTTGGCTAAGAACAGGTCGTTCCCGGCTAAATCCCTGGCCTGAGAAGCCAGCACACTGAAGCCATTCACGGTACCAGAGGGTTTGGTCACCCTCGCTCACGCACAGTGGATGTTGCTCGCTCTCTTGGCCCCGGATGCTCACGGCTTCCCGGGGCCATTTTTTTGCCTGCCGTTTATTTAGCGGGGGGAAGGGCAATCACTCGCCCAAGGTACTCAGGCGCTGGCAGATCGCGCTGGCTATCGACCAGTGCCTGCAGCAACCCTGCACTGCGCTCACTGAACGGCGCCGCTTTCGGGCCCGCCAGGTCGACATGCAGAAGCATCTGTTCGCTGACTGCCAGCGCTTCGCCGAACCCTTGCCGGTGCAAGCTGTGACAGACGTGCAGGCGCTTGCGGTCGAAGCCGATGATTTGCGTCTGCACCCACACTTCGGTGCCCAGCTTCACTTCGTGCAGGTAGTTGATATGGGCCTCCAGGGTGAACAGCGACTGCCCACTCTGCCCCCGGCTGTCGGCATCCAGGCCGATACGCTCCATCAGCGCATCGGTGGCGTAGCTGAAAATCAGCAGGTAGAAGGCATCGCGCAGGTGCCCGTTGTAGTCGACCCAGTCCTCCTGGACTGGGGTGCGATAGGTGATCAGTGCCGGCATCGCGGTCTCCTCAGTCGCTGAACGACATGCCATGGCTGGCCTTGCTGGTCTTCACCGCCTCCAGCACCGCCAGCAGCGTATCGTCACGATAGCGCTCCAGCGCCGCGATGCTGCGTTCGCCCAGTTGCTCGGAAGTGCCGTCGACCACGTCGTCGATCAGCTTGTCGGTCAGCTCCGGGGCCGGCAGATACGTCCAGGGCAGCTTCAGCGCCGGGCCGAACTGCGACATGAAGTGGCGCATGCCGGCATCGCCACCGGCCAGGGTGTAGGTCAGGAAGGTACCCATGAACGACCAGCGCAGGCCGGCGCCGAAGCGGATCGCATCGTCGATTTCACCCGTGCTGGCGACACCGTCGTTGACCAGGTGCAGCGCCTCGCGCCACAGCGCTTCGAGCAGGCGGTCGGCGATGAAGCCGGGCACTTCCTTGCGCACGTGCAGTGGGCGCATGCCCAGTGCGGTGTAGATGGTCTTTGCCGCCTCGATGGCTTCAGGTGCGGTCCGGTTGCCGCCGACGATCTCCACCAGTGGCAGCAGGTACACCGGGTTGAACGGGTGGCCGACCACGCAGCGTTCGGGGTGGGTGGCAGACTCGTAGAACTCGCTGGGCAACAGGCCCGAAGTGCTGGAACCGATGATGGCGTTGGGCTTGGCTGCGGCGCTGATCTTTGCATGCAGGTCGAGCTTGAGGTCCAGACGTTCTGGCGCGCTTTCCTGGATGAAGTCGGCGTCGCGCACGCATTCCTCGATGGTGGCGACGAACTTCAGACGGTCCTGCGCCGCGCCAGGTGCGAGGCCTTGCTTTTCAAGTGCCGGCCAGGCGTTGGCGATGCGTTTGCGCAGCGCCTGTTCGGCACCCGGTGCCGGGTCCCAGGCGAGCACGTCGAGGCCGTGGGCCAGGGCGCGGGCGACCCAGCCGCTGCCGATCACGCCGCTACCCAGGGCGGCGAAAGTCTTGATCTCGGTGATGAAAGGCATATCGGTCTCCTGAAGGGATCAGCGGCGCTTGAGGTTCATTTTTTCCCGGCCTTCTGCCGGGCTGAGTACGCGACCACCCATGCGGGTGATGATCTCGGCCGCGCGCTCCACCAGTTGGCCGTTGCTGGCCAGCACGCCACGGTCCAGGTACAGGTTGTCTTCCAGCCCGACCCGCACGTTGCCGCCGAGCAGCACGGCCTGCGCGGCCATCGGCATCTGCATGCGGCCGATGCCGAAGCCGGCCCAGGTGACGTTGGCCGGCAGGTTGTCGACCATCGCCTTCATGGTGGTGGTGTCGGCCGGCGCGCCCCATGGGATGCCCAGGCACAGCTGGAACAGCGGGTCTTCGAGCAGGCCTTCCTTGATCATCTGCTTGGCGAACCACAGGTGGCCGGTGTCGAAGATTTCCAGCTCGGCCTTCACGCCCAGCTCGGTGATGCGCTTGGCGCCGGCGCGCAGTTGCGCAGGGGTAGAGACATAGATGGCGTTGCCATCGCCGAAGTTGAGGGTGCCGCAGTCCAGGGTGCAGATCTCCGGCAGCAGCGCCTCGACGTGGGCCAGGCGCTCCAGTGGGCCGATCAGGTCGGTGCCGGGGCCGAATTCCATGGGGTTTTCGCCAGGGCCGATCTCCAGGTCGCCGCCCATGCCGGCGGTGAGGTTGACGATGACGTCGACGTCGGCTTCGCGGATGCGTTCCATGACCTCACGGTAGAGGTTCACGTCGCGGCTGAAGCGGCCGGTCTGCGGGTCGCGGACGTGGCAGTGGACCACGGTGGCGCCGGCCTTGGCGGCTTCGACGGCGGATTCGGCGATCTGCTTGGGGGTGACAGGGACCAGGTGGCTCTTGGCGACCGTGTCGCCGGCGCCGGTGAGGGCGCAGGTGATGATGACGTCGTGGTTCATGGCGGTTCCTTGTGGTGTCTGTGGTGGCCTTATCGCCGGCAAGCCGGCTCCCACAGGGTTCGCGGTGAACCCTGGTGAGCGTTGTCCCTGTAGGAGCCGGCTTGCCGGCGATGAGGCCCTGTCAGTTGGCGGTGAGCTTGAGGTTGTCGGCGGCAGGCTTGCCATCGAAGGTGGTCACACCTTCAAGCCAGCGGGCCTTGTCCTCGGGGTGGTCCTTGAGCCACTGGCGCGCCGACTCCAGGGCGTCCTTGTGGTCGAGCAGCGGCTGCATCATGCGGCTCTCGTCCTCGGCGCTGAAGTTCAGGTTGGCCAGCAGGCGATGGGCATTGGGGCAACGCTCGGCATAGTCCGGGGCGGTCACCGTCCATACCGTGGCACGGCCTTCGTCCGGGCCCAGGGCGTCCTGGCTCTCGCCCAGGTAGGCCATCTGGATGTTCACGTTCATCGGGTGCGGCGCCCAGCCGAAGAACACCACCGCTTCCTTGCGCCGCACGGCGCGGTCGACGGCGGCGAGCATGCCGGCTTCGCTGGACTCGACCAGCTGGAACTTGCCCAGGTCGAACTGGTTCTTGGTGATCATGGCCTTGATCTGGGTGTTGGCACCCGAGCCGGGCTCGATGCCGTAGATCTTGCCGCCCAGTTCCTTCTCGAACTTGTGGATGTCGGCAAAGGTCTTCAGGCCCTTGTCATACAGGTACTTCGGCACTGCCAGGGTCGCCCGGGCATCTTCCAGGCTCGGCTTGTCGAGCACCTTGACTTGCTGGGCATCGACGAAGGGGGTGATGGTCTGGGTCATGATCGGGTTCCAGTAACCCAGGAACATGTCCAGGCGCTTGTCGCGAATACCGGCGAAGATGATCTGCTGCGAGGCACTGGTCTGCTTGGTCTGGTAGCCCAGGCCGTCGAGCAGCACCTGGGCCATGGCGCTGGTGGCGATGACGTCGGTCCAGTTGACCACGCCCAGGCGTACGTTCTTGCAGGCCGCAGGTTCTGCGGCGAAAAGCGGGGTAGCGACGATGCTGCTCAGGGCAAGGGACAACAGGCTGCGGCGGATCAAGCTGTGCATGGTGGCTCTCCATCGGCAGTGCATTTTTTATAGGGGCCGGCCTCTCTGGACCGTGTGAACACGCTACGCTGCTGCCAGGTTGAAAAATCGCACCCTGGCGACCAACAATTGCACGCAAGCGACCACCTCCACTGTGGAGCACTCGATGCCGGACACCATCCACTTTCTATTGCTGCCGGGCTTTTCCGCCATGGGTTTCATCAGTGCCCTAGAACCCCTGCGCGTCGCCAACCGTTTTCGCGGCCCGCTGTACCGCTGGCGCGTGCTCAGTCTGGACGGCGGTGCGGTGCAGGCGAGCAATGGCATGTCGGTGAATGCCGACGGCGCGCTGGCTCAGGAAGCGCCTGGGCACCTGCTGCTGGTGGTGGCCGGGTTCGATCCGCTGGCACACTTCGGCCCCGCGCTGCAGCAGGGCTTGCGCCGCTTCGAGCATGACGGGGCGATCCTCGGTGGTATCGATACCGGGGCGATGTTGCTGGCAGAGGCCGGCTTGCTCGACGGCTATCGGGCGACCTTGCACTGGGAGGCGCTGGATGCCTTCAAGGAGCGCTATCCGCGGCTGCAGGCGACCCAGGAGCTGTTCGAGATCGACCGTCGGCGCATCACCTGCGCCGGTGGTACCGCCTCGATCGACCTGATGCTCGACCTGATCGCCCAGGCCCATGGCGGCGAGCTGGCGGTGCAGGTGTCGGAGCAGTTCGTGCTCGGGCGCATCCGCCCGCGCCAGGACCACCAGCGCATGCAGATCGCCAGCCGCTATCGCATCAGCAACAAGAAACTGGTGAAGGTGATTGGCGAGATGGAGCGCAACATCGAGCAGCCGCTCAATACCCAGGTGCTGGCCGATGCGGTGCAGGTGACCCGACGGCAGCTGGAGCGGCTGTTTCGCTTGCACCTGGGCGACACGCCCAGTGGCTTTTATCTGCGCCTGCGGCTGGACAAGGGCCGACAGCTGTTGCGCCAGACCGACATGAGCGTGCTGGAGGTGGCGGTGGCGTGCGGGTTCGAGTCGGCTTCGTACTTCACCCGGTGTTACCGGGTGCGCTTCGAGCGCTGTCCGCGCGAGGACCGGTTGGCGCGGGCCGTTTGAGGGTGGCCATGCGGACCTCATCGCCGGCGCAGAATCACTGCTGACCGATGGTCTGCAGATATTCCGAGCGATCATCGCTACGCTGCGCCACGCAGGTATTCCAGGCTGCCTCGAAGGCCTTGCTGCCCGGTTTCTCGGCATAGGTCTCGACCTTGCAGTCGGCATCGCGCAGCTGTGCCCAGAGCTTCTCGGCGGCGTCCACGCGCCCGGTCAGCGCCGTGGACTTGTCCGCTTCGTCGGCGTACTGGGCGCGAATGCGCTGGATCAGGTCGTCATAGGCCGACTTCAATTCACGCTCGGCAGTCTGCTTGTTGTAGGCCGCGCAGGCGTAGGTCTGCTGATCGGTCTCGACGTTGTCGCAAGGCGTGCTTTCTTCCTCGCCGGCGTGGGCCACGCCGACGACGGCCAGCAGTACCAGCCATGCCATTGATTTCATCCGTTTTCTCCTTAACAGGCTGACGAATGGCTGGGATTCTCGCTCAGCCAATGGCAACACGGTAGCTTCCTGAAGAAAAGTTCATGTAAGTCGCTTATCGAGACTGTCTCTCATCCCCAGGTCGCGGGCCAGACAGCCTGATGTCGCGCATTGACGCTTTCGGCAAACCCCCTGTCGTTTTTGCATCGGGGCGTATCCAGCCGCAGGCATATGCTGGCCCCAAAGCGCCGGCAGAAGGTTTGGCGCAGCCCAACTGAATAAAAAGGGGACAGCCTGATGAGCCCAGCCGAACTTCACGCCGACAGCATCGTCATCGACGGCCTGATCATTGCCAAATGGAACCGCGAACTGTTCGAGGACATGCGCAAGGGCGGGCTGACCGCGGCCAACTGCACGGTGTCGGTCTGGGAAGGGTTCAAGGCCACCGTCGACAACATCGCCGCCAGCCAGAAGCTGATCCGCGACAACAGCGACCTGGTGATGCCGGTGCGTACCACCGCCGACATCCGCAAGGCCAAGGAACTGGGCAAGACCGGCATCCTCTTCGGCTTCCAGAACGCCCATGCGTTCGAAGACCAGATCGCCTACGTCGACGTGTTCAAGCAGCTGGGCGTGGGCATCGTGCAGATGTGCTACAACACCCAGAACCTGGTCGGCACCGGCTGCTACGAGCGTGACGGCGGCCTGTCGGGCTTCGGCCGCGAGATCGTCGCCGAGATGAACCGCGTGGGCATCATGTGCGACCTGTCCCACGTCGGCTCCAAGACCTCCGAAGAAGTCATCCTCGAGTCGAAGAAGCCGGTGTGCTACTCCCACTGCCTGCCATCGGGCCTGAAGGAACACCCGCGCAACAAGTCCGACGCAGAACTGAAGTTCATCGCCGACCACGGCGGCTTCGTCGGCGTGACCATGTTCGCGCCGTTCCTGGCCAAGGGCATCGACTCGACCATCGACGACTACGCCGAAGCCATCGAGTACACCATGAACATCGTCGGTGAAGACGCCATCGGTATCGGTACCGACTTCACCCAGGGCCACGGCCAGGACTTCTTCGAATACCTGACCCACGACAAGGGCTACGCCCGTCGCCTGACCAACTTCGGCAAGATCATCAACCCGCTGGGCATTCGCACCGTCGGCGAGTTCCCCAACCTCACCGAAACCCTGCTCAAGCGCGGCCACTCCGAACGTGTTGTGCGCAAGATCATGGGCGAGAACTGGGTCAACGTCCTCAAGGACGTCTGGGGCGAGTAAGCCGCTCTCCAAGCCTGATAGCCCCTGCCAGCAACGCCGGGGCCCCCACATGAAAATTTTTATGGAGTTGAGTTTCCATGGCCAAGATCGCCCCGCAATTGCCAATCGAAGTCGACAGCGAGACCGGAGTCTGGACCAGCGATGCCCTGCCGATGCTGTACGTGCCGCGGCATTTCTTCGTCAACAATCACATCGGCATCGAGGAAGTGCTGGGCGCCGACGCCTACGCCGAGATCCTCTACAAGGCGGGCTACAAGTCGGCCTGGCACTGGTGTGAGAAAGAAGCCGAGTGCCACGGCCTGGAAGGCGTGGCGGTGTTCGAGCACTACATGAAGCGCCTGTCGCAACGTGGCTGGGGCCTGTTCGAGATCCAGGACATCGACCTCGACAAGGGCACTTGCAGCGTCAAGCTCAAGCATTCCGCGTTCGTGTACGTCTATGGCAAATGTGGCCGCAAGGTCGACTACATGTTCACCGGCTGGTTCGCCGGTGCCATGGACCAGATTCTCGCTGCCCGCGGCAGCAAGATCCGCACGGTGGCCGAACAGGTCTACGGCGGTTCGGAAGAAGGCCACGAAGATGGCCTGTTCGTTACAAAGCCGTTGTAAGCCGGAGAGAGCGTCATGGCATTCGAAGCAATGTTCCAGCCGATCCAGATCGGCAAACTGACCATCCGCAACCGCGTGCTCAGCACCGCGCACGCCGAGGTCTACGCCACTGACGGCGGCATGACTACCGACCGCTACGTGAAGTACTACGAAGAGAAAGCCAAGGGCGGCATCGGCCTGGCGATCTGCGGCGGCTCGTCGGTGGTGGCCATCGACAGCCCGCAGGAGTGGTGGTCGTCGGTCAACCTGTCGACCGACCGCATCATCCCGCACTTCCAGAACCTCGCCGACGCCATGCACAAGCATGGCGCCAAGATCATGATCCAGATTACCCACATGGGCCGTCGCTCGCGTTGGGACGGCTTCAACTGGCCGACCCTGATGTCGCCGTCGGGCATCCGTGAACCGGTGCACCGCGCTACCTGCAAGACCATCGAGGTGGAGGAGATCTGGCGCGTGATCGGCAACTACGCGCAAGCGGCGCGTCGTGCCAAGGACGGCGGTCTGGACGGCGTCGAGCTGTCGGCCGTGCACCAGCACATGATCGACCAGTTCTGGAGCCCGCGGGTCAACAAGCGTACCGACGAATGGGGCGGCACCTTCGAAGGCCGCATGAAGTTCGGCATGGAAGTGTTGAAAGCCGTGCGCGCCGAGGTCGGCGACGACTTCTGCGTGGGCATGCGCATCTGCGGTGACGAATTCCACCCCGATGGCCTCAGCCACGAGGACATGAAGCAGATCGCCGCCTACTACGACGCCACCGGCATGATCGACTTCATCGGCGTGGTCGGCTCGGGTTGCGACACCCACAACACCCTGGCCAACGTCATCCCCAACATGAGCTACCCGCCGGAGCCGTTCCTGCACCTGGCGGCCGGTATCAAGGAAGTGGTCAAGGTCCCGGTGCTGCACGCGCAGAACATCAAGGACCCGAACCAGGCCACGCGCATCCTCGAAGGCGGCTACGTGGACATGGTCGGCATGACCCGTGCGCACATCGCCGACCCGCACCTGATCGCCAAGATCAAGATGGGCCAGGTCGACCAGATCAAGCAGTGCGTCGGTGCCAACTACTGCATCGACCGCCAGTACCAGGGCCTGGATGTGCTGTGCATCCAGAACGCCGCGACCTCCCGTGAATACATGGGTGTGCCGCACATCATCGAGAAGACCACCGGGGCCAGGCGCAAGGTGGTGGTGGTCGGTGCCGGCCCTGCCGGGATGGAGGCCGCTCGTGTGGCTGCAGAGCGCGGCCACGACGTGACCGTGTTCGAGAAGAAGGACCAGATCGGCGGGCAGATCACCATTGCCGCCAAGGCACCGCAGCGCGACCAGATCGCCGGCATCACCCGCTGGTACCAGCTGGAGTTCGCGCGCCTGAAGGTCGACCTGCGCCTGGGCACCGCCGCTGATGTCGCGACCATCCAGGACCTGCGCCCGGACATCATCGTGCTGGCGGTGGGCGGGCATTCGTTCCTCGAGCAGAACGAGCACTGGGGCGCCGCCGAAGGGCTGGTGGTCAGCAGCTGGGACGTGCTCGACGGCAAGGTCGCGCCGGGCAAGAACGTGCTGGTGTACGACACCATCTGCGAGTTCACCGGCATGTCCGTGGCCGACTTCATTGCCGACAAGGGCAGCCAGGTCGAGATCGTCACCGACGACATCAAGCCCGGTGTGGCCATGGGTGGTACCACCTTCCCGACCTACTACCGCAGCATGTACCCCAAAGAAGTGATCATGACCGGCGACATGATGCTGGAGAAGGTCTACCGCGAGGGCGACAAGCTGGTGGCGGTGCTCGAGAACGAGTACACCGGCGCCAAGGAAGAACGCGTGGTAGACCAGGTGGTGGTGGAGAACGGCGTGCGTCCTGACGAGCAGCTGTACTACGCGCTGAAGGACGGTTCGCGCAACAAGGGCCAGATCGACGTGGAGGCGCTGTTCGCCATCAAGCCGCAGCCGATCCTCAGCCAGCCGGGCGAGGGCTACCTGCTGTACCGCATCGGCGACTGCGTGGCCCAGCGCAACGTGCATGCGGCGATCTACGACGCCTTGCGCCTGTGCAAGGACTTCTGATCGCACCGCCTCTGTAGAGGCGGGACTGGCCCCCCTGTAGGAGCGAGCATAGCTCGCGATGGCGTCAGCCTTGGCAACCGGGTTGTCTGATCGGGCGCTATCGCGAGCGCTGCTCGCTCCTACAGGGGTCCGCGCTGCCCTAGAGAGCGGCGCAAGAATCCAGCTGTTTGTGGGAGCCTCCCATGTTGAACACCCTTCTACCCATCCTGCTGTTCGCTGCCCTTGGCCTGGCGGTGCTCGGCGCTCTGCGCCGGGTGCGCATGTGGCGGCGTGGCCGCGCCTCCAAGGTCGACCTGATCGGCGGCCTGCTGGCCATGCCGCGGCGCTACCTGGTGGACCTGCACCACGTGGTCGAGCGCGACAAGTACATGTCCAAGACCCACGTGGCCACCGCGGGCGGCTTCGTGCTGTCGGCCGTGCTGGCGATCCTGGTGCACGGCTTCGGCCTGCAGAGCAAGCTCCTCGGCTATGCCTTGCTGGTGGCCACGGTCATCATGTTCGCGGGCGCCATCTTCGTCTTCAAACGGCGCCTGAACCCGCCTTCGCGCTTGTCCAAGGGCCCGTGGATGCGCCTGCCGAAAAGCCTGCTGGCGTTCTCCGCGAGCTTCTTCATCGCCACCTTGCCGGTCGCCGGCATCCTGCCGGCCAACACCGGTGGCTGGGTGATGGTCGCGGTGCTGGGCCTGGGCGTGCTGTGGGGCGTGTCGGAGCTGTTCTTCGGCATGACCTGGGGTGGCCCGATGAAGCACGCCTTCGCCGGCGCCCTGCACCTGGCCTGGCACCGCCGCGCCGAACGCTTCGGCGGCGGCCGCTCCACCGGCCTCAAACCGCTGGACCTGGAAGACCCGAACGCACCGCTGGGCGTGGAAAAGCCGGTGGATTTCACCTGGAACCAGCTGCTCGGCTTCGACGCCTGCGTGCAGTGCGGCAAATGCGAGGCCATGTGCCCGGCGTTCGCGGCCGGCCAGCCGTTGAACCCGAAAAAGCTCATCCAGGACATGGTCATCGGCCTGGCCGGCGGTACTGACGCGCAGTTCGCCGGCAGCCCTTACCCTGGCAAGCCGATCGGCGAACATGGCGGCAACCCGCACCAGCCGATCGTCAACGGCCTGGTCGACGCCGAAACGCTGTGGTCGTGCACCACCTGCCGCGCCTGCGTCGAGGAGTGCCCGATGATGATCGAACACGTCGATGCCATCGTCGACATGCGCCGTCACCTCACCCTGGAAAAAGGCGCGACCCCGAACAAGGGCGCCGAGGTGCTGGACAACCTGATCGCCACCGACAACCCGGGCGGCTTTGCCCCAGGCGGGCGGATGAACTGGGCGGCGGACCTGAACCTGAAGCTGCTCTCGGAGGTGCAAACCACCGAGGTGCTGTTCTGGGTCGGCGACGGCGCCTTCGACATGCGCAACCAGCGCACCCTGCGGTCGTTCGTGAAGGTGCTCAAGGCCTCCGGCGTCGACTTCGCCGTGCTCGGCCTGGAAGAGCGCGACAGCGGCGACGTGGCCCGTCGCCTGGGTGATGAAGCGACCTTCCAGCAACTGGCCAAGCGCAACATCCAGACCCTGGCCAAGTACCAGTTCCAGCGCATCGTCACCTGCGACCCGCACAGCTTCCATGTGCTGAAGAACGAGTACGGCGCGCTGGGCGGCGAGTACCAGGTGCAGCACCACAGCACCTACATCGCCGAGCTGATCGCGGCGAAGAAACTCAACCTTGGCCAGCACAAGGGCGGCAGCGTCACCTACCACGACCCGTGCTACCTGGGCCGTTACAACGGTGAGTACGAAGCGCCCCGTGAAGTGCTCAAGGCGCTCGGCATCGAAGTGCGCGAGATGGAGCGTTCGGGCTTCCGCTCGCGTTGCTGCGGCGGTGGTGGCGGTGCGCCGATCACCGACATCCCGGGCAAGCAGCGTATTCCCGACATGCGCATGGACGACATCCGCGAAACGCAAGCCGAGCTGGTGGCCGTGGGCTGCCCGCAGTGCACCGCGATGCTCGAAGGTGTGGTCGAACCACGCCCACAGATCAAGGACCTCGCCGAGCTGGTAGCCGATGTGCTGATCGAAGAGGACACTCCGTCGGCCCCAAAGTCGCCAACGGTCAAACGTGAACCTGCGGAGGTGCACTGATGAGCGACATCATCCGCCGCGATCCACGCGCCGAGTGGATCGCCCGTAACCGTCTGCATCCGCTGCACGCGGCGATGCAGACGCAACAGACCCGCTGGATGGGGCCCAACGGCCTGATCCGCAAGAATCCCCATGCGCTTGCCGCCGGCTTCATCGGCCCGGCTGGCCTCAAGCGCATCGACCGCAGTGGTGCCCAGCAGGGTACGGGTGTCGGTGGGCGGCGCACGGCAGCGGCCGAGGTGCAGCTGCCGCTGCACCAGGTACCGGCACCGGCGTTTTATATCGCCGTGGTGCCGGACATGGTCGGTGGTCGCTTGAGCAGCCACGACCGCGACCTGCTGGGGCTGGCCCACAGCCTTGCCGGCAACGACGGCGCCGTGCTGGCCGTGGTGTTCGGGGAGCACAAGGAAAGCAACTTTTCCACAGCCGGGGTCGACCGCCTGCTGGTCATCGAGGGCGAGGCATTCGAAGGTTATGCACCGGAGCAGTTGGTGCAGGGCCTGCGGGCTGTGGATAACCAGTTCACCCCGCGTCACTGGCTGTTGCCCGATAGCCGCAGCGGTGGCGGCGAACTGGGCCGGCGCCTCGGCGCGGCCTTGGGCGAACGCCCGGCGACGCGGGTCTGGCAGGTCAGGGATGGCCAGTGCATCGGCCGTGCCGGTGCTGGCCAGCAGGACCTGCAGCGTGCTGTTCCACGGCTGATCCTGGGGGCGGCGGAGTGTGCCGAGCCGGTCAGCGAAACCCGTCACGAGGCATTGCCGGTGGAGTTGTCCACAAGCGTGGCACGCAGCCTGTCGCGTATCGAAGACCTGGGTGCGGTAGCCGTGGACCCGGCCACCATCGCCATGGCCGAGGCCGAGTTCATCGTCTCGGGCGGCAACGGGGTGAAGGACTGGGACCTCTACCACAAGGCCACCGCGGCCCTTGGCGCCACCGAAGGCGCCTCGCGGGTGGCGGTGGACGACGGCTTCATGCCGCGCAACCGCCAGGTCGGTGCCACCGGTACCTGGGTCACGGCGCGTGTCTACGTGGCTGTGGGTATCTCTGGCGCGATCCAGCACCTGCAGGGCATCGGTGCCTGCGACAAGGTGGTGGCGATCAACATGGACCCTGGCTGCGACATGATCAAACGGGCCGACCTGTCGGTGATTGGCGACAGCTCGGCGATTCTCCAGGCACTGATCGAGGCTGTGGACAACTTCCGCAGCGGCGGTCAGCGCGACGCGGCATAAGGGCACGAGCATGAGTACGAAAGTCATCAGCCTGGTTTCCATTGGTGCCCACCCGAGCTCCGGTCGCGCCCGCCGCGCCGAGCAAGATGCCCGCGCCGTGGAGCTGGGCTTGCAACTGGCTGGGGATAACATGCAGGTGGTGCATGCCGGCGACCCGCGGGAAGAGGCGCTGCGGGCTTACCTGGGCATGGGCCTGGATCATCTCGACGTGCTGGAACAGCCGGCTGGCGCCGATGTGTTGGGCGTGCTCGGTGATTATTTGCGCGATGCCGGTGCCCAGTTGGTACTCACCGGCAGCCAGGCAGAGACTGGCGAAGGATCGGGCATGTTGCCGTTCCTGCTGGCCGAGAAACTGGGCTGGCCGCTGGTGGTGGGGCTGGCCGAAGTGGAGTCGATCGATAATGGCACTGCCCAGGTGCTGCAAGCATTGCCACGTGGGCAACGGCGTCGGCTGAAGGTACGCCTGCCGCTGCTGGCGACTGTGGATAACGCCGCGCCCAAGCCGCGCCAGAGCGCGTTTGGGCCGGCGCGCCGGGGTGTGCTGGCGGCGAGGAATGTGGCGATTGTCGAGGATGAACTGTTGGCGGATGCCGAGCTGCAGCCGGCGCGTCCACGGCCCAAAAGGCTCAAGGTGATCAAGGCCAAGAGCGGTGCGGACCGGATGAAGGCGGCGACAGCCAAGGCCAGTGGCGGCGGCGGCAAGGTGTTGAAGGATGTTTCTCCACAGGAAGGCGCCGAGGCGATTCTGAAGTTGTTGGTGGAGGAGGGGGTCTTGCGCTGATCGCACTGGCCTCATCG